>JBAPQU010000090.1:0-9482 GCA_049280795.1 Candidatus Sulfotelmatobacter sp.
GTATTGAGCGCATGCTGGGGCCCGAGGTTGCGGAAGATGCACCGGCGGCGACCGGCGGTATTTTGCCCGAGTCTTTGGCTACCGTTGAAAGCGCGATTGATCCCCACGTTACCCAGCGCGCCGACAGCGATCACAAAGCCAAGACCACCATGCCGCGGATCGCGGGCGGATATAAATTGCCATCGAGTAGTTTGCTGCAGCGCGCGGATGAGCAGCAAACCGTGGACGCTGACGAACTTAAGCTGCTGGCCCAAGTGCTGACAGAGAAGTATGCCGAGTTCGATGTGCATGGGCAGATCACGCAGATTAATCCTGGCCCCGTGGTCACGACGTTTGAGTTCAAGCCGGACGCCGGAATCAAGTACAGCCGCATCACCAACCTCACCGACGATCTTTGTTTAGCGCTGAAGGCTGAGAGCATCTTGATCGAGCGCATGGCGGGGAAATCGACGGTGGGCATTCAGGTGCCGAACCGCGAGCGCGAGATCATCTGGCTGCGAGAAAACATTGAGTCGCAGGAGTTCATGGGCCAGAAGTCGAAGCTGACGATGGCTCTGGGCAAAGATATTAATGGGCGAATCGTGGTCGCCGATCTTGCTGGAATGCCGCATCTGCTGATTGCCGGCTCGACCGGTGCGGGCAAGAGCGTGGCCATCAATGCCTTCATCATGTCAATTCTGTACAAGGCGACGCCAGACCAGGTGCGGCTGATTCTAGTGGATCCGAAGCGGCTGGAGCTGGGCAACTATGAAGGCGTGCCGCATCTTTATACCCCGATCATCACCGAGCCGAAGCTGGCGGCGAATGCTCTGCGCAACGCGGTGCGGGAGATGGAGCGGCGGCTGAAATTACTGGCGGCAAAGGGCGTGCGCAACATCGATCAATACAATCGGCTGTTCGACGGCGCAACGCCGAGCCTGTTTGAAGAAGACTCCGACGACAAGCCGATTCCTTACATCGTGATCATCATCGACGAATTGGCCGACTTGATGATGCTCGATTCGTCGAACGTCGAGGAGTCGATCACGCGGCTGGCGCAGATGGCGCGCGCGGTGGGCATTCATCTGGTGCTGGCGACGCAGCGGCCCTCGGTGGATGTGATTACCGGATTAATCAAGGCGAACTTTCCGGCGCGAATTTCTTTTCGGGTTGCAACCAAGGTGGATTCGCGAACGATTCTCGATGCCAACGGCGCTGAGGCACTGCTGGGCAAGGGCGACATGCTGTATCTGCCTTCAGGATCGGCGAGGGTACATCGGCTGCATGCGCCGCTGGTTACCGAGAAGGAAATTGCGGCGGTAGTGGAGTTCTGGAAGCAGCAAGGCACGGCCGAATATCAGCAGCAGTTCCTGGAGGTGCCAAGGGATGAGCGCGAGACCGGAAGCGGCGGCGACGGAGTTCAGGGATCCAACGGCGGTGGTGAGGACGATCCGCTTTATCAGGATGCGGTGAAGCTGGTGGTGGAGTTTGGCAAGGCGTCCACTTCCCTGCTGCAACGGCGGTTGCGCATCGGCTACGGGCGCGCTGCGCATCTGATCGATCTGATGGAGCAGGATGGAATTGTGGGCGCAGCGGATGGTCCCAAGCCGCGGGAAGTATTGAAGAGGCCGGACTGGATTTCGGAGATTGAAGAGACTACGCGGTAGGGCGTCAGCCTGACGAACCAATCCTAAGAAAGATGCAAAATCCCCGCCCTGTCTCTGCACAAAATACAGAGACAAGGACGGGGCAGCCGAACTTCCTCACTTCCCCTCTACCGGTGGTGCCGCTCTTCCGGGCGGGCATGGCCTTCGCGGGCAGCGCGGCGTTCATTTGCATCGCGGCGAATCAGTGCATGGCCTTCGACGCGCGGTCCTGGTCCCCAGCGATGCACGCCGGCATAGGGATGGGCGTAGAAGCCGCGGTTGGCCCAGGTACGTCCCCAAACCACGTTGTTGATAAACAGGGCGTGTGCACCCCAATCAAAGCGGGCAAAACCCCATCCCCAGGGACGAAATGCCACGCCGATGTTAATGCCAAAGCCGAAGCCGATCGCGCCGCCTACGAAAAAGCCGGGCCGCGGAGGCCAGAAAACGATCGCCGGATCATACGCAGGCACAACGATGAAACCCGGATTAACCGGATCGATGTCGATGTAAGGGCCGGAGGCGTTGACAATAATTTGATCATTGCTGCGCAGATAGCCAAAATCCTTCGCCTTCTGCCGCATGCGTTGCACGGCATCCATCACGTCTTGCTTCTGGGCCAGGAAAGCATCGCCCAGACTCTGGGTCCAATCTATATCGGAGGCCATGGTGTCGAGAACCGAGGGGAATGGCAGCAACGCCTGCACGCTGGGATCCCACGAAAGATGGTCTTCGTTGATGGCGTTGGCGAGTGCGTCGCCGGTTAGGTAATGGTGTTCATCGGCCCACTTGGCAGCGTCGGGAATTTGGTCGGAATAAGAGGCTGCCGCGAGAATCTGCGCCAAGAGCGGATCGGGATACAGCGCGATCCGGGAGACCATCTTGTCCAGTTGCTCCGGTGAATAAGAAGGCGGCGGGGCCTGGGACTGATCTGCTGGCTGCGGAGGCGGGGCCTGGCCGGAATCCTGGGCCATCGATCGAGTGGCTGACCAGCTAATCATAAGTACCAACGCTAAGATCGCTATCGTGAGTGTTGCTTTTCTTTCGAAATGTCGCATTCTTTCTCCTTAATTTTCCTTGCTGAACGAATGCTTTCTCCATACTGATTAAACCCATAATGGATGATTTTGTTCCGTTAATTGTTGCAGGGTAGTCCGATTCGACCCCAATGAGTCGCAGGAAGTATGACTGGGAAGCAATTGATACTAGAGCGCTTAGTGGTTCTGAGGCTTGCGCCAGGAGCGTAGGTTTACAGCGTAGAGGGCAATGCAAAACAAGTTCGCGGGAATGAAGCCGAATTGCGCAGTCCGGAAACCGATGAGGCAGACGACTATGCTATTGATGGCCGCCAGAATCCAACCCTCCCAGCAACGTTTTCCGATCAGGACAGTCGACACAACCGTTAATATGCACGACAAATAATCAAGCCTAAACAGCACTACAACCTCCACCGCCGATTCGAGTATGACGCAGTCGTAGCGAATTGTCTGTGAACGGAAGTGAGCGTCCCATTGGTTCAGTTCCGGGCTCGGGTAGAATCTCTCGTAACATCTTTGGGGAAACGAGAGTCATACCATGAAAATTCTTACCGAATACTTGAAGTTTCATACCAAAACACATCGTGCGTACGTGCATATCACGCCGCAGGTGGAAGAAATCGTAAGCAAGAGCAAGGTGCAGGAAGGCATGGTGCTGGTTTCCGCCATGCACATCACAGCCGGGGTTTATGTGAACGACAATGAGAGTGGACTGATCGAGGATATCGATCAGTGGCTGGAACACCTCGCTCCGTTCCGCAAGAACTACAAACACCACGAAACCGGCGAAGATAATGGCGACTCGCACTTGAAGGCTCTGCTGATTCATCATGAGGTGATTGTGCCGATTACTTCGGGCAAACTAGATCTGGGAACCTGGCAGCGAATCTTTTATGCGGAGTTCGATGGGCAGCGCGACAAGCGGGTGATCGTAAAGGTAATGGGGGAGTGAGGCAGTTGGCTGTTGCCAGTTGCCAGTTCTGGTGTCGACATTCGACGCGATCTTTAAAAGCGGAATGCTGCTTGCTAGGAGAATCGTCTATCCGTAAGATCGTCTATCCGCAAGAATACGAGGCTACGACCAGCAACTTGTAACAGTCGCGATTGGAGGATTTATGAGTGACGAACTTCAGGAACTGCAGGAACATGCCGAACACGGGCACAACAATCCCAGCCTGGCGCCAGTGTCGTTGACGATGGCGATGCTAGCGGTGTTCGTGGCTGTGGTGTCATTGCTGGGGCATCGGGCGCACACGGAGGAAGTTGTGCTGCAGGCGAAGTCCTCCGACCAGTGGGCCTATTACCAGGCCAAGAATATTCGCGAGCATGAGGACGAGTTGTTCGCCGATTTTGCCGCGGTTGCAGGTGCGAGCGACGCGGGAGCGATGGCTAAGTTCAGGGAAAAGTCGGCGCAGGAAGGGGAGCGGTATAAGCACGACAAAGCAGAAATCCAGGATGAGGCGCGCAAGCTGGAAGCCGAGGTTTTGATGGAGGAAAGGCGCGCCGATCGCTATGACCTGGCTGAAGTGTTCCTTGAGATTGGATTGGTAATTACCTCAATCACATTGCTTTCCGGACGGCGAATATTCTGGCATTTGGGCATCGTAATGAGCGTGGTGGGAGTGGTGGTGGCGGTTTTGGGAGCGATGATTCATTGAGGAGCGGCAGCTAGCCGACAACCTCGTATTCGCTTTTAACCAAGCCGCTGGGATAGTGCTGGGTGGCTACGTGACGCAGACGCACATCCTGCGGCAGGGCGCCGAACAGCGGAATGCCTTCCCCGATGAGCACCGGCACCCGAGTGATGATTAGGCGTTGAATCAGACCAGCGCGCAGGAAGTTTTGAATCGTGATTCCTCCGTCGATGTAAAGATGATGGGCGCCGCTGGCAGCGAGCTTTACAACGATCTCAGCCGGAGAGCCGGCCATCTGCTCCACGATGCCGCCGCGAACTTTGGATAAATCGATGGGCCGGCTGCTCAAGACCACTACACGCTTATCGCCGTAAGGCCACTCTGGAAAGGCCAGAACCGTCTCGAAGGTATTGCGGCCAATTACCAACGCATCGATGGTGGCGATGAACTCGTTGTAGCCGTGTGGTTCGCCGCCGCCCTCCGGATGAAAATCAAAGGAGCCGTTCAGTCGCGCGATGAAGCCATCGAGGCTGGTGCCGATAAAGACAGAACACGTCATAGTGGACTCCTGGATGAGGCTGCCGATGCGAATCATTCAATTCTTCTGATTAGAATCTGTTTTTGCGACTCCCCAAGAGCCGCACCATTGTAACCCTTGCTGCTGCTCTGGAGTTGCTGCGAATCCAGAGAAAGACGGGGATTACGTCAATGCGGGATCGCGAGTCATTTACAATATGCGAAATGCTTACATTCGGTAATCTCTTGAGACGTCACCGCGCACGTGCGGCACGCCGATGAACTATCGCCCGCTGGGTCGAACTGGTTGGAAGGTATCGGAGATCAGCTTTGGCGCATGGGCCATCGGAGGCGCGTGGGGCAAAGTCTCCGATGAAGACGCGCTTGCCGCCCTAAACAAGGCGGTCGACTCGGGCGTTAATTTCATCGATACTGCTGACGTTTACGGCGATGGCCGCAGTGAGCGCCTGATTGCGCAGCTCAAGAAGAGCCGCAAAGACGAAATTATTGTTGCTACCAAGGCCGGTCGGCGATTGCCGAGCCAAGTCGTCGAAGCTTACAGTCGGGCAAACCTAACGGCTTGGGTCGAAGATAGCTTGCGAAATCTTGCGACCGATGCCCTCGACATTTTGCAACTGCACTGCCCTCCCACGGAACTGTATTACCGTCCTGAAATATTCGGCATTCTTGACGATTTCGTAAAAGCCGGCAAGATCCGCCATTACGGCGTCAGCGTTCAGAAGGTGGAGGAGGCGCTCAAGGCAATCGAGTTCCCCAATGTCCAGACCGTGCAGATTATTTTTAACTGCTTCCGGCAGCGTCCGGCTGAACTTTTCTTTCCACAGGCCAAGCAGAAACAAGTTGGGATCCTTGCCCGGGTTCCTTTAGCCAGCGGATTGCTCACAGGAAAATTTCGCCGCGACTCCACTTTCGTGGCCGACGACCATCGCAATTTCAATCGCCACGGGGGGTCGTTCGATGTTGGCGAGACTTTTTCGGGAGTGGATTTTGACGCTGGGCTGGAAGCCGTCGAACAAGTACGGCATTTATTGCCGCCGGGAGTTTCGATGAGCCAGTTCGCGCTGTGTTGGATCCTCGGGTTTGATGCTGTGACTTGTGCGATTCCGGGAGGCAAGCGGCCCGAACAGGTTGCGGAGAACTGTGCCGCGTCCGATCTTCCACCTCTAAGGCGCGAAACGATGGATGCGATCCGGAAAATCTACGAACAGAAAATCAGCGCGCAGGTTCATCAGCGCTGGTAAATAAAAAACAGGTAAATAAGAACCGAATCAAGATTTTCGCATCGAGAGCGCAGCCGAGATCGATTCTTGAGTCATCTGTCCGTCCACCATGCGCCAGATTCCCAGCGGGTTCTCGTTCTTTAATTCCGTTGGCAGTCCCTCGTCGGGAAATCCCTGATAGCAAACCGGCCGCGTAAATCTGAAAATCGCCCGGGTTCCAACCGATGTGGACCGGCCGTCCGAGGTTGAAGGATACGGACCTCCATGCACCATCGCATGGCAGACCTCGACTCCAGTCGGAAATCCGTTAAAGACGAGGCGTCCGACTTTGCGCTCGAGGATCGCGATGAGATCGGCGAAATCGCGGAGATCCTGTTCCGTGCCATGAATGGTCGCGGTGAGATGGCCTTCGAGAGAGCGGGCGATCTCGAGAATCTGATCGCGGTTCGAATGCCGAATGAGTAGCGTGGTGGGACCGAAGATCTCACCATCTAGGTCAGAACTTAAAAATTTAGTTGCGTCGGTTTCAAAGAGTGCGGAGCCTACGGCAAAACCAGCGCTCTGCGTGGCTTTCGGAGCTTCAGCAACAAGCGTGACCGCAACATCCGCTTTCCGACCGGCGAGGGCCGAATCATAAGAAGAGTGGATGCTCCTGGTCAGCAGATGGAAGGGCGCGGAAGCGTCGACAAGTTGCCGTAACTTATCAGTAAACGAGACAGCATCGTCTCCCTGCGCAAGAAATACCATTCCAGGCTTGGTGCAGAATTGGCCAGCGCCTAGCGTGAACGAAGTGTGCAGTCCGGCCGCGATTGCCTCGCCGCGCTCTCGCAGGGCACCCGGTAAAATGAATACGGGATTTGTGCTGCTCATCTCCGCGTAGAACGGAATCGGTTCGGGGCGCGCGGCCGCCACGTCCATTAATGCTCTACCCGCCGTGCGCGATCCTGTAAAGCCACCGGCTTTCACTAAAGGGTGCTTCATGAGCGCGGTGCCAATCTGCGCGCCGCTGCCGAAAAGCAGAGAGAAAACACCCTCGGGCAGATTGCACTCCCGAATACTTTCCCGCACCATCTGTCCGACGAGTTCGCTCGTACCGGGATGCGCGGCGTGTGCTTTTACTATGACAGGATTTCCAGAAGCGAGAGCGGACGCTGTGTCTCCTCCTGCTACCGAAAACGCCAGCGGAAAGTTGCTGGCGCCGAAAACGACAACAGGACCCAACGGGCGCAGCATGGAACGAATGTCCGGCTTGGCCGCAGGCTTGCGGTCGGGGTCGGCGCGGTCGATACGCGCATCCACCCACGATCCTTCTTCCGCGACCTCGGCAAATAAGCGAAGCTGAGCGCAGGTACGTGCAGTCTCACCCTGTAGGCGCGCTTTTGGGAGAGCAGTTTCCTGCTGCGCGCGTTCGACTATGTCAGAGGAAATTGATTCTATCTTCGACGCAATCGTACGTAGAAATGCGCCCCGTTCACGTCCTGAAACTCGGCTATAGACGGCAAATGCTTCGGATGCGAGGCGGGCTGCGAGTTCTACCTCTTCTGCAGTTGCGGCAGCAAATCCCGGCTGCAGATGTTGTCCGCTTGTGGGATCTGTGGCGTAGGACAACTCTCCTGAACCATTGCCCTCGCGAAACCCGATCAGTGATCGACCAAAAAGTTTTGTCATTCTCTCCGTGCCTACTTTACGGTTGGTAAGGCGTAGCTGCTGGTTGATTGCGGCTTTGACCGCAGGGCATCGCGAATAATCTTTTGCATTTGCTTCAGTTCGTCGCCTACCAACTCCAGGCGGGGCGGGCGCACCCGGGGATTTCCCATCCCCACCTCGGCTTGGACCAGCTTGATCAACTGGACGAAGTTCGGCACTGTGTCCATACGAAGCAAGGGCAGGAACCAGCGATAGAGCTCAAATGCTTTATCGCTCTCACCATGGATACCGCAGTTGAAAAGATCAACTGATTCCCGGGGGAACGCGTTGGCCAGACCCGCAATCCAACCGGTCGCTCCTACGCCGATCGCCTCCAGCACTGCGTCATCAACGCCCACAGAAATTTCCAGGCGGCGATCGAGGAGTGCGCGAATGGCGGATACGCGCCGGGCATCGGTGCTCGACTCCTTTACGGCTTCGAAGTTTTCATGTTCCGCCGCCAGTTCGCGGATTTGCTCAGGAAGAAAATCCGTTCCGTAGGCGATGGGGTTGTTGTACAGCATGCAGGAAAGTGGAGTCGCCTCGAAGACGGCGGCAACGTGGGTCTTCATTTCCCGCCAGCTTCCCTGGTAGACATAGGGCGGCAGCACCATCAACGCATCGCAGCCCAGCTCGGCAGCGGCCTTCGCCTGCGCGATTGCTTCAGACGTGGTAAGCGCCGAAATGGACGCCACTACAGGCCCGCGCCCGCCGACGGCGCTAACGCAAGTGCGCAAAATCTCCGCCTTCTCGTCAAACGACAAGGCCGCACCCTCTCCCAAGGAACCGAGCGCGACAATCCCGGAGCAACCGTTGTCCAGAAGCCAACGGCAATGCTTGGTCAAGAAATTGTGATCGACACGAAGATCCTCGGTGAATCCGGTGGTGATTGCAGGGATCACGCCCTTCCAGTTCATCAGTGTTCTCCTATCCTCTTGCTGTGCTGCAGTCCAACTCGCCCGCCGTGGCCGCTAAGGTCTCTACTCGAGCCGGGAAGACCGGCGGCCGAACCGAATCCGGTTTCCACTTAAAAAGGAATTGCACCGCGGGTCCGCAGATACGGCCCTGGCATGGCCCCATGCCGCAACGTGTGTGCAACTTGGCCGAACGCCATGATGTGTGCTCACGAAGACGCGAATGAGAAACATCCTCACACCGGCAAACGATAGTCTCCGGCAAAGGCAGGCTCCTCAACTCCGGGCGGAGGCGGAATGTGCGATCGAGTAATTGCGCGAAGCGGCGCGCCTTGTGGCGTTCTCCGAACAACGCTCTCGCTTCGGCTGTGCGTCCGGCAGAAGCGAGGCCAGCAATCTGACCTTCGATGAGCGCTAGCTCAACGCCCCCAACACTTGTGGGTTCACCGGCGCAGAAAATGGATGACACTGTCGTTCTCTGAAAGTCATCGACCTGCACGCAGCCGTTGGCGACGGCACAGCCCAGAAGTAATGGCAATTCGATGTTAGGGACAAGATGAAAACCGCAGGCCAGATAATCGCAGGCGATCGTTTCGACTCTTCCACCGCGCGAAATGGTCACGCTTTTGAGAGTCTGCTCGCCGTGAGCGGCTAGGGGCCAGCTGTTGGGAGCGAATGGAATTCCAGCGAGACTGCGTTTCAACTGAATCCCTTGGAGAATCTTCGACGGCCAGCCAAGCAGAGCTGCGCCGAACCGCGCCAAGTTTCCGAGTGATGCCTGCTCGCAAATTAACGGTATTTCGGCGCCGTGCTTGCGGAGGTAGGCGGC
>JBAPQU010000091.1:0-15153 GCA_049280795.1 Candidatus Sulfotelmatobacter sp.
CCACTGCACCAGTCCCCACTCGAACATGCGCGCTGGATAAGAGAGCATGCGCGCCAGAATCGCGGGGCCGTTCACGCCGATGCCGTCAATGATCCATTTATCCCACCAACTGGAAATTGTCGCCGTAACCCGCGTGATCCAGCCAGTCGCATTGACCGCGCCATCCACCACATTCGTGTCGAACCACGCCGACGCTTCGCCTAGCCCCAATACGCCGAGGCGGACGTCTCCTAGCTTGCGGCGCCCGGTAACGACGTAGTCGTACCCTTCGTCGACGTAATATTTGTTCATCAGGGTGTTGTAGATGGGCGGGGCAGCCACGGCGATGGGTTCGGCGTAATCCTTGTCGGCGTGGCGATAGTATTTCCAGGCCATACCCCACCCCAACCCGGCCGCAGCAAGTGACAAGCCCATCAACGTCCACTCCCAGCCGGTATTGTGCTTTTCCTCTTTCGCGGCTTCATATAACTGGGTGGTTCGTCCCTCTACCTGAAGCACGCGCGCCTCGGGCGCGAACACCGGCTCCAGGTACGCGGTAAAGCGGTCGGAGCCGCCGAGGCTATGCGGCCAGCCCAGCCAGCCCGCGCCAATCGCGAACAGCGCCAGCACAACCAGCGGGATCGTCATCGACTTTGGCGATTCGTGAATATGGTGCTCCACCTCGTGGCTCATGCGCGGACGGCCGTGGAACGTCAGGTACATCAGGCGGAACATATAAAACGCGGTCATGAAGGCGGTCGCGTAGCCGATGCACCAAAGCAGCCGGAAGGCATCGCCTTCACGCGACCAGGTTTCCCATAGAATTGCGTCCTTCGAGAAAAATCCGGCGAACGGAAAGATCCCCGCAATTGCCAGCGTGGCGATGAACATGGTGGCGTGGGTAGTTGGAATACGATGGCCCAGGTCGCCCATGTTGCGCATGTCCTGCTCGCCACTCATCGAGTGAATCACCGAACCTGCGCCCAGGAAGAGCAGCGCTTTGAAAAACGCGTGCGTGAAAACGTGGAAGACGCCGGCGGCGAATGCTCCCACGCCGAGCGCAAGAAACATGTAGCCAAGCTGCGATACGGTGGAGTACGCAAGCACGCGCTTGATATCGTTTTGGACAAGGCCAATCGAAGCTGCGAAGATCGCGGTTAGAGCGCCCACGATCGCGACCACCAACATCGACTTCGGCGCCAGCACAAACAGCGCATTCGATCGCGCCACCATATACACGCCCGCGGTAACCATAGTTGCGGCGTGGATGAGCGCGGAAACCGGCGTGGGGCCTTCCATGGCGTCGGGCAGCCAGATATAGAGCGGAAGCTGCGCGGACTTGCCGCATGCGCCAACAAACAGCAGCAGCGTAGCGGCGGTGATGTAGGGATTTCCCATCAAAGCTGCGGCGTTGTGACGCGCCACCGCGGTCACATCCGTGAAGCGCAGCGATCCAAAGATCCACGCAATGAAGAACATCCCCATCAGAAATCCTGCGTCGCCGATGCGGTTCACGATGAAGGCTTTGTTGCCCGCGTCGGTGGCGGACTTGCGATGGAAATAGAAACCGATCAGAAGATACGAACAGAGGCCCACGCCCTCCCAGCCTACGAACATCATTACGTAGTTATTCGCCAGAATCAGCGTCAGCATGGAGAACATAAAAAGGTTGAGGTATCCGAAGAAGCGGTAATAGCCGCTTTCATGCGCCATGTATCCGGTGGAATAAATATGGATCAGCATTCCGACGCCGGTCACGAAGAGCAGCCAGATGCTGGAAAGTGGGTCGAGCAGGAAGCCGGCATCGGCCTGGAACGGAGTTTGCTGCCCATCCTGCATGGCATAACCCGTGTGCCCTGTATCGGTGCCGAGCCAGGTGTAAAGGATGGTCTGATAGGGCTTGTGAAAGTTCTCCGGGGTCGAGGACCAGGCCGAGTACTGCTGGAACGCGCCGCAGGCCATGATGAAAGCCAAAACAATGGTGCCGACACAAACGGCGCTGACCGTAGCCTTCTGCAGCCTGCGGCCGAAAAAGAGCATGACGGCCGCGCCAAAAGCCGGCAGCAACGGAATCAGCCAGATGTGAGTAAGGAAGAACATTCGTTAGTCGTCGGTCGTTAGTCGTTGGCGCTGAATACTAGGTGCTGGCTACCAGGTACTATTCCCCTACCACTTCAACAAATTCACCTCATCAACGTTCACTGTCTCCTTATTACGGAAGAAGGCGATCAGAATTCCCAGCCCGACCGCGGCTTCAGCGGCCGCGTCGGTGATTACAAAGATGGCAAATACCTGGCCATGCAACCCTCCCCACATGCGCGAGAATGCAACCAGGTTCAGATTCACCGCGTTCAGAATCAGCTCAATCGACATCAGTACGATGACCACGTTGCGCCGGGTCAGCACGCCAATAACGCCCAGCAGAAAGAGCGCGGCCCCGAGCACCAGATAATGCAGCGTCGTTATGTGCAGCATCGCTTCCATTTCAGCTTCTAACGATTCGTCTTCTCTGGTACCAGGTACTGGATGCTAAATCTTCTTCTTCGCCATCACCACCGCTCCGATGATCGCCACCAGCAGCAGCAGTGAGGCGATCTCGAAGGCGAACATGTATTGTCCATATAACATGGTCGCAATCTTCTGCGTGTTGTCGTTTTCCACTATCGGCATCGCATGTTCCGGGAAGATGTTCTTTCCTTTCGTGTACACCGCAATAAACAATCCTCCAAGCGCGGTAGCTGCAATTAATCCCGCAACCCACTGGCTGTTGAATTGCCGTTCCCTCACCGAGCGGTCAATGCTCACCAGCATGATCACGAACAGGAACAGCACCATAATGCCGCCCGCATAGAGAATGATCTGCACGCCAGCTACGAACGGAGCATAGAGCATCAGATAAATCGATGCCTGCGCCAGCAGCGTGACGATCAGCGCCAGCGCCGAATGCACGGGATTCTTGCGCGTGATCACCAGGATGCCGCCGATCAGCATGATCCCGGCAAACAGGTAAAAGAAAAATGGTGTGGCTACGGGTGCCATATCATTGGTTGAAGCAACGCAACGCTCGCAGTCAAAATGAGAACGCCCAATCCCATCGGCAGCAGAACTTTCCATCCCATCTGCATGAGCTGGTCAAAGCGATATCGCGGGAACGTGCCACGATACCAGATATAGAGGTACATGAAGCCGGCAACTTTCGCCGAGAACCAGAAAATATCCTGAATGCGAATGCTCACGGCCGGAACGAATAAAATTAAGCCGATCAGAGCGAGAACAAAGCCGAAGCCGGCGAGGCCGATGGTTTGAATGCGGAAAAGCGGATGCTTGGGCATGCGCACTGTGTTGTAAAAACACATCGCCGCGAAAAACAGAAAAGTAACTCCGGGGAACAGGGAGAAGATCAGATCCCAGGTCGCGCCACTCAGTAAATTCGGAAACGGCCGCAGCCACCCGCCCAGCCACAGAGTAACTGCGATGGAAGAGACCGCAATCATGGCCGAATATTCAGCTAGAAAGAACAACGACCAGCGGAAGCCGCTGTACTCCGTGTGAAAGCCTGCGGTCAACTCAGATTCAGCTTCAGCCAGATCGAACGGTGCACGGTTGGTTTCGGCAACCATAGCGACTGCAAAAATAAAAAATGCGATCAATCCCAACGGGAAGAATTTAAAGATGAACCACTCTTGCTGGGCCAGTTGCGCCTGCACGATACCGATCATGCTGAGGGTTCCAGTGCCGGTCGCGTTAAGGCTGGTCATCAAAACTGCCGACACCACCGCTAATCCCATAGCCACTTCATACGAAACCATCTGGGCGCTCGACCGCAGCGCGCCCATCAGCGGATAGTGCGAGTTCGAGGCCCAGCCCGCCATCACAATCCCCAGCACGCTCAGCGACGACACGCCCAACATAAAAAGGATGCCGATGTTCATATCGGTAATCGCGTGCGTGGGACCAAACGGAACCACCACAAAAACCGTAAACGCCGCCAGCACGACAACAAACGGCGCCACCCAGAAGATCAGCCCATCCGCCTCGGACGGTATGATGTCTTCTTTCAGCAGCAGCTTGATGGCATCGGCGATCGGCTGCAGCAAGCCGTGCGGGCCTACGCGCATCGGTCCCAGGCGCACCTGCATGTGCGCAAGAATTTTTCGCTCGAGCCAGTTCATCGCAATCACGGCGACCGACAAGCCGCCGAAGACCAACATGATGTAGACCAGCACCCAGAACATGTTTCCCGCGGCACCGGGAGTCAGATCCTTGGTATGGAGATACGACTCGATGTATGAAACGATCTGGCCCATCAGCGATCCACCTCGCCGAGAACAATATCGAGCGTGCCGATCACGGCGATCACGTCGGCCACAAGCTGGCCACGGCACATCAGATCAAGCGCTTGCAGATTCACGAAAGACGGCGGCCGCACCCGCACGCGGTAAGGCTGCGTGGAACCGTCGCTGACGATAAAGTATCCCAGCTCACCCTTGGGCGCTTCGATGGAGTGATAAACCTCTCCCACCGCTGGCTTCATCACCTTGGGAACCTTGGCAATGATGGGCCCTTCGGGAAGCGCGTCGACCGCCTGCTCGATGATGCGCACCGACTGCCGCATCTCCGCCATGCGCACCAGATATCGATCGTAGGTGTCGCCGTTTTCTCCAATCGGAATATCGAAGTCGAAATTTTTGTAGTTGGCGTAAGGCTGAGCCTTGCGCAGATCCCACTTCACACCGCTGGCGCGCAGTACCGGCCCAGTCACGCCAAGCGCAATGCAATCCTGAGCGGAGATCGACCCGACGTTCTTGGTGCGCTCCACCCAGATTCGATTCGTGGTGAGTAATTCTTCGTATTCGTCGATCTTAGGACGAAAGAAGTTGAGAAAGTTTTTCACTTCCTTCTCGAAGCCGGTGTAGGTCTCGTATTGCAGTCCGCCGATGCGGAAGGCGTGCGTGGTGAGGCGGGCGCCGCAATACTTCTCGTAGATTTTTAGAATTTCTTCACGATCGCGGAAGGTGTAGAAGAGCGGCGTGATTGCGCCGATATCGAGCGCGTGCGTTCCCAGCCAAAGCTGGTGGCTGGCGATGCGGTTCAGTTCCGTCAGGATCACGCGCACATGCTGCGCACGCGGCGGCGCTTCCACGTTCAGAAGTTTTTCTACTGTCTCGCAATAACCAAGCCCATTCGAGACCGCCGCCACATAATCCATGCGGTCCACGTACGGATTGAACATTGTATAGGTGCGATGCTCGCCAATCTTTTCGACGCCGCGGTGCAGGTAGCCGATCACGCATTCCAGGCCCAGAACTTTTTCGCCGTCCAGGCGAAGAATTACACGCAGCACGCCGTGCGTGGCGGGATGCTGCGGGCCCATGTTGATGACGAGTTCGTTCGCATCGAGAAACGGCTTCTCGGGAGTTTCGAGATCGAGATGCGAGAGCGTGTTCGAGTCGGTCATTATTGTTTTACTACTGCTTTTCGCGACTGCTAGTTACTGCGGCTTTCTGTTTTTTCACTGCCCGCTTTCAATGCCCAAATTGATCTGCACCCACTCGTTGTCCTGCTGCAGGATGCCGTAATCCTTGCGCAGTGGATGCCCCTTCCAGCCCTCGGGAAGCAGAATGCGCTTCATGTCGGGATGCCCGTCAAATTTAATTCCGAACATGTCGTAAACTTCGCGCTCCAGCCAGTTCGCCGCCGCCCAGATAGGCACGGAACTCGGCACAGTCTCACCATCCGCAATCCGTGCAGTCACGCGGATGCGCTCGTTGCGCGCGAAAGAATAAAGCACCCACACCACATCAAATTGCTTTTCACGCTTGGGGTAATGTACCGCCGTGATGTCGACGCAGTAATCGAACTGTTCTTCGTTGCGGAGCACCTGCAGAATCTCCGGAATCAGTGAACGATCCACCACCATATAGTTCTGCCCCACATAAGAAAGCGCCTCAATGCCCGAACCATATGCTCCCTTGAGCTTCGCGATCATGGGAGAATCCCAGGGAATCGGAGTGGGTGCTGCCGGCTTTGCAGGCGCAGCTGCGGGCTTGGCAGCCGGAGGCGTTGCGGGAGTTGTAGCGGCAGGTGCGGGGGAAGTTGCGGCAGGAGTCGCAGCTGGCTTTTCCGCCGGAGTCTTGGCACCCGCTTGCACCGAGCCGGAGGCAGTAGCTTTCACTCCGCCGGGAATGGCCGGTTTATCCGCCGTTGGCTTCGCATCACCTTCCGGGGGCGGTGAAGAGGGCGACTTGATTTCGTCCGGCATTCGCTGCGAAGACGCAAACCTCTTACGTGGAGGGTTTCGAAGAGAACGTTAATTTTTATCAGCTTGAGCACACGCTGTCAACGAGTCGGGAGAGAAAAAACGATCCTTGCGTAGTTTTGGAGAATGCCGGGCTCGCGCACTACACGCGGGCTTGCGCCTGATAGCGCTCGATCAGGTCGCGGATACGCTGGGCGTCAGCTTTGCGATGGCCGTAGCTGGTGATGGGGTCGGTGCCACCGGTCGATTCAATTCGAATCTCGGCCCAAAGGACGCCGGTTGAAATGTGTACGGATGCAATCTTCGAAATAGCGATGCTCTCGTCGTTGCTGCCGAACCATCGCGACTTCACCCGGCTCACGCGCAGAGGACTAACCACTAAACGAGTTGGAAAAAGGAAATTGCCCTGGGTCCAGCGGCTGGCGGCAAAGGTCTCGCTTGGCGCGTCGGGCGCTGCCGGAAGCGGAGTTACACCCATTCCAGCGCGCCCTTCTGCCACACCCAGATGTAACCCACAATAAGGATAACGAGAAAAATGAGTATTTCCACCAGCCCGAAAAGGCCAAGAGCCTTAAACTTTACCGCCCAGGGAAACAGAAAAATAGTTTCCACATCGAAGACCACGAACAGGATCGCGACGATGTAGTAGCGGACAGTGTAACGTCCGCGGGCATTGTCGATGGGATCGATGCCGCACTCATAGGGCATCAGTTTGGTTTTGCTGGGATTGTCCGGGCGAACCAGCTTGGCTGCCAGCAGCGTCACCGGTAGCAACAAGCCGATAACCGCCATGAAGATGAAGATAGGGATGTAATTTTGCGGCATAGTGGGCTCGCATACGCTACCGGAGAACCGGAAGCCTGTCCATAGTAGCGCCGTTGGTGCAGGTCTTCAAGACTCTTGTGTTTGAGCAAAATGAAGCTCGTTCTCAACTCTGCCCCTACTGCTTTTCCCAGTGCGTCGAGTTGAACTTGCTGGGGTCGTATACCGCGGGGTCGAGCTTCACATTCGCCTCGATGTCCGAATAATCTTCACTGAAAATCAGTTTGTCATCGGCGTGCACTTCAACCCTCGCCGCAACCCAGGCGCCAGCGAGTTTGCGGTAGTCAGTAAAGCGGATATCGTGCACCTTCTTGGGATCGTCTCGAGCTGGCTCCATCTCGCGCACGAATAATAACGTATCTTTTTCCACCCAGAATTGCCGCGACTGCAAATCACCTTTATCCGCGCCTACCACGTACACGGGGTGCCCTTCCCATGTGTCGTCGCGCAACTTAGTTAAATCGTAGCCTTGGCCTTTCACAACGTCGGCGGTAGTCTGCGGATCCTGACGATAAACGTCAAATCCGAGCACCAGCAGCATGTTCACCAGCGGCCGCGAGGCCGTTATCTTGCCATCTTTAAGAATAGTGACGTTTCCGTCGCTCAGAACGTAGCCGTTGCCGTTGCTGGGCGGACCAATGTCTATGCGCAACTTGCCAGGCAACAGCGCCGCTTCATACCAGGTCTCAACTTTGATAGTGCCATCGGGATTGTAGGTCGTGCTCTTCTGGGTAAAGATGAGAGTGTCGTACCACGACGTTTTGTAGCGATCATGCATCGCCCGCAAAACCGCGGCGCCGTCGTGGATCTCCTGCGCTCTCGCGGCTTGGGTAAGTCCTAGTATTGGGATAAAAACAAAGAGGATTGACAATACTTTTTTCATGGGGTTTCGTTGTGCACCTCGATGAGGCGTTGGGATCGCGCTAAGAATATTACGCTACCGTGAACAATCGCGTCGAGTCGAGAACATGAAGACAGAAGCAGTAGCGCGCAACGTTTCTAGGAAAACACCACACCTACCCGCACTTATCGGGAAACAAGAACACGCTGCGAGAAAGTTCCGACTTCAGCGTGGCTTCGTGGTAGTAGCGGTTCAGGACGCTGTCTTTCCAGGTGAGCAGGTCCGCATTCTGGCAGGCGAACTCTTCCCAGCCCGTACCTTCGGATCGAGCCATCCGTTCGCGGATCAGGAAAAAATAGGCGCAGGTGATGGTTTCGTTATAAAGCTGTGTCTTGCCGCGAGCGGTGGCGAATCGCTTCAGTGCGCTGGCAAACTTCTCCAGCGCCTGCAAGACCGGATACTCACACAGGTACGCGAATGCCAGCCGGACGTGGTCAGCATGATGGAAGGAGTCCCCGGGAAGGGCGTCGCTCTCAAAGCAGCGGATGAATTCTTCGTTGCTCATGAAAACGACTTGGCCGCCTTGCCACTCGCGATCGCCCATGCCGCCGCTGTGTAGATCACAAGATTTCCAATGGTGAAGATGCCGTGCAAAAGGTGGACGGGAATCGCCAATACAAAAATAGCCACCAGAACCCACGCCCCGCGCACTGCGGTTCGTGGGATCAGCAGGAGCACGCAACCAATAATCTCGCCCCATCCGAGGACCTGTCGCACGATGTCGGGCATGTGAGTCCGGGCAAAGTCGTGGCCGGCGCTGGGCATCACAAACAGGATTGCTTCTATTAGAATCACCAGCCCCAGAGTCCACTGCAATCCTGTGAGCGCGGTTTTCGTTCGTTGGTCTGTCATGTCTTTGCTTCTCTTATCTATCCGCAGCGCGCTTGCGCGACGGCCGCGCCTTGATTTCTTTCAGGCGGTGGCTGGCACCGGAATCGAGATCAAACTCATAGAAACGCTTCAACTCCTGAATGCGTTCGAGAGAGGCCGGGCTGAAGGGCGTCTTACCGTCGAAGGCATGCAGGACAATGCCCTCCAGCAAATCACCCAGGGTCATATCGTGGTACTCGGCGAAAGCCTTCAGAACCTTTAGCAGGCGCTTCTCCATGCGCACGCCGGTTTGCACCCGCTCTACCAGCAGTCTTGAATCATCGATCATGTGTACCAATGTACCATGATATCTAGGTACACTACAAATCAATTTCTAACCCGGCGCGAGAACGCACTCCGGCTCTGGTTGTTTATAATCGCGTTTCAACGTTCAATTATGTTTCCAGCGCCGGCAAGGCGCAATTCCCTGTTAAAGGACTCTCTTGGCATTCGACGAAAACATTTACGAACTGCGGCGGCAGAAGCTGAAACATATTGAGGCCCTTGGCCAAATCGCGTACCGGAGCAAGTACGAGTTCACGCACACGATTCCGCAAATCCTGGCGGATGATTCGGACAAGACTGCCGAGCAACTGGAAAATCCGCGGATCAACGTGCGCGTAGCCGGACGCATCATGGCGATTCGGCTGATGGGCAAAGCCGGATTCTGCCACCTGCAGCAGGATGGAAAACGGCTGCAGATTTACGTGAAGAAAGACGCGGTCGGGGACAAGGGCTTCGAGTTGTACAAGCTCCTCGATCTCGGCGACCACATTGGCGTCAGCGGTTATCTATTTCGCACGCGCACCGGCGAGTTGACGATCCATGTGGAGGAGATCACTTTTCTCAGCAAGGATTTTCTTCCACTGCCGGTGGGGAAGGCCATCGAAGCAGATCCATCTACTCCAGGCTCCGCTCAGAAATTTAACGAGCTTGCCGATGTCGAACTGCGCTACCGGCAGCGCTATGTCGATTTGGTGGTGAATCCAGAAGTGCGGGAAGTTTTTCTGAAGCGCGGCAAGCTGATCCAATCGATGCGGCGGACGCTGGAGGCGCATGGATTTGTCGAGGTCGAAACACCAATGATGCAGCCCATTGCGGGCGGTGCCGTGGCGCGGCCTTTTGTGACGCACCACAACACGCTCGATATGGATTTGTATCTGCGCATCGCGCCCGAACTTTATTTGAAGCGCCTCGTGGTGGGCGGATTCGATCGCGTCTATGAAATCAATCGCAACTTTCGCAACGAAGGCCTGGGCTGGCGATGGAATCCTGAGTTCACCATGCTGGAAATCTATCAGGCCTATACGGATTACCAGGGGATCATGGACCTCACGCAGGAGCTGATTACGCAGGCTGCGAAGGATGTGAACGGCGGAACGAAAACGAAGTGGGGCGAGCAGGAGATTGATTGGGCTAACTGGCAGCGATTCACCATGCGGGAAGCCATCATTCATTACTGGCCGGAGGCCGCTGGAGTGAAGCCCGAGATAAGCGATTTCGCATCGCATGATGGAGTCAGGAAATTAATCGAGCGCTTCAACCAGTCGCATGCGCACATGGCTTACGATCCGAAGGACCCTTTGGGTAAATCGATTGCGGCTTTGTTTGAAGCCGTAGCCGAGGAACATCTCACACAACCGACGATCATCTACGAATTCCCTACCGCGGTGTCGCCGCTCTCGAAGCAGAAGCCGGATGAGCCGGAGTGGACAGAGCGGTTTGAAATCTATGCGGGGCAGATGGAGATTTCCAACGGATTCAGCGAACTCAACGATCCTGAAGACCAGCGGCGACGATTCGAAGCGCAGTTGCAGGAACGCGAGCGGGGCGACGAAGAGGCGCACCAGATGGATGAAGACTACATCCGCGCGCTCTCCTATGGCATGCCGCCGACTGGCGGCGTGGGCGTGGGCGTGGACAGGCTGTGCATGCTGCTGACCGATTCGCACACCATCCGCGACGTGATTCTGTTCCCGCTCTTGCGGCCGGAGAAAAGCTTAAACACAGAGGGCACAGGGGATCCACGGGGTAAACACTGACTCGGCTTGCGGCCTCCCCGTACCCTACAATGCACTAGGAATAGGGCAGGCGCGTTTCTATACTTTTTTCATTACAGTTTGGGTTCCGTAGTGCGGCGTTGCCGTAATGTCCAATGGATTTTGGACATTGGGTCGGCAGCGCTTTGCTTTACTGCACGATGCGAGCCGGGGCTGAAGCCTGATCATTTATGAAGCTTAACGCGGCGCTAAAGCGCCGCTCTTCCGCTCTGCAGTGTGCTGCGGCTCGTATTGTGGTTTGTCAGGGCTGAAGTTTGTGCTTAGGTAATCGATGAGAGCATCGCGGTCGGCGGGATCGACCACCGCGCCCCACTTCGTCATCTTATCTACCTCTTTGGTCCAGGTGGCTTTGCTTAGGCGCTGCTGCAGGATGATGCGCGCCTCGTGGCATTCCAGACATGTAGTGGTGGCTTTGGCTTGCATCGGACCTGGAGGCAGATCGGCAGTTACGGCTACGGTAGGTTTCTGAGCGTGCACGGAGAATGGCAACGAGGCCGCGATCAGCAACGCCATCGCAATGAGCGCGCCCGCTAGAGGCAGAGCGCGACCACGGGGGCTGAAGCCCGCATCCTTTATGGCGTTTGACGCGGCGCTGAAGCACCGCTCTTCCACGTTACCGCGCGCCTTCGACACGTTACGAAACATGGATCTTCACCTGATCGACGGCGTTGTAGAGATAGCCGCTGGGGTTCCACAGTGCGGTCGCCGGCTGAGTGCGTCCCTGGCTATCAGTGGCGCGTGATTGAATCGTATAGTCGCCGCTCTTGCCGGTTTTCCAGTCATAGCTCCACAGGCGCCACGCGTAGTGGGATTGATCGTGACCCAGCTTGGCGGGACTCCAGGTGGCACCGTTATCGGTTGAAATCTCAACCTTTGTGACGTCGGCTTCCCCGGCCCACGCTGCGCCATGTATTACGACTTTGCCTGGCTTAATATTCCCTCCGTCACTGGGTCCGGCGATCACTGACTTTACATTCAGTGCCGTGACCGGGTGTGTATCTTCGGGCTTCACGGCATCGCCCGGGTTTATTGGTTGATTCGGAAGGCGATAGCCGGGGCTCATAAAGTTGCCGACGAATTCCACATCGAGCAATTTAATTTCCGTGAGCCATTTGCACGACGCCGCGCCAATCCAGCCGGGGACGAGAGCACGCGCTGGAAAGCCGTGATGCTTGGTGAGCGGAACACCGTTCATGTGGGTGGCGATGAGCGTATCGGCGTCGAGAGCTTTGTCGAGAGGAATGCTGCGAATAAACGGAGGCACTTTGCCGGGAATGTCGTCGAGGCCGCGAAACATTACATGTTTGCCCGTGGATTTCACTCCGGCGCGATCGAGAACATCGCGCAGGCGCGGCCCGGAGAAACGCGCGGTGCTGACCGCTCCTTTGCCCCACTGAATGCCGGGAACCTGAGGACGCTGCATACCGCGGCCATTGCCGGCGCACTCGAGCGTGTTCACAACGGAATGGCTCTCGATTTTCGAAAGCTCGGCTAGGCTGAGCGTGAGAGGCTTTTCCACTTCGCCGTGAACGGTGAGTCTCCACTCGGCTGCATCGAGTTCGCTTGGCTCGTGCATGTGATTGCGCACGAAGAAATGCGGAACGGGAGTGAGCCATGCGTTAAAGTATTCAACCGGAGTTTCGATGTCAACGAAACGGAAGGAGCGGAGGATCATGCCGTCTTCACCGGGAACGTCGACCGCTTGCCCTTGTGAGAAGGCCCAGGTCAACATGGAGGGCATTGAACCTGCGGCGAGCGCCGCGCCGGAGATCTGCTTGAGAAAATCGCGTCTGGAATTCATGGTTGCGAACGTAGCTTTGGAAGCATAAAGAGTTGTTTTGAACAGACTAGTTTAAAGGCCCCAGCCTCAAACCGGAAGTAGTAACTGTGGTATCGGGGCGCTCCTTTAACAAAGACGTCGATTCACTTCTGTCCACCGACCACCACCATGGGCACCACGGGAGCTTTCTCCTTTTTCTTAGCGGCGTGTTTCCCTTTGCCTGCGCGGGGACTTGGTTCGGCGATCAGGTCGGCCAGGCTTGTGTTTTCCAGAATATTGGCGGCGGCATCGCGAACGTCAAGAAATAACTGGTAAAGAGCCCGGTGGGGAACGTCGCGGTCAATCAGTGTGCGCAACTGCTCGGCATCGCCGAAAGGCGCGAGCGGACCGTCGATGAGGCGCATGATCTCGCTAAGCCGAATGTCTTCGGGATTGCGGCGTAACTGATATCCGCCTTTGGCTCCACGTACGCTTTCGACCATGCGCGCGTTTTTCAGCTCGAGAAGGATCAGCTCTAGAAATTTTTCCGGAAGATTTTCTTCGTAAGCGACTTCGCGGATTTTTATGGCGCCCTGGTGATGATGGCGAGCGAGCATCATCATCGCCTGCAGAGCGTACAGTCCCTTTTGAGAAATTTTCATAGTTGGCCATTATGCCATAAAGTCCATCGTGCTAATAGACTTTATTGACGTATGCGACATTGCAATTGCGGCTCCATTCCTCGCTCCGTGAGCGGCACGCTAAGCTTCTCTACTTTTAATGAGTTACGAGATTCATAGCAAAGTAGAGAAAGCGGCTATGTGCATCGGATTGCGGTTTAACGTCGTGAATCCCACACATCGGGTCTCGCTAAGTCCGCGGATTACAACTCGGGCCCAACGCGGAGCACTTGCAGAGTAATGTTATCGGGGCCACCCCGCTGGCGCGCCAGCTTCACCAGGGCGGCACAGCATTCGGCGGGGGCGCTGGCGTTCACTGCGGTTTCAAGCTCTTGATCGGTTACGACGCTCCACAAACCGTCGGTACAAAGCAAGAGATCGTCGCCATCCTGCAATACCAGTCCCTCTTCGGCGCCGTCTACTGCCACCTCTATCCCTGCCCCTAACGCGGCGGTCAGGATGTGGCGCTGCGGGTGCTTCTCGGCGTCCTCGGCGCGCACGATTCCACTCTCCACCAGCCTGCCGACATAGGAGTGATCGCGAGTCAGACGCAGGATGCGGGCATCGCGCACGAGATAAAGCCGGCTGTCTCCGACGTGCGCAAAGTAAAGCTGCCGGCCGCGGAGAACCAGGGCGGTACAGGTAGTCCCCATGCCATGGAATGCGGGATTCTTTTCGGCATAATCCTGGATCCGTGCGTGGGCGGCGACAAACGATTCCACCAGGGCCGCTTGCGGATCGTCGCGGAAGGCCTGGTCATAAACTTCACGCACCGTCTCAACCGCCATGCGGCTGGCTTCCTGGCCGCCCTCGTGCCCGCCCATGCCGTCGGCAATCACGGCGAGCCGGCCCTTGCGCTGGAATTCTTCTTCGCCAGCCGGCTCCCAATAGAGGTAGGAGTCCTCATTATTATCGCGCTGACAGCCCACGTCAGTCAGGCCGGCGACTTCCATTCCGGGTTTCACTTTCATGTAATCAACGGACATTTGCTGGGCAGCTCAATCATGCAAAGCGCAGGGGATACGAGAAAGCGTGAGGCAGAGTCCAGCCCGAGAAGAACCAGGCCGCGATCTGCCCCGGTCATTATAGACAAGAGTTGGCGCAACGGCGCAAAGTCCACGCAGGATTTCGGAAAAGAAAAAAGCCGCAACAAGTTGCGGCTCCCGGCTGATTGAAAACGAGGCTCGCAAACTTATTCGAACTCTTCATTCGAACTCCAGCATGACGATCTCGGGATTTGATCCGAGGCGCAGCGGAGGTCCCCAGGTTCCCGCTCCGCTCGATGTAAAGACCTGCATCTTCCCGATCCGGCTCAGGCCATATACGAACTGGCGGTAAATGCGCTGCGCCATCCAGCTCCACGGAATAAATTGCCCAAGATGCGTATGACCTGAAAGCTGTAGAGAAATTCCTGCAGCCTCGGCAATTTCCGGATGGTCGGGCGCATGGGTCAGGAGAATGCTGGCGCGGTCGCGATCCACGCGGACGCCGCGTAGCGCCGAAGCAAAATTCCCCTGCTGCGCCGCATTGCGATAAGGCACGCCGATAATCTGCAAGCCATCTACTTCGACTTTCTCATTGGTGAGCACACGCACGCCTGCGTCCGCAATAGCGCCGAGATACTTGCTGTCATCTCCGAATTGTTCGTGATTCCCAGCAACAAAATAAACGCCATGGGGCGCGGTGAGCCGGTTCAACGGTTCCGCCGCGCGCTTGGCGTCGATGGCCGTACCGTCATACAAGTCACCGGCAATAAAAATCGCGTCTGGTTCTTCGCGCAAAATCTTTGCAACCATGCGCCGCAGAAAACTGCCATTGCGCAC
>JBAPQU010000092.1:0-5722 GCA_049280795.1 Candidatus Sulfotelmatobacter sp.
CGCCCGCTACGGAATCGATCGCGCCCAGCGCGCCGCGCGGGAGCTGCTGAAATATTCCGAAGAACTGATGCGCGCATTCCTGCGGCAAGTGCCGACCGGTACATATAGTGCTGAGGATTTTCTGGACAACGACGGCGTCTGCGACAAGCCTATAAAGATCGCGGTAACGCTGACCTTCAAGCCGAGCACCTCGTCAGAGGCCGCCGTTACAGTGGATTTCACCGGCAGCGATCCGCAGGTCGAAGGGAGTGTGAACGCTGTCGAAGCGATTACCTACTCCGCGTGCTTCTACGTCTTTCGTTGTCTGCTGGCCGATGACGTTCCAGCCGCAGCCGGCCTGATGCGTCCCATCCGGGTGATCGCGCCCGAAGGAACCATTGTGAACGCGAAGCCCCCAGCCGCCGTTGCTGGCGGAAACGTGGAGACTTCTCAGCGCATCGTCGATGTTCTGCTGCGCGCGCTGGCCCACGCGATTCCTGACCGGATTCCAGCCGCCGCATCGGGCACTATGAATAATCTAACCATCGGCGGCATCGATCCGCGCACCGGCAAGCCCTTCGCCTACTACGAAACCATCGCTGGCGGCATGGGTGCGCGGCCCACCAAGCCCGGCGTCTCCGGCGTGCACACGCACATGACAAATTCTCTGAACACTCCGGCAGAGGCCTTGGAATATGCGTATCCGCTGCGTGTCCGGCAATACTCGCTACGCCCAGGCAGCGGAGGCCTAGGAAAGCATCAAGGCGGCGATGGAATCATCCGAGAGATCGAAGTGCTCACCGATTGCGAAGTAACTCTACTGTCTGACCGGCGCACGCACGGTCCATGGGGACTGAGCGCCGCCGCCGATGGCGCGCCGGGTAAGACAACCATGATTCGCAAAGACGGCTCGACCGAAACCATGCCAGGAAAGTTCAGCACGCGCCTGCGCCCGGGCGAACGAATTAGGATTGAGTCGCCGGGCGGCGGGGGCTGGGGTTAAACTTGCCACGTTCGAAACTGAATCGCTCGTTTGCGGAAAATTATCAGGAGGGCATTCATGCATATCGTCAAGTCAGTCGGAGTACTCTCAGTGGCCAAGATCATGGGATTGGTTTATGGCTGCATGGGCCTGATCTTCGCTCCGTTCTTTCTCCTGATCGGAGTCGTGGGATCCGCATTGGGGCAGCACAACAGTCCCTTGGCCGGAATCTTTGGCGTCGGCGTTGCCGTTTGCATGCCTCTGATCTATGGGGTCATGGGATTTGTGATGGGCGCAATCGGCGCCCTGCTCTATAACCTGTTCGCCAAATGGGTCGGGGGCTTTGAGCTGGAAATGGAATTGCTCCCGCAGAATCTGACCGCGCCATACCCGATCATCCCGCCAGGTTCCGTACCTAATTCGTAAGCGTCTAACTAAAGAGATCAGATTTTATGCCCAATATCGCAATCCATTATCTTGACGAAGCCCACCGCCAGATGCGCGGACACAAGCGCCTGGCCGAGGGCGCAATGGCGCAACTCAAGGACCACGAACTTTTTCTCACTCTCGATCCCGAATCGAATTCCATCGCCGTTATCGTGAAACACATGGCAGGGAACATGCGCTCACGCTTCACCGACTTCCTTACCACCGACGGCGAAAAGCCCGACCGCAAACGCGACCAGGAATTCGAAATCAACTCCTCGACCACCCGCGCCGATCTCACAACCTTGTGGGAGAACGGCTGGGCGCGCGTCTTTGCGGCGATCGAGTCCCTAAAGCCCGAAGACGTCACGCGCACAGTCACCATCCGTGGCGAGCCCCACACCGTGCTGCAGGCCATCAACCGTCAGATCGCGCACTATGCCTATCACACCGGCCAGATCGTATTTCTAGCCAAGCACATCCGCTCCAACAAGTGGAAGACGCTGAGCATTCCCCGAGGAAGGTCCGAGGACTTCAAGACCGTCGCGCCCAAACCTTATAAACCTCGGAGCTAAACGGCCAGAGTCTCTCCCCCGGTGCTAAAATCATACGTTTTGTGCCTGAGTCCGAATTCATAAGGTAGCCGTCATGCCGTCCACGATGTCCGCTGTCGTAAAACCGGAGGCCGCACCCGGCGCGGAAATCCGCGAAGTCAAGATTCCCACCTTCAGTCCCACCGAAGTCCTGGTCAAGGTCGAAGTCGCTTCCATTTGCGGCACCGATCTGCATATCTACAACTGGGACCGCTGGGCGCAGAACCGCATCCATCCTCCGCTGATTCCCGGTCACGAATTCTGCGGCACCGTCGCCGCATTCGGCAGCGAAGTTACCAGTGTAAAAGAAGGAGATTTTGTCTCCGCCGAAATGCACGTAGCCTGTGGCAAGTGCCTGCAATGCCGCACCGGCGAGGCGCACATCTGCCAGAACGTGAAGATCATCGGCGTGGACGCCAATGGCGCCTTCGCCGAGTATGTCGTCATTCCGGAATCGAACATCTGGAAGCTCGATCCCGCGATTCCCCAGGAGTATGCCTCAATTCTCGATCCGCTGGGCAATGCGGTCCATACCGTGCTCGCGGGCGAGATCGCCGCGAAAACCGTAGCCATCACCGGATGCGGCCCCATCGGCCTGTTTGCCATCGCCGTGGCCAGAGCCGTCGGCGCGACCACCGTGTTCGCCATCGAAGTAAACGAACACCGCCGCAAGATCGCGCGCGAGATGAAAGCCGACTATGTGATCGATCCGTCAAAAGAAAACGCCAGCGCCAGCGTGATGGAAAAAACCGGAGGCCTGGGCGTGGACGTCGTCCTCGAAATGGCAGGCCATCCCGATTCAATTCGCACAGCGTTCGACATCGTCCGTCGCGGTGGAAGAATTTCCCTTCTCGGCCTCACCTCCAAGCCCGTCTCCCTCAATTTCTCCGAAGACATTATTTTCAAAGGCATCACCGTGCAGGGCATCAACGGCCGCCGCATGTACCAGACCTGGTATCAGATGACCGCGCTGCTGAAGGCCGGCAAACTCGACCTGCATCCCGCCATCACCGACCGCATTCCCATGAAAGATTTCTCCAAAGCCATGGAGCGCCTGAAAACCGGCGAAGCCAGTAAAATACTGGTGTACCCGAACGGCGTAAAGTAGCGCTGGCGTCTCGCCGGCAATCGCAGCGAGCGAAACGCAATAGAAAGACAGATCGAGGCAATCACCATGAGCCTAGATGCATTCGTACGTTGCACCTGCATTCGCGACGGCAAAGCCAAGCCGCATCCGCTCCCCGATCGCCTCGCCTTCGACGACTCCGGCGAGCCCATGCTGACCGGCGACCCGACCGACGACGAATGGGAAGCTCACGATCAATGGATGACCGATTCCTGCGAGCACGGTGGATATCTTCTCTCCGTGTTTCTCGGCAACATCACGCGGGTCGGAAACCTGCGCAGCTTCCTACGTGCTCTGCAGGGAAGTCCCGGACCAAAATTCCCCATTCTGCTGGAAGAAGTTCTTTACGACGGCACTCACACCGGCGATTGGATCCCCATCAAAAAATCGCCGGCCTTGCTGAAGGAAGTCAATACAGTGCTCCACTCCAGCGACATTCTGGCCGAGTCCGAAAAGGAATTCTTTGGAAACATGAAGGAACTCTGCGAAGCCAGCATCGCGACCGGAAATCCGATTATGTTTTAGGTTTGGTCCTGCGGAAACCATATGGAAGCCGTTCCTAAAGAGCTGGCCGAACTCGATACATGCGCAAGCCTCTATCTTCGGGAGATTTCGGAGCCAAGGCAAAATAGCCTGCGCCTTCTGATCGAAGAAGCCGAGGTGATGCCTGAGGAAGTTGCGATTAGGATCGCCGGGACGGACTTGGGAACCGGCCATCTCGTCAGATCCACAGCAAGCAGTCGCCTATTCGAGATTGTTTGGGATAACTATGTGGCTTACCTTGTGACGAACGAAAGTTATGCGATGCCCAGTGAATCGGAGAAATTCTCGGGAAGGCTTGCCCGCCATTACTCCACGTCGCCTTTCCTAGACCATATCTCTCACGCGACGGTTGCGTGCAACGAATACCCCGGTCCGCTGCGGCACATCGGCATCGTCTCCGAGTGCCATATCATTGACGTTGTTTCGACGGGCCTTCCTCGAATTACGCACATGAGACCAAGGCCAGCCTTACAGTAGTAGACGGCTCCCGATGTTCCGTTCCTCGCTCCAAGCTATACACTAATCAAGCTCTATCGTTGTTGATCCGTGAAAATCCGTGGCAAAGAGTTTGAGGCGATGATGACGACTGCAACCCGCACCAACCCGCTCTCCTATCTCACCGACCAGCTCAACGACCTGAAAGCCAAGGGCACGCACTTCAAACTGCGCGTGCTCGAGGACGAGCAGGCGCCGGTCTGCACCTTCGACGGCAAAAAAGTCATCAACCTGGCTTCGAATAATTACTTGGGATTAACTACGCATCCCAAGCTGCGCGAAGCCGCACTCGAAGCGACACGCAAATACGGCGTGGGATCGGGTGCAGTGCGCACTATCGCCGGCACCATGAAGATCCACATGGAACTGGAAGAAAAAATCGCGCGCTTCAAAAACGTGGAAGCCTGCGTGGTCTTCCAATCAGGATTCGCGGCAAACGCCGGCACGGTGTCGGCGGTGCTGGGCAAAGAAGATTTCATCATCTCCGACGCACTGAATCACGCCTCCATCATCGACGGCGCACGCCTGTCGCGCGCAAAGATTCTGGTCTTCCGCCACAAAGACGTCGCCCACGCTGAAGAACAACTGGCCAGCATCAAAGACGAGCCCGGGAAAAAGCTGCTGATCACCGACGGCGTATTCTCCATGGATGGCGACATCGGCCCGCTACCCGGCCTCTGCGACGTAGCCGAAAAATACGGCGCCATCATGATGGTCGACGACGCACACGCCTCCGGAGTCCTCGGCCGCAACGGCCGCGGCACCATCGATCATTTCAAAGTGCACGGTCGCGTCGATATCCAGGTCGGAACGCTATCCAAAGCCATCGGCGCGCTAGGCGGCTACGTCTGCGGTACGCGCGATCTAATCGACTTTCTCTACCACCGCGCCCGCCCATTTTTATTTTCCACGTCGCATCCTCCGTCAGTTGCGGCCACGTGCATCGCCGCCTTCGATGTTCTCGAAAACGAACCCGAGCGCATGGAAAAACTTTGGGAAAACACGCGCTTCTGGAAAAAAGAACTAGCCCTGCTCGGCTTCGATATCGGCGGCCGCGCCACTCCGGCCAGCGAAACTCCCATCACCCCCATCATCATCGGCGACGGCAAACTCACCATGGACTTCTCCCGCGAGCTCTTCAAAGAAGGCGTCCTCGGCACTGGCATCGCCTTCCCCACGGTACCCGAAGGCAAAGCCCGCATCCGCACCATCATGACCGCCACGCACACGAAGGAAGAATTGCAGCAGGCGCTAGAGGTGCTGGGAAGAGTTGGAAAGAGGATGGGAATTTTGGCTGAGTAGCTCATGGAAGAAGCCTAGAAATCAGACGTACGGCTGACAAACTTGCGGTGGTGCGCACGTACGCGCGGCTGCCGGTTCAGGGAGCGCCTCGCATACCCGACGAATCTCTTGCCCAATCTCAGTCGGGCTCACTTTACTTTCGACAATTAACGGTATGTTGGCCGGGATGAGGTCCGAAACCTCTCGGAAGGAAATCTGTGCAGTGTACGAAACGGGATCGTGCTGACTCGAACTGTTAACCTCGCTCACGTGGACCTGTACTAGCCTCTGTTGGAA
>JBAPQU010000093.1:0-7033 GCA_049280795.1 Candidatus Sulfotelmatobacter sp.
TTCGTAGAGGTGGATTATGACTTCCGTATCCGTATTGGAGGCGAAGCGGTGCCCTTTGCTTTGCAGCTCGCGGCGAAGTTCGGCGAAGTTATAAATTTCACCGTTGTAAGTGATCCAGACAGTGCGGTCCTCATTGCACATCGGCATGTGGCCGTCGGCTGAAAGATCGAGAATGGCGAGGCGGCGACTACCGAGGCCAACATAGGAACCGTCGGGAAATCTTTTCTCCCAGAGGCCGGAGTCGTCGGGACCGCGGTGCGCCTGGACGTGTGTCATCCGGCCGAGGACTTCCCTGTCCCCACAATTGGCGAGTCCGGCGATGCCGCACATGATGCGCCTGATTCCCTTCTTCTTTATTTAATTCGCTTACTCTTTAGTTTATTCAGTTCGCTTGCGCTTCAGTTCGTAAATCTTGGCCTTGGTGTGAAACATCTGAACCGCCTGAAAGCCGCAGTAGATAAGGCCGGGCACGCCGTCCAAAAACCCAAGCCGCAAGACATAACGATACAGGAAAAGCAACACAGGGGAACCCGGAAGAGCAAAGAGTTTGCGCTTGAGCCAGCGGCGGCGCTGGGCCTGCGTGCCCGCGAGCGACGGAGGCAGTTCTTTGTCATCCCCCTCCAGCAACACACGCGACTCCCAGTTGGAATACTCATCATGTTTCTGGATGTAACGCGAGAGCGACTCCACATTATGATGAATCAGCGGATTCTGCAGCTTTGCAGTAATGCCCTCGACGACAACGTGCTCGTGCACTTCCATGTCGGCCATGGAGGCATCCTGGTCCTTCAGACGGCATTCATAGCGGCCTTTGCCACGACGAAATAATGAGAGTTTCCACAAGCCGACATCTCCGTGGCGCAAAACCCGACCGAGAAACCATGTGCGCAGTTGGATGAAATATCCGTTGACCGCTGGATTCTGAATCGCCAAACGAATTTCTTCGGCGAGTTCTGGGGTGAGCACCTCATCAGCATCCAGCAAAAGAATCCAATCGTAAGCGATGGGAAGCGTGTTCATGGCCCATTGCCGCTTCTTGGGCCATCCACCCTGATAATGAAACTGCACCACCTGCGCGCCGTGAGATCGAGCGATCTCAACGGTATCGTCCGCGCTTTGCGAGTCAATTATGTAAACTTCGCCAGCCGCTTTCAGCGTCTGCAAACATCGCGGCAGATTTTTTCCTTCGTTGCGCGCCGCAATGATCACGCTAACCGGAAGCGGGCCGGCGGGAACCGCATTCGCGAGTTTCCGAACTTCTTCAATCTTTTCCATTACGGCAAGCGCTCAATTCGAAAGGTGCCGTTCACACCAGCATTGCAGCACATACAAGGACCACGGACGAGACCAGGAAGTGTGTCCTTCCAGAAAATCCTGCCACACGCCGCGTGCCGCCGGTTGGCTGATTTGGCTACCCAGTGGGCCATCGCCGATCTTGCGCAACGATTCTTCCACCACCGAGCGCAACGCGTCGCGCAGCCAATGCTCGAATGGCAACGTGAAGCCTCGTTTCGGTCGATGGACGATTTTATCTGGAAGTTCGCCCCTGAGCGCTCTCACCAGCAAAGGCTTCGGCGTCGCGGCATCGAGCTTCCACGATCCCGGCAGCGCGAGGACACGACGCGCCAGTTGATCGTCGATCAACGGCACGCGCACCTCCAAGCCGTGCGCCATGCTCATGAAGTCGGAGTCCCGTAACAGTGTGTTGAGCATATAACAGCGCGCCTCGAGATAGGAAACACGGTTGATCGGGTCGAGGCGCTCGGCGCGGGTTAGGGTCTCGATCAGGGGTTTTTCCGAGCACAGAAATCCCGCCTTCTCGGCAAGCGGCAGCAATAATTTGTGCCGCTGATCCGGGGTGAACAGCATGCGCGAAAGAAAATAAGGATGAGCGGCGCCTCCACCGTTGCGGCCAAGAGCAGTCAACTTGCGATTTTGGTTGCTGGAAGGAGCGAGCGCGGCAAAAATACTTGCTGCCGGGCCACGGACTGCTTTCGGTATGCGCCCCCATGCGTTGGCAAATCGCTCCATGCGAGGCACGGTGTGAAAACTGGAGTAGCCGGCGAACATTTCATCGCCGCCCAACCCTGATAGGGCAACCTTTACACCGGCAGCCCGTGTTCGCTCGGATACGAAGTAAGTGTTGATGCCATCGATGGTGGGAAGATCCATTGCATTGATAGCGGGGGCGATCACGGCGAAGAAGTCTGATTGTGAAACGGTGATCTCGTGATGATCGGTGCGAAACTGTTGAGCGATCGCGCGGGAGTACTCCGCCTCGGAATAGTCGGCCTCTCGAAATACGATGGAGAATGTGCTGGGACGAACGCCGCTTCGGCTTAATATGCCGACCAAGCTGCTGGAGTCGATGCCGCCGGAAAGAAATACACCCACCGGCACATCGCTTACCAGTTGCATGCGTACCGACTCGTCGAGCAGGTCAGCAATCTCGGATTCGCATTCGGGGCGCTTCTCTTCAGTACCATCACAACTACGATAGGAATCAATTGTCTCCGCTTCCTCTGGAAGTGGTCCGATCAGATCCCAGTACTGGACTTGCTCTAGCTTTCCGTTTTCCCAAGTCAGATAGTGGCCGGGTGGAAGCGCATTCACTCCTTCAATCAATGTATTGGGGTCGTAGAGCGATCCAAAGGCCAGATAGTTCACGAGACCGGCAGAATCAATGCGCCGTGGAATCAGGCCAGTTCCGAGTAGAGTCCGGACTTCGGAAGAGAATACAAAGTAACGATCCGATTGCCAGAAGTAGAGGGGCTTGATGCCCATGGGATCGCGGGCGACGAACAGGCGGTGATGGGGCGCATCCCATATTGCAAAGGCAAACATGCCGCGAAATTCGTGTAAGCACTGTTCCCCCCAATGCCCATACGCTTTGAGGATCACTTCCGTATCGGAATAACTGCTGAAGCGCAACCCTTCCAGCTGCAACTTCGCGCGAACTTCGCGAAAGTTGTAGAGCTCTCCGTTGTAGACGATCCAGTTGCCGGTTGCCGGATCGTTCATGGGTTGATGCCCTTGAGGAGACAGATCGAGGATTGCCAGGCGGCGATTTCCTAGACCAATTTCAATGGCTTCCGATGCTGAATTGTGCAAAATGACCGTGCCGCCATCGTCCGGCCCACGATGAGCCAGGGACAGGGTGGCGCGCTCCAGCAGTTCCGCAGGCACGCGCGCGTTGTGGCCAACGATGCCGAAAATTCCGCACATCCGAAACCATCACTCCTAAGTGGCTTTGCAATTCATCTTACGTGAAGCGCCAGGCGTTCAGTGATGAGCGTAGGTGAGTGACAGCTTGGTTCGCGTCCATTTCAATCTCCAGTTCGTGTCTTGGCGACGCGCCGAGCCAACCCGAGCAGTTCAGCGACGTGCTTATCCCAACTGAAATCTCGTGACCGCACGATTCCTTTTTCACGCATGGACGTGGCGTGCGCCTCTGATCGAGATGCTTGCATGACCCGTTCGGCTAGAAGTTCTGGAGAGAAACGTGGAAAATATAGCGCGGCTTCCCCGCAGATCTCGCGATGCACCACCAGATCCGATGCGATAACGGGAAGGCCACTGGCCATTGCTTCAACCAGCGGGTGAGCAAATGTTTCGGCGTAAGCTGGAGTTACATAGAAATTAGAGGCTCGATAGAGGTGATGCAGCAGAGGGTATGGGACTGCGCCTAACTCAACTACTTCCTCGCCAAGCTGAAGTTGACGGACCAAGTCCGCCGCGGCGTCCGCGCGGTAATCCCCGGGGTTGTCCCTGGAATCTAATTTGCAAGTGAGGATTAAACGGACGGTGCGGGGGTGCAGCTTCTTCTTCAGGAGCGCAACGCCACGAATCAGAGCTTCGAAATTTCGATAGTAGTTGTAGTGGCTGACGAACAGCAGACGGAGTGAGCCTTCCGTCGCAGCGAGCCGTTTCTGAACTTCCGGCGGCAACGGAGACTGACTCTGGAAGAAGGCTTCGTGGTTAAAACCGTGGTGGATACAGATGACGTCACTCCCCGTCCAGCGCCGCAGATCGCTAGCAAAGGCTTCACTTGGAGCAACTGTGCAGTCGGCTGTGCGCACGGACCATCGGGCAAGCGCGGATTTTGCCTCATTATCGAGCCATAGACGATAGTCGCCACGGTCTCGCAGATCGCGTCGAAAGTCGGAGGATGTGTAGAGTGCGTTCCGGCTGAGAAGAATTTGAGGTACCGGCGAGAAGTAGAGCGCAAAATTTCCCGTCGACAACAGGACATTGGCGCCGGAGCGATAAATCATGTCTGAAAGGTTGCGCTGCTCGTAGCAGAATCGCCTTGCTGAGCCGGAGGGGCAGTCGACTTGCAGAAGCGTAATGCGAGTTGAGTCTGGAATCTCGTTACGCAGTTGCCCGCCCACCAATAGCGTTGTATGCACGTCATCCCGAAGCGTGAGGCGTGGCAATACGTTGCGGACGTAGGTAAGGCCTCCGCCGGCACTGGCCGCGAGCGCGTTAATAAAGAGGTGGATCATGTGGGCAGGTCAGTTTTCAGGTACGAATCCATCGTCAGCACTAATCGATCGTCAGAACAAATCAGTCACGAGAGTCGCAACATTTTGCCGAGCAGTCGTCTGCGCGTGCTCCACCACGGATCAACCAGCCCCGAATAAAGAAAACGATACTCGGGCGCGGAGTATTTCACTTCGATCTCGCGGCGCCACAGCAAAGATGGGCTGTCATACCGGCGGTCGATGATGCCTGCGCAAGGAGCGAAACAAAAACGATGGTAGCGCCGTATTACTTCCCATGCATTCGCATCCACCGCATCCCATCCAAATGTCCAGGCGAAAGCGTCGACCGGCTTTTGCGTCCAAGCAGTGAGTTTGCGGGCACTGTCGCCAATTTCCTGCTCCAATTTGTCCGACGATAATCCCACCAGCCGTCGATGTGTAAGCGTGTGGTTGCCGATGGCATGTCCACGGGCTGCCAAATCCGCAATCTGCGTGGGGTTCATTGGCTTCCAGTCCTCCCATTGTTCGTCGCCGGGTCTGGAGTCGGGATTGATATTTGTACGGTAGAACGAGAGCGATTGGCTGGGAGCGCATTCGGCAAAGGCGGGCACAACAAAAAACACTCCCCGGCCGCCGAAGGATTCTAGCAGCGGCGCAGCCACGGCATAATTGCTCTCTCTCCCGTCATCAAAGGTAAACAGCAGCAGTGGCTTCGAACTGACTTGCGATGGCGGCGAGTCGCTCCATAGTTTGGCGAAAATCTCCAGAGTGGTAATTGTAAAGTTTTGGGACGCCCACTCTAGTTGATCGCGGAATTTCGACTCCAGGGAAGCTGGCGTTTCATGCACGCCGACAATCAGCCCGCTAGCTTTCGACTTCTGTACGCGCAGAGCTAATTCGTCGAGACGAGCCAGAGTGGCGGTTCGAATCAACAATGCGCGAGCTTGGGTCCTTAGGTTCATTGCGTGATTATTCTTGGTGCGCTGCAGTGCCCTTCATAAGTTGTTCTGACGGCCCGCTAAATCAGGCCGTCGCCATCGGCGGGCACGGGATACCAATCTTTTGTTGGCAGAAAATTTGCTTTGTCGAGCAACCAGCCTATTGGCGCATCGAATTGGCGATGTTGAAAACCTCTTTGGCGCAGCACGTTTTGCCTGTCTGGGTCCTGGCTGCGCAGAACGATTGTGTCGATGGTCTTTTGGTAGTAGGCGGCGAGTGTGCCGACAATGCGAAGCCACTCTTCCGGCGGAACTTCTGGATAAACATCGAGCACGTTGAGCGAGTTGATCTGGCTGCGATATCCGCGGACACGCTGATTCACAGTCACCAGAATTTCCCGATCGGGAGTGCGGCTACGAAATGCGAACGCCGCGGTGGTTGCATCCCTTCCCGAGAAATAGCGCCAGCGTATGTAGTTTGAGTCACGCAGCGAAGTTAGTTTCGCGGAGGGATGATGAACTGGCAGATCGTTCACCTGCTCGGCCGAAGTGAGAAGCTGAAGCGCATCTAGTGAAACCGCATCGATCTGAAGCGGGCGCACAAGAGCCACCATCTGGGAGATCGGACTTCCAGCCAGACGGGCGAGCGCGCGATTCGAACTTCGACGATGAACAAACTCCTCGACCACGGGCGGCCAGCGCAGCACGCCGAATAATTCGCCATCGGAATACGGCATTGGATTTGCCCCTGCGGCCTTCCACAAAGCCGCAGCCTCAGGGTTGGCTGAAGTTCCGAATAAAGGCCACTGCCTGGCGAGGCGGCAATACTGAAGGAAGATGCGGCCTCCGTGACCGCGATGACGATGGTCTACGTAGAACGAGCTCGAACCCATGAAAAGAATTGTTTTGTTCTCAAAGCGAAAGGCTTGCGGGCTGCACAAGATGCAGCCTACGAGTTGATCGGCGGAGCGGAGGCCGAAACCCAGAGGATCCTGCACCCGGCGTGCTGGGTTTTCTAGCAGAAACCAGCGAAGGTGCGCTTCTACCGATTCTCTGGTTCGGCCGGACTGAGCCGCGATAAAACTTGCGATCTCGACTAGATCTTTTTCTTCGATGACGGCGAGTTGGGCGGGCGCAGCTTGCTGTGGTATCGGCGTGGGTGTCGTCATCGTGCGGCCGCCTCGTAAATCCTCATCAGGTTTTGTGCCTGATGGGACAAGGCCAGCTTATCGAGGATTGTCTGCCGCGCGGCGCGGCCGATTTGTGCGCGCAGCGCTGCGTCTCCCAGAAGGATTTGCAATCCTTGCACGAGTTCTTCGAGGCCATCGATTGGGATGAGCCAACCGTTTTTCGTATGCTCGATGACTTCGTCGATGCCTTGCCCATGGCATGCGATCGCGGGTTTGCCGCTCGCCATTGCTTCAAGATAAACGCATCCGAGTCCTTCGTACCGGCTGGGTAAAACAAAAACTGTGCAGTTGCGCATGGCCTCAGCCACTTCGGCGCGGCTTTGCCGGCCCAGAAAGTGAACCTGATCGCTGATTGCGAGATCGAGCGCCAGCGCGGCAAAACGCTCTCGATCTGCGCCTTCGCCGATCATGCGGCATTGCA
>JBAPQU010000094.1:0-3552 GCA_049280795.1 Candidatus Sulfotelmatobacter sp.
TTCTCCTTCTCCTTCCATCGCGATGTTTTGCCAGAGTTAGGACGCGAGAGGGCGAACCCTACGAAATAGGAAACGTGTGAAACGGAGTTTCTTGGGAAAAGATACCCTGAGATTCTGTGCTAACCGCCTAGTTGAATGATTTGACTATTGCGGAGTCCTTCGTAAAATCTCGACAAAGCCACAAAGCGCTAACGACACTATCTTTATAGACTGTGCAGTTGAGCTTTAGTCCAAGACTGCGGCGCTAGACTCATAGGTATTAGTGGTTATCTCAATCGGCATGACAGATAGTAAGTAACTTACATAGGCGGCGCAAGATGACTAGCGTAAGGGCATATATTTAGTTACAACACACAAGCGGGTAACTTATGCCCTTAGTGTTGTTTCTGGCCAGTTTGGTGACTACGCATGTTGCGTAAGCGTGAGGTAGGAGGAAAAGTACTGAGGCATCGTCGGTCCGTCTCAAAGAGGCGGCTACATTATTTTAAGGCGCGGACTTTGCCCGTGCCGTCCCCGTGCCGTTAACATCGCACATCATTGAATTAGCCGCGTAAGGTGCCATCTGCCGCGATCTAAGCTGTTGAAACTACGTTTTCACGCCGATTCGAATCCTACCTGAGGAGCCATTTCTTAAATCTTCCCCCTTCATTTATTTACGCAATCCCGCCTGCTTTACAGGCCCTACCGCGGTTTGCGCTCAGCGTAATGAATCGGGCTTAGGTTCCCGAGAGTAGTGGCTGCGGCTTCGGGGGTGATGTCGCGCTGCGGGCCGGCCAGCAATTCGTAACCGACCATAAATTTGCGAACCGTGGCCGAGCGCAATAGCGGCGGATAAAAGTGCGCGTGAAGATGCCATTCGGGATGGGCTTCGCCGTCGGTTGGGGATTGATGAAAGCCCATCGAATAAGGGAATGAAATCTCAAAGAGATTGTCGTAGCGGGTGGTGAGTTGTTTGAAGATGTCGGCAAGACCGTCACGCATGGCGGGACCGAGTGATCGCAGATCACCGGTGTGCTGCTTCGAGAGCAGCAAAACTTCAAAGGGCCACACTGCCCAGAAAGGCACGAGGGCCGCGAAGTGGGCGTTCTCGATGACTATGCGAGCGCTCTGCTGGATTTCCAATTTCAAATAGTCACACAGCAGGCACGCATGGTTGCTGTCTAAGTATGCCTTTTGCGATTCCTGTTCTTTGCGAGGTTCGTTGGGAATCGTTTGGTTGGCCCAGACCTGGCCGTGGGGATGGGGATTGCTGCATCCCATGATCTCGCCACGATTTTCGAAGATTTGGACGTAATTGATGTAAGGCAATGCACCGATCTCGGCATACTGTTCGGCCCACATGTCGACTACGCTGGTAATTTCCGGAACCGTCATGCGCGCCAGAGTGAGATCGTGGCGCGGCGAAAAGCACATCACCTTGCAGAGGCCGGCTTCGGATTCCGAAAGCAGCAAGCCGCGCCCTGAGACATCTTGTATCGGTGGTTGTACTCTTGCACCTTCGGCCTGGGGCTTTAGCGCGGCGAAATCATTGGTGAAGACAAACGTTGTTTGATAATTCGGATTGCGCGCGCCACCGGCGCGTTCGTTGCCGGGACAAAGATAGCAGGTGGGATCGTAGGTTAGCGCCGGGGCAGCTATAGTAGGCTCCACGCGGCCTTGCCAAGGACGCTCGGCGCGGTGCGGCGACACAAGAACCCAATCGCGCGTGAGCGGATTGAAACGGCGATGGGGGTCTTGATAGAGATTCCGCGGTTCCATTTAATCTTCACCTTCAATATCAGAAATTATGAATTTCAAATTTAGTCACGCTCCATTACGGCCATGCTTGCGCTCCCTGGGCCGGTTCACAAATGTAAATCTCAGTAATGATACCTGTTGCGTTGCGATAGGCCCGCGCAATGTCTTCCTTGAAAGCAGCGGAATCATCTGCGCGTAACAGATTAACGGTACAACCGCCGAAGCCACCACCCGTCATGCGCGCGCCCAAAACGCCCGGGCGGGATGCGGCGAGATCGACCAGCAGATCCAGTTCCTGGCAACTGATTTCATAGTCGTCGCGCATGCTGGCGTGAGATTGGTACATCAGCCGACCAAACTCGGCGGTATCGCCGAATTGCAGCGCTTTTGCAGCCGCCAGGACGCGTTGATTTTCCGTGACGATGTGACGGCAGCGGCGATGAACCCTTTCCGGCAGCACTTGCTTCCAGGCTTCGAGAGCGCTGACCGAAACATCGCGCAGGGCGCGGATTCCGGGCAGATGGGGTTGTAATAGCCTCACTCCCTCTTCACAATCGGCGCGGCGGCGGTTGTATTCTCCTGAGGCCAGTTCGTGCCGGACCATGCTATTACATAAAACCAGGCGGACATCTTGCGGTATGGAGAGCAGTTGATATTCGAGGGAGCGGCAGTCGAGCATGAGCGCGTGTCCGGCGGCGCCAAAAACGGCGACGAACTGATCCATGATGCCGCAGAGCGTGCCGACATATTCGTGTTCCGCCTTCTGGCATAGTTTCACCAAATCCAGACGAGGAACATCGATCGAAGAAAGCGAGATTAGGGCGAGCGCGGTCGCAACTTCCAAAGAAGCCGAGGAACTGAGCCCGGCTCCGAGCGGGACTTCGCCGTGAATGACTAGGTTGGCTCCTGACAGCTTGTAGCCGGCATTTTGCAAGACAGCAGCGATGCCACGAACGAAGTCGCTCCAGTGTTTGCGCGGCGGACCTGCCAGGGCGTCGAGAGAGAGCGTTATCTTTTCGTCGAAGCGATCCGAGTAGGCTTCCAGAATCCGGTCGTCGCGCTTTGCGGCCGCCTCCCAGGTATAGAACTGGATCGCCGCTGGCATGTCGAAACCGTCGTTGTAGTCTGTGTGTTCGCCGATCAGGTTCACGCGGCCGGGCGCGCGAAAAATACGCGGGGTTGCTCCGAAGATTTCTAGGAAGCGGGCGGTCAGTGCGTCGGCGGTCGACTGTGTGTTGAGTAGGGGGGCAGTCATCTTGGCTTACATACGGTGTGGGCGCTCAATGTGGAAGATGCAAACTTTCTACGAGCAGCGGACCAGCCTGATGTCACTTTGATCACACCGAATGGTATCAACATTTCACCCCAGTCGGTTTATGCTCACGCCTTGGTCGCTATGGTCACACGAGCAGATGGAAGCCCGGGCGAAAGCGCCGCGACCTGAATCACGCCGGCTTTGCCGTTCGATTTCACGATGGCGAGGCACATCCCATTGAAGGCCCTTCGACGATTGGATTTGTAATCCTCGTGACTGGCGGGATCGCCATTGTCCGTAGCAACGAGCAAACCCGCACCCTCGACCTGAAAAGTAATCTCATTGTCCGCGTCAGGCAACGCGCGGCCTTGATCATCCAGGATACGAACGGTGAGGTGCGCGACATCGCCCCGATCTGTCGTAATGGAATCGCGATCGGGCGACAAACCGATGGCGGCGGCCTGCCCGGTGGTAGAAACCTCGGCGGTTGCCACGATCTTGCCATCTTTCGTTCCGACGGCTTTTAGAGCACCGGAGTCATAGAGTACGTCCCAGGACAA
>JBAPQU010000095.1:0-1682 GCA_049280795.1 Candidatus Sulfotelmatobacter sp.
ACACGCAGGCAGCGCGAAGTTTATGACTTCATCTCCCGCTTCGTGGCGGAGCATGGATACTCTCCGTCGTTTGAGGAAATCGGCGAGGGGCTCGGCTTGAATTCGCTGGCGACGGTGCACAAGCACATCACCAACCTCGAGAAAAAAGGACTGCTCACGCGCGATTACAACCGCAGCCGCTCCATCGACCTGCTGCCTCCCAAGGGACGCCTCAAGCAGGCCATGAGCGTGAATACCGGGCTGGTGCTGCCGCTGCTGGGGCGCATCGCCGCCGGCCAGCCGATCGAAGCGGTGCAGACCAACGAGACGATTTCACTCGCCGATTTTGTGCGCTCGAAAGAAGTGTTCGTTCTGGAAGTCCGCGGCGATTCCATGCAGGATGAGGCCATCCTCGACGGCGATTACGTTCTGGTCGAGAAGCTGAAGACGGCGCACAACGGCGACATTGTGGTCGCGGTCGTGAACCGGGACGACGCCACGCTGAAGCGTTTTTACCGCGAAGGCGACAACATCCGCCTTCAACCTTCGAATGTGAGCATGAAGCCGATTATCGTTCCGGCCGCGTCGGTGGAAGTGCAGGGGCGCGTGATTGGTGTGCTTAGGAAATACTGAGCAAGGCTCACGCGAACCTTGCCCGGTATCGAATCGATCTTACGATCTTACGACCTGACGCTGACTGCGACGTGCTTGTCGATGGCCTGCGCGATGGCTTCCTTGGGACGGTAGCCTACGATTTGTTCGACCACTTGTCCGCCCTTAAAGACCAGCAGCGTGGGGATGCCGGTGACCTTATAGCGCATGGGAGTGGAGCTGTTGGCGTCGACGTCCATCTTGCCGACTTTGAGTTTGCCCTGGTAGTCCTTGGCCAACTCCTCAACAATAGGGGCGATCGCGCGGCAAGGGCCGCACCATGTTGCCCAGAAGTCCACCAGCACGGGCGTATCTGATTTCAAAACATCCTGGTCGAAGTTTGCATCGGTTACTTCGACAATTCCATTGCCTGCCATTTTCGTTTCTCCTCGTTGTAAGGTCGCGCTGTCGGCAAACGCTACATGTTTCGGAAACCATGTTTCGAAAACAACGAGCGGTAGTAGCCGGGCCCGGCGATCAATGATTGCTTGCCCGCTTTGGGGCAACTTTCTATCGTATCACTGGCTTTGATGCGCGGGATGGCCCGAAAGTCGCATGGGGGGTTCCCGGTGACCGGGAGTCAGGCATTACTGAGGTACAAAAATGGGATCTAGAAGATGAACTTGACCGCAGCCTGCATCAGTCGAGGTGGGGCCGCACTCACCACCGCGCCGAAAGATGAGCTGTTGATGTTGCCGTTCACCGAAGTCGGTCCATAAAACTGCGCATGGTTGAAGACGTTGAATCCTTCGAAGCGGAATTGAACAGACTTGGATTCGGTGAGCGGCACACTCTTCAGCAAAGCCATGTCGTAGTTGTCGAGGCCGGGGCCGGAGAAGAACCGGCGCTTGGCGTTGCCGGGATCGCCGAGCGGCTGCAAGCTGAACAGCGACGTATTGAAGTATGAGTCACCATTGCGCGGATTGGAATTCAGCTTCAGTGGGCCAGGCACATATTGCGGTTCGTCGACGCCGTAGTTGTTGATGCCGTTGGGTTCGGCTCCGAGCAAAGAGTTGTCGCCATAGTTGAGCAGCGTTACCGGGAATCCGCTG
>JBAPQU010000096.1:0-9404 GCA_049280795.1 Candidatus Sulfotelmatobacter sp.
GGCATGTACGGATGCGATGATGCCGCTGCGGGTGAGAAATGTCCCAAGAATGGCCAGCCAGAATGTGCCGAAAACCAACCACATGTTCCACATTTTCAGCATGCCGCGCTTTTCCTGCATCATCACCGAGTGCAGAAAAGCGGTGCCCACCAGCCACGGCATCAGCGACGCATTCTCTACCGGGTCCCACCCCCAATAGCCGCCCCAGCCCAGCACGGAATAAGCCCAGTGCGCGCCGAGAAAAACTCCGCAGGTGAGGAAGGCCCAGGTGACCATGGTCCAGCGGCGGGTGATGTTGATCCACTTCTCGCCGGGATATTTCATAATCAGCGCGCCCAGCGCGAAGGCGAAAGGCACGGTGAACCCAACATAGCCGAGATATAGCATGGGCGGGTGAATCACCATCTCGGGATACTGCAGCAAGGGGTTCAGACCGTTGCCATCGGCGGGAATTGTGCCCAGCACAGTGCCGAAGGGGTTGGCGGCGATGTTTACCAGCAACAGAAAGAAAATCTGCACGCCCGCAAGAACCACCGACGCGTAGGCGAAGAGGCGCGGATCGGTCTTGTAGCGCAGCCGCAACACGAAGCCGTAGGCCGCAAGCAGCAACGACCAGAACAGCAAAGAACCTTCCTGCCCTGACCACAACACGGCGAACTTGTAAGGGCCGGGAAGATCGCGGTTGCTGTGGTGGAGGATATAAGCGATGGAGAAATCGTCGCGAAAGGCGCAAATCACGAGGACGATCGCAGCCAGCAAAACCGCGCCAAAGATGGCTACGCCGGCGCGGCGGGCAGTCTCGCCGATGCGCTCGGAGTTTCGACGGTTCTGGAAGACCAGTGCAACGATCCCAGCCAGGAACGAGTAAACGCTCAATGCCAAAGCGAGGAGAAGTGCGAAGCTACCTATTTCCGCCATGTGGGGGAACCCCAACCTATTTTTTCAGAAATACACCTGCGAGACAAATGCGATCTGTGACAAATGACGACTGGCGAAGCGTGCCCAATAGTATATCGGCGAAGGCCGCGGGATGGGAAAAATTCGGAGCCTCGAGGAACGACCTAAAAGAGGGCGGCGGCCGGGATTCGGCCGCCGCATTGGTTGATTGAGACAGCGTGCAATTGATGACGAACTATGCACTCTGCTGATGGTAGCGCTGCCGCACTTCGCGTTCGGCAGTCAGCCAGTCTTCGGCCTCACTGCCGAATGCGGTCCCACGCTGCTGGTAAAGCTCGTAGGCGCGGCGCCGGATTTCGTCTTCCAGGTTGATGGGAACAACGTTCTTACGAGCCTCGGACTTGCGCGGCTCGGATTTTCTGATTTCGAACTTCCTGGTTTCTGACGCGATTGTGGCTTCGGGCGCGCTGACGCTAGGCGCCGTTTCGGCCGCGACTGCTTTCACGTCGGGCAGATTGACTGGATTCGCAGGATGGGTTTGCTCTTTGCTGATAGAACCAGCGTTTACAGATTCATTGTTTGGACGATTTGTCTTGCCGCCTGAGGTGGATTTTGATCTGGCCATTTTCGGATACTCCTTACAGATACCTAAGTTTAAGAATGAGTTGAGTTGTTCAGTAATGAACCACATACACTTCGCCCCGCAATTTTCGAGAGACCACTTGGATTTTACTAGCGGAGTTACCTAAATTATAGACCTCGAGAAGGCTGTGGAAACCTGATTTCTGGGGAAACGGCAAGGAATGGCTTTGCTATAATCGAAGCTCTCCGGATGGCGCTATCGTCTAGGGGTTAGGACGGAAGATTCTCAATCTTCAAACCCGGGTTCGATTCCCGGTAGCGCTACCAAGCTCATCCTGTCAAAGTTCGCGGATTGCTATTCGTCGCTCTTTTTTCCTTGTAAATACATTCTCTTCTGGGGTGTATGTGACGTTGCCATGTGATACTCTGCCTCGAAAAGAGGGGTGAACATGCGAGGTCGCGTTTTTATGTTCAGGTTTGCGCTCGTCGTCTGCCTATTCTTCGGTGCAGCGGCTGTGCTGGCGCCGGCGCAAAACCAACTACCAACGCCGAAGGAAGGCGACTATGTTTCTCACGATTTCCATTTCAAATCGGGGGAAACTTTGCCTGAGTTGCGAATGCACTACGCTACCTTTGGAGCGCCTGCGCGTGATGCGAAGGGCCAGGTTACGAATGCTGTGTTGCTTTTGCATGGCACCACCGGTTCGGGCCGGCAATTTCTGGCACCGCAGTTCGCGGGCGTGCTGTATGGGCCGGGACAACTTCTCGACGTGACGCGCTATTACGTCATTCTGGTGGATAACATTGGCCACGGAAAATCCAGCAAGCCCAGCGACGGCATGCACGCACATTTTCCGCACTATGACTATGACGACATGATTCTGGCGCAGCACGAGTTGCTGGAAAAAGGATTAAATGTAAATCACCTGCGGCTCATCCTCGGTACTTCCATGGGCTGCATGCACTCTTGGGTCTGGGGAGAAACCTATCCCGACTTTATGGATGCGCTCATGCCCCTGGCATGCCAGCCCGCGGCCATAGCGGGGCGGAATCGAATGTGGCGAAAGATGGCAATGGATGCCGTTCGCGACGATCCCGACTGGAAGAATGGCGAATACACTTCTCAGCCCTCGAATGCGCTGAAAATCGATGCCGAGATCTTTTATATGGCCGCAGGTTCAGCTCTGCAGATGCAGAAAAGCTTTCCCACGCGTGATGCGACCGACGCCAACACTCGCGATTATGTGAAGCGATTCAGCGCCGATCACGACGCCAATGATCTGCTCTACGCGCTGGATTCCTCGCGGAATTATGATCCTGCGCCGGACCTGGAAAAAATCTCCGTGCCGGTGATGTTTGTGAATTCCGCTGACGATTTCATTAATCCACCTGAGCTTGGAATTGCCGAGCAGGAAATTAAGCGAGTGAAGAAAGGCCGGTTCGTGCTTCTTCCTATCTCAGAGCAAACCCGTGGCCACGGTACTCATACCTCGGCAGCGGTGTGGCAGCAGTATCTGAAGGAGTTGCTGGAAGCTTCCCAACACTGAGAGTCACGAAGCGGAATCTGCGCCGGCGCATAATCCAGGAAAGAAAAGAGCAGTTTCTAAAGGGAAGAAAGCTCGAACTCAGTTAGTTTTAGGCAATGGTTCCGATTTTGTAATCCTGTAATCGCGATACTCGATGGAAAGCGTGGCTCGTCCCCCGAGCCGGATGACGCTCTCCGTATGGTCTTCAGCCGGAAGCCAGAAATCGTTCACCTTGGCGTATTGGTGCTCGATCTCAGTTTTCTTGATCCAGAAGGAAGGATTTTTTTCCGGCTCTCCTTCGATGCGTACAACGGCGAAGTCCTTGGCATCGACCCAGATTTTTCCGCGGGAGAGAAACTTGTTCCTGGTTTTTGGCTGCAGGTCGAGAATGTACCGGCCGCCTTCGGGAGAGTTCTCATACCCGGTGAGCGAAAAATCGTAGTTCTCGGTGCTGAGTTCGGTTCGACGCCGGTTCTCGGCACTGGCCGCTTCCTGCTCGCCCTCCAGCAGCTTTTTGAAAACGTGGTCGATTACGAACTGCGAACCGTTCTGCGAAACTATGACGAACTGCTTGTTCGGGGAGCGGTAGGTTACGTTGACCACCATTTCCGCGTCGCGGTCGCTGGGAAACCCGCGATACTGCAAGCGATAAACGCGCGTGCCCACAAAGCCATCAAGGGCCGCTGCGCGTTGGGCATTTCTTTCCTGCAGATTTTTGACGATCCCATCCAGCGGCATGGGATCGCGTTCGATAGAGGAAATAGCTGGCTCGGAGGGACCGGCCTGTGCCACGGCGTGCGCGCACAAGAGTCCACACAAGAATATCGCCAAGTGAATTGCAGCGCGAAGTTGAAAATGCCTGCCCACGGCCTTTCTTACGATGCTACACCCGGCGGCAAGAAGAGTTGTGAAGTGGAGAAGAGTCGAAAGGACATGCGAAGACGACGGCTGCGGCTAGTGGATGTTCAAGTCCACATAGTACCCGAAAGTGGCGAGCGCGACCTGGTCATTACCGGGAATATAGAAGCCAAACTTGCCCAGAGCTAAGTTGCTGCCCGGCTGAGTCCAGCGATCGAGAGTGACCCAACTGTCTCCTTGCCTGATCTGGTGGACGATTTCATTTGCCCCCACGCGGATCTGTAGGGCGCGAAAACTTTTCTTATCACCTTTATGAGGGATTTTTGTTTCGTCTCCCTTTTGGCCGTTTCGGACGACGGTGCGGTAGAAGTTGTTGTCATCCATCTGAAATAGCACGTAGTTGTTAGCATCGGTGCAGTTGAGCACCCACTGCAATCGGTGGCCTTTGGCGAGCATGGCGGAAAAAACAAACGTGCCCGCGGTGGGAGAGACACCGTACATCACGAAGTCGCCGCCCTTGCGAACGAACGAACCTTTTTCCTGCTTCCATCCGGATGGGTCATCCCACTTCGACATGCCGCTGGGAGCGAGGGACAAATCCAAACTCTTGGATTGGCCGGCCAAGACCTCAATCGTGGACACGCGCGCGAAGTTGTCGGCAGTCTTCGCGGTAAGAGTGTAGGATCCGGCCGGCAAGCTCAACGCGCTGCCACTGCTCACTTTGATCGGAGTCTCGCCGGCTTTCGAGAGCGTCACCTGAGCATCGGCGGGCGTGAACGTAATTTTAAGTTCGCCGGGGGCGGCGTCCAGCGCGGCATCCGCGGCTGCCAGGGATACTGCTTGGCCGACGACAAAGTGCTTCTTGATCTGCTTCGGCTTGAAGCGGTCTTTCCGCAATTCGACGACGTGATCTCCAGGATTGATGGTGGCAACGGTGAGTGTTCCATCAGGCTGAACCGTTCCAACCGGAGATTGATCGACTAGAACGGTGGCGCCCGGAACTCCACCTTGAATTGTCAGGGACGCGAGATGCGGGATGGGCTGAAGGTTGAAAACCGCTTTGCCCTCACCTTTGCGAATGCGGATCTTCTGTTCCGGAAGTTCCTGAAATCCATTCTTGGAAACTCGAACAACGTAGTCTTTGAGTTCGAGATTCGGAATGCGCAACTGGCCGCCTCGCGTGAGTTGATGCTGGAGTTTTCCGTTGAGAAAAACTCTCGCCTGGTCCTGGCCGGTAACCACAACCAGCGTGCCCAGGTTCTGCCCCGATTCGAGGAAGGTGGTCAGGGCCGGGACTGTCCCGGCGTCAACATCGAGTTTGTATTGATCGCCGCCGCGGGTCACGATCAGCTCGTGCGCACCGGAAGAAATGGAAGGAAGGTCGAGACCGTCTTGCGGCACATCGAGCGGAGCCTGGCCATCGACGCTGACTTTGGCAGAAGCATCGCTCGAATATACGTGCAGATGATCTGCAACGCTGCCGACAACCACGGCCAGTACAGCACTGGACGTGATCGGGCCCTTAACCGCGGGCACGGCTCCCGCCGCGGCAGAGAACGTAAACGATGTGCTGCCTTGTGGTTCGTCGATTTTTAATTTGTGCTCTCCCGGCGTGATCTGGTCGAGAGCCCACTGTCCATCTTGAAATTCGGCGGCCGGTTGGTCGTCGTATGTGATTTTTCCTGTGCCGGTGTCGGATGACAGCTTCAACATTGGTAGCGATGGAGGCGGCATTGCCGGAGCAGGAACGGCAGGCACGGCTTCTGGTGCGTGAGTGACTGCCTGCGTATGATGCTTTCTCACAAATAAAAAGATCGCTACGACCAGGATTACCGCAGCGGCCGCGGCAACGACAACCATTGTGTAGTTCTGCTGTGATTTTGCCGGCAGCTTACGATTGGCAGGGGGAGCGATCGCTTTGGGTGCGGGCACAGAAGGCTTCACTGGAGAAGCGGCGACCGGTGTGGACGGAAGCGGCGGTGCTGGCCGAAGCGGCGGTGCTGGCCGAAGCGGTGGTGTTGGCGGCGCTGGTTGTGTCACGGGCTTGGGGGGAGCAGCGTTTACTACTGGAGGCTCGACAGCGGCATTGCTGGTTGCTTCCAATGCGGACACCGGCGAGCTGGCCGGCGGAGTGCGGTAAGTAAGCGTGGCGCTGTCGCTTTCGGGCGAATTGGTCGGACTTTTTTGACCTACTTCGAGCAAACCCAGGCGATGCAGAAGACCATTCGCAACCGAGAGCACTTCTCCGTCTTTCGAATATTTTTCCGCCACGGCGCGCACTCGCGCCGCGATGGCCTCTTTCGAGGCAGCATCTGTAGCAGCGTCGATTTCATTTTCCATGCGCCGCAGTTCTTCCAGATCGCGGCGGCGCACTTGGCGGCGCTGGGCCTGAAGGTCGCGCTGCACCGTCTCCTGAATTTGAATCAACCGAGGCTCGCGCGGATAAATCGACAATCCTTCTTCGATGCGCGATAAAGCCCCAGCCAGATCAGTCGAGGTTTGCAGCTTGCGCGCCTGCGAAACGCAATCTTCGACGAAGGTCTCCCGCTTTTGATCGAGGATCAGGGTCCGGATGGTCTTTGCCATCGGATGCCCCGGGTTCAAATCGAGTGCTTCGCGCGCCAGCTTCTCAGCTTCCCGCCAATCGCTCTCCACCGTGGCGTGAGCCTGTTCAACCAGAGCGTTGGCTAAAACTGCGCGGGCCAGAGAATTGTTTTCATCCAGGTCGTAGGCTTCGCGCAACAGTTTGATCCCGTCGGACTTGCTGTGCGCGAACAGATCCTGGCCTGCGGTCATCAGGCGGTGGGCTTCGGTCTTGCGCTTCACGCCATCCTGCGCGAGCTTTTCGAGTTCGCTCAGTTCCCCATCGTTAGGAAATTCGGCTGCCGCATTTTGCAACAGATCCAGGGCGCGAGAGTAGTCGCTGGAATGCAGGCAGGTATCAACCTGTTCGACCAGACGAGTTTTGGATTCGATGCGAGTCTGCTGGTCGCGCCGCTTCTGCAGGCGTTCCACTTCAAATGTCAATCCCGGATACTGGCTATAGATGGTGCGCAGAATCTCCCAGTCATTCAATGCATCGCCATAGACACCCTGCTCTTCGTGAAGGTGAGCCCGTGCCACGATCGAGTTGACCAGGTCGCGCTTGTCCTGCACCAGCCGCAGGGCGCGTTCGAAGTGCGTCTCTCCGGGATGAAGATCGAGCGCCTCGCGCAGAATGTTCACCCGCTTGTCGAGGTCCGGTTCAGCTTCCACCTGCCGATCGACCGACGCAATAAAGGCCGAAAGTTCCTGACGCTGTTGTTCCTCGATGTCGTATTTAAGCGCTTGAAAAATTGCATTGCCCGGATACTTGGCCAGGTAGGTCTGGCACGCATCCATAGCTTTACGGAAGTTGTGCTCGGTCAGATGTCTCCGCGCCTCCGCATACGCGGTGTTCATCGCGTCGTGTTCGGAGCGCACTTCGTTGTAAAAACTCTGATAAGTGGCGCCGCTCTCCCGGTTGATGGAGTCGGGAGCGCGTCGGTCGAGATCGAGCACCACGCCGAGTTTTGCGAGGGCGTTACTTACGTCGCCCTTGTGCCATGCGTCCATCGCAGCGCGATGGAGTTGCTCTTTCTCCTGGCGAAGTTTCTTGTACTCCTGCTCCTGGCGGTCAACCTCGGCGAGCAACTGCAGCGCGCGCGCTTCCTGCGGCCGTAGCTGGAGCACATTCTGCAACGCTTCGCGTGCGTGCGCGTAGGCGTGATTGTCGATATGCTGCCGGGCCAGGCGATACCAGTTGTCGATCTGGCGTTCGCTGCGCCGGTTTTCGATTCTGCTCTTCAGAGTCAGAGCCGTGGCGTTGTCGGGCTCGATCTGCAGGGCCTCCTGCAACTTTTGCAGCGCAAGAGGATCCTCTTCTTCTTCAAACCGTGCCCGCGCCGCGTCGAGCAACTGAGAAAGCGTTTTGCGCCGGACGGCGCCATCGAGCCGGCGGCGCAGCGAGCCGATGGCCTCATCCATGTGGCCTTCGGCTTCGAGTTCGCCCAGAATTTCTCCGGCAAACTGAAAATCGCCTTCTTCCAGCGCTTTAGTAGCGCGCTGCAGGCGCGGCCGCGTGCGCTCCGGATCGAAGATATCAATGGTTTCGTTGCGCAATGCCTTATTGAGCGTGTCGCCAAAATCTCGCGCGCTCGCGAACCGGTGCCACGACTGCTTCGCCATCGCCTTGTGCAGCACGCGGCTAACGGGCTGGCTTACCGCGGAATTCAGTTCTGACGCCAGCGGCGGGATATGGCGGAGAATGGCATCGACCACCTCATCCGCACGGGCTCTCTGAAAAGGATTCCGACCGGTCATGGCTTCGTAGCAGACGACGCTCAGAGAAAAAATATCGGAGGCCGGCGACAGCGCCTTCAATTCAATCTGCTCGGGAGACATGTAGAGCAGCGTCCCTTTTTGCGCGCGGGTGGTGTGGGCGTCTGCCATGTGGGCGACGCCGAAATCGATAATCTTCACCGAGTCGTCTTCCATCACGAAGATATTGCTTGGCTTCAAATCTCGATGGATTAAGTTGCGTTCGTGCGCCGCCTGCAGTCCGCGGCAGGCCTGGGAAATAATGTCGATCGTGCGCTCGACGGTAAGGCGATGGCTGGCCTTGCGGATGAAAGATTCCAGCGTGGTGCCGGGCAGCAGCGGCATTACGAAGTAAGGTTTCTTTTTGCCGTCCTCTTCGAATTCCCCGATATCGAAGATCTCAACGATGTTGGGATGACTCATGGAGGCGAGCACATCGCACTCTTTGTAGAACAACTGAAGCGAGGCCGGGTCGGGAATATCGAGGATTGTTTTGACCGCAACTTCACGGCGCACAACGGTATCGTAGGCGCGGTAAACCAGGCCCATACCGCCCTGTCCGAGGATTTGCCGGACGTCGTAGCGGCCTGCCAGTTTTCTGGGTGAAGAGGGATTCTCCATGGCGCACCCCGGTTTCGGGGGCCTTAGCATCTTAATGGATTTGGGCGAAAAATGTAGGAGAGGAAAGACTCATTGCCCAGAGCATCGGGGCCAGCCCTTCAAGGTCTTTGATCTATGCCCGAGACCTACGCCCGCAGCAGATTCCGCGCGATGAACAGAACATTGGCCGGGCGTTCCCCCAGTCGCCGCATGAAGTAGGGGTACCATTCGCTGCCGAAGGGAATGTAGACGCGGACGCGCCAGCCTGCGCGCACCAGGCTTTGCTGCAGGTCGCGGCGAATGCCGTAGAGCATCTGGAACTCGAACGAGTCGCGGGAAAGCTTTTCGCGAGTGGCGAAAGCCTGCGCTTGCTGGATGATTTTCTCATCATGCGTCGCTAAACCATGATAGATGCCGCTTTTCATGAGAGTCTTCATCAGCATGACGTAGTTGGCATCAACGTCGGATTTGGCGGCAAAAGCAATTTCTTCATTTTCCTTGTATGCGCCTTTGCAGAGGCGAATGCGGATACCTTCGCTCAAAAGATTTTCAACGTCGCTTTCGGAACGCTTCAGATACGACTGGATCACGGTGCCAACAGAG
>JBAPQU010000097.1:0-9830 GCA_049280795.1 Candidatus Sulfotelmatobacter sp.
AATATTGTGCGGACGGCGATCCAGGCGCTGGCCGCGGTGCTCGGCGGTACGCAGTCGCTGCACACGAATTCGTATGACGAAGCGCTGGCGCTGCCGACGGAGCAGGCGGCGCGGATTGCGCTGCGCACGCAGCAGGTGATTGCCTACGAGTCCGGCGTGGCGCAAACCGTCGATCCGCTGGCCGGTTCGTATTACATCGAGACGCTGACCAACGAAATTGAGAAGCACGCCGCCGAATATCTGGGCAGGATCGAAGTGATGGGCGGAATGTTGAAGGCGATTGAACGCGGCTTTGTGCAGCAGGAAATTCAGAACGCTGCATACGAATATCAGCAGGCGGTCGATCGCGGCGATTCGGTGGTGGTTGGCGTGAACCGCTTCGAGGTGGAAGCGGAGAAGGCGATTCCGATTCAGAGGATCGATCCGGCGCTGGAACCGAAGCAGATTGAGCGGGTCCAGGCGTTGCGGGCGCGGCGCGATGACGGATCGTGGAAGAGTGCGCTGGCCTCGGTGGAGGATGCGGCGCGTTCCGGTGCGAACGTTATGCCTCGAATTCTCGCGGCTGTGGAAGCCTATGCTACCGTGGGCGAAATCTCAGATGCGATGCGGCGGGTGTTCGGAGAGTATCGGGAGGCGGTGGTGGTTTGAGACGCTTCCAATACGGATTGCGGCGCGTGTTGAATGTTAGGTGATGAAGTTGGCTTAAAAGGGTAGCGGACTTATTCGTCTGAGGTTTTGTAATCGCAGGCATTGCGGCAGGCGTCACAGTACATGAGGCCGTCCTGGCAGACGCGGATATCGAGTACGGTCTGGCAGAGGCAGCAGTACTTCTCGCAGTTGCATTGCGCTTCCGGCATTTCACACTGGGCGCAACGGTATTTGGCCTGACCGGTTCCGGTAGACATAGGAATAATGTAGCGCTGGAATGGCGGGACAGGGAACGTGCCGTTGGTAACGTCGGTTGCTGATTGTTGATTTTAGATTGTCGAATGAAGACCTTCCCGGCCACCTCCGCAGCGAATGGCGTCCGAACTGCTAATCAACAATCACAAATCAGCAATCAGCAATTCTCCTCCGCGCATGCCTGTGCCATATAATTCTCGCCAATGACCTTCCAACAAGTGCTGGATGGAGCGGAAGTTCTCGCGCAGAGCGGGGATCCGGGCGTGAGTAGTGTGGAATATGACTCGCGGCGGGTGAAGCCGGGATGCGTATTCGTGGCCATGCGCGGCGAGTCGAGCGATGGCAATCGATTTATCGATCAGGCGATTCAGGCCGGTGCGGTGGCGGTGGTGACGGATTCGGCGGCGGAGAAGCCGCGTTTGGGTGTGGGCTGGGCTTTGGTGCCGCACGGGCGGCGGGCGCTGGCACGCGTTAGCGCAAATTTCTATAAGAAGCCGGCAGAGCGGATTGCGGTTACCGGAATTACCGGGACGAATGGCAAGAGCACGACGGCATTTCTGCTGGAAGCGATTCTGACGGCGGCGGGGCGGAAGAGCGCGCTGATCGGGACGATCGAGTATCACGTGGCAGGCAAGGTTTTGCCCGCGCCGCATACCACGCCAGAGGCGCTCGAGCTGAATCGCATTTTCAATGAGGCGCTGGGGAATGGTGCGACCGATGCGGTGATGGAAGTCTCATCGCATGCACTGGCGCAGGAGCGCGTGTATGGTGTGCCGTTTGATGTCGCGGTATTTACGAATCTGACGCGCGATCATCTCGATTATCACAAGACCATGGAAGAATATTTCGCGGCCAAGCGGGTGTTGTTTGAAGGCTGCGGCACCGATGCCCCGCGAGTTGCGGCGACGAATGTGGATGACGAGTACGGCGCGAAGCTGGCGGAGTTCAGCCGGAAGCGCAGCTCCGTAGTTCTGAAATATGGATGGGAGCGCGGCGATCTGCACGCGGAGAAAGTGGAGATCACAACCCGCGGGACGCGCTTTGATCTGGTGATGCCAGAGGAGAAGGTTGCGGTTTTCTCGGCGCTGATCGGGCGGGTGAATGTGTACAACATTCTGGCAGCGGCGGGAGCGGCCTATGCACGCAGCTGCACGGCGCAAGCGATCGCGGCGGGGATCGGCAAGCTGGCGTGTGTTCCGGGAAGATTCGAACGTGTCGATTGTGGCCAGCCCTTCACGGTAGTGGTGGACTACGCGCATACCGACGACGCTTTGCGGAATCTGACTGCGCTGGCGCGGGAGTTGGTTATCAGCGCTGCGACGAAGGGAAGAGTGCTGACGGTGTTTGGATGCGGCGGGGATCGCGACCGGAAGAAGCGTCCTTTGATGGGCGAGGCGGCGGGACGGGGAAGCGATTTCGTGGTGCTGACGTCGGACAACCCTCGCAGCGAAGATCCGCTGGCGATTATTAATGACGCATTGGTGGGGCTGCAGAAGACTGGCGTGAAGTACACGGTGGAGGCCGACCGGCGAAAGGCGATTGCGCTCGCAATTGGTGAGGCGCGGCCGGGAGATATTGTGCTGCTGGCGGGGAAGGGGCACGAAAAGGTCCAGGTCACGAGGGAGGGTGTGATTCCGTTTGATGATTTGGAAGTGGCTCGCGCCGCGCTGCGGGCGGCGGGGTTTGAATGCGAGGCGGCTCGCGCCGGAGCCAGAGCATGAAGCTGCCGCTTGCAAAGATTGCCGAGTTTGTGGCCGCGGCTGGGAAGTTTTCGCCGGAAGAGGTGGCGCTTGGCTATTCGATTGACTCGCGCACCGTGAAGCCGGGCGAGCTTTTCTTCGCAGTAAAAGGCGAGCGGCTGGATGGGCACGACTTCGTGGAGCAGGCGCTGGAAAGAGGCGTGGCCGCAGTAGTAGTGCGTCGGGATCAGGTCGGCCGGTATGGGGTCAAAGACAGGCTGCTTGCGGTGGAAGACACGCTGGTTGCATTGCAGACTCTAGCTACGGCGGTGCGAAAGCTGTGGGGCAAGCCGCTGATCGCAGTGACGGGATCGGCGGGCAAGACGACGACGAAGGAAGCGATCGCGCATGTGCTGAGCGCGCGATTTCGGGTGTTGAAGTCGGAAGGGAATTTCAATAATCATTTTGGTTTGCCGCTGATGCTGCTGAAACTGGAGCCGGAGCATGACGTGGCCGTCATTGAGATGGGTATGTCGCACGCGGGAGAGATTCGAGCGCTGGCGAAGATTGCGCACCCCGAGATTGGAGTGGTCACGAACGTCGCCCCGGTGCATCTGGAGTTTTTCGATTCGCTGGCGGGCATTGCACGGGCGAAATATGAGTTGATCGAATCGTTGCCCGCGAGCGGAACGGCGGTGTTGAATGCCGACGATGAATACGTCTCGCAGTTTGGGCGTGACTTCAAGGGCAAAGTGGTGATGTATGGCACGCGGGCAACGGCGGATGTGCGGGCGGAGAAAATTCAGTCGCGGGGGCCCGGGGGCGTGGAGTTCGATGTGGTCATTGGAGGTCTACGAGAACACGCCAGGTTGCCGCTGGTGGGAGAGCACAATGTGCTGAATGCCCTGGCGGCGGTTGCGGTCGGTTTGGAGCGCGGGCTGAAGCCTTCAGACGCGGTTGCTGCGTTGGCGACTTTGGCCGCGGCGGACAAACGCGGGCAGGTCCTCCAAGTGGGTAACATCACGGTGATCAACGATTGCTACAATTCGAATCCAAAGGCGCTGGAAGCGATGGTGGATGCGCTGGCCGCAATGGCGGCTACGCGAAGGATCGTAGTGGCAGGCGAGATGCTTGAGTTGGGACCGGCGAGCGAAGAGATGCACCGGCGGGCTGGGCAGCATGTTGCGGAGAAAAAGATAGATGTGCTGCTAGGAGTGCGCGGATTGGCGCAGGCGATGGTTGAAGATGCGAGACAAGCGGGAGCCCGCGCAGAGTTTGTGGCAACGTCCGAAGAGGCTGGAGAATGGTTGGCTCGCGAGGCGCGGGATGGAGATGTGGTGTTGCTGAAGGCTTCGCGGGGCGTGAAGCTGGAGAAGGCGCTGGAGACTTGGAAAGCACGGCGCGGTGAAAAATAATTCTTCACCACGGAGGCACGGAGACACGGAGAAAAACGAAAAAATGTTTTTCCGAGATAAAAATCCCTTTGTTTCTTGAGTGAGGTTGTTTTTCTCCGTGACTCCGTGGTGGAATCGGGTTTGAGTTTGTAAAGACGTTTCGAGCGAGACGGAGGCTGATTGCTCTACTGGCTGTTGTTCGTGAAGCTGCAACATTATTTCCCGCCGTTCCGCATCTTCCGCTACCTCACTTTCCGCACTGCGTTTGCCAGCCTTACCGCACTGTTTACTGCGCTCATCGTGGGTCCGCTGGTGATCAACCGGCTGCGCGAATTCCAGATTGGACAATACATTCGAGAAGAAGGCCCGAAGGCTCACCAGAAAAAGGCCGGCACGCCGACGATGGGTGGGCTGCTGATTGCGATCGCCATCGTTGTGCCCACGCTGCTGTGGGCGGACCTGAGCAACCGCTTCGTGTGGATCGCGGTATTTGCGACCTGCGCATTTGCAGCAATCGGGTTTACCGACGATTACACCAAGGTGGCACATCGCCGCAATCTTGGGCTGACCGGACGGGCGAAGCTGGGGCTGCAGATTGCCACCAGCATTGTGATTGCGGTGATGCTCATCGCCATGCAGACCTATGGAATGTATTCGACGAAGCTGATTGTGCCGTTCTTTAAACAATTCCATCCGGATCTGGTGGTGCAGAATCTGGAGCGCTTCCCGCATCTGTGGCCGCTGGCGTTCCTTCCTTTTATTGCGTTTGTGGCCTTTGTGATTGTGGGATCAAGTAATGCTGTCAATCTTACGGATGGGCTCGACGGCCTGGCGATTGGTTGCACAGTGATCGCGGCCGGAGCGCTTTCGGTGCTGACTTACGTGAGCGGGCACGCAACCTTTGCGACGTACCTGGAAATTCCAAAAATGCCGCAGGTTGGCGAGTTGACGATTTTCTGCGGGGCGATGGTGGGGTCGTCGATTGGATTCTTGTGGTACAACGCGCATCCCGCGGAAGTGTTTATGGGCGATGTGGGATCGCTGGCACTGGGCGGAGCAATTGGCACAGTGGCGGTGATCATCAAGCAGGAATTGTTGTTGCCCTTTATCGGCGGAGTGTTTGTGATCGAGGCGATGTCTGTAATCTTGCAAGTGGGATCGTACAAGCTGCGCAAGAAACGAATTTTCAAGATGGCGCCGCTGCATCATCATTTTGAGTTGATGGGGTGGTCGGAGTCGAAGATCATTGTGCGCTTCTGGATTGCGTCGCTGGTGTTTGCGCTGTTCGCGTTGACGACTTTGAAGCTGAGGTAAGAGCAATTCACCACAGAGGCACAGAGACACAGAGAAAACCAAACACGATGTCTTTCTCGTTCACGAATCACAGATTCGCTTTTGGCATCTGCGCTCGGAAGATTCTTCCCTGTCTTGTTTTCTCTGTGTCTCTGTGACTCTGTGACTCTGTGGTGAAATGATTTGATGGAACTCAAGGACAAACGCGTGCTGGTGGTGGGCCTTGGCAAATCCGGGGTGGCGTCGGCGCTTTTCTTGAAGGCGCACGGGGCGCGGGTTACCGTTTCCGATACCAAGAGCGGAGATGAACTGCGCAACGAAATCCCAGTACTGCTCGATCATGGGATTACCGTCGAAACTGGCGGGCACGGCGAGCGCACATTTCGCGGACAGGATTTGATTGTGGTAAGCCCCGGCGTTCCGGTGGACGCGCCGCTGCTGGCGCAGGCGCGGTCGTTGGGCGAGCCAGTGATCGGCGAGATTGAGCTGGCGGCGCGGTTTCTGCCCGGACCGATCATGGCGATTACCGGGTCGAATGGGAAGACCACGACGACTACGCTTGCGGGAGAGATTCTGACTGCGGGAGGATTGCCGACACTCATCGGTGGAAACATTGGGACTCCGGCGATTTCGCTTGCAGAACGCGCGAAGCCGGAGACCGTGATTGTGCTGGAAGTATCGAGCTTTCAACTGGAGACGATTCAGATGTTCCGTCCCAAGATTGCGGTGGTGTTGAATGTTACGCCCGATCATCTGGATCGGCACCGGACATTTGAGGCTTACGTTGACGCGAAGGCGCGGATGTTTGAGAACCAGCAGGACAGCGATTTTGCGGTGCTTAATGCAGATGACCCGACCTGCGTGGCGATGGCAGCGCGGACGCGGGCGCAGGTTTTCTGGTTCAGTCGGCTGAAGGAAGTGAAGCAGGGTGCGTGGGTGCGCGAGGGGAATATTTTGTTCCGCGGTGCGCCTCGGCATGAGAAAGAAGCGCAATACGAGGTGATGCTCGTCTCCGAGATTCCGCTCAAGGGTGCGCACAATCTGGAGAACGTGCTGGCGGCGGTGTGCGCAGGGGCGTTGATGGGGTGCGCGCCGGAAAAGATCCGGCAGGCGGTGCGCGACTTCAAAGCGGTCGAGCACCGGCTGGAATTTGTGGCGACGATTCGCGGCGTGGATTATTACAACGATTCCAAGGCCACCAACGTGGATGCGACGATCAAGGCGCTGGAATCGTTTCCGGCGAACATTCACCTCATTCTCGGCGGAAAGGACAAGGGCAGCGACTACAGCGTGCTCAACGAGCTGCTGCGGCAGCGGGTGAAGCGGGTGTACACGATTGGCGCAGCAGCGGGGAAGATTGAGTCGCAAATTAAAAACGTCGAAGTCGTTCATGCCGAGACTTTGGAGAACGCGCTGCGCAAGGCTAATGCCGTTGCCGAATCTGGTGATGTGGTATTGCTGGCTCCGGCCTGCGCGAGCTTCGATCAGTTCAAGAACTATGAGCAGCGCGGGCAGGTGTTTAAGGAGATTGTGCGGGGGCTGGGGTGAAGTGTTCACCATGGAACGCGGGGAGCAAGCCACGCCGCAGTGGTGGAAACTCCCTTCGAGGTCGTCGGTAGTGCGAGCGTGATAGAGATCCTTCGACTCCTTAAGTGTTTCGCTTCGCGAAGCACTTACTGCGCTCAGGATGACAAAACTGAGATATAGGTCAGGCCCCGAACCAAGACAATCAACAATCAAAATCAACAATCAGCAATTCCTTCTCTGTATCCGCGCCCCTCCGTGGTGAAATGAATTTCCATGGCAAAGCGGGTGAGTGTCGATCGCTGGCTGTTTACCGTGACCATGCTGCTGGTATTCGTGGGGCTGGTGATGGTGTTTTCGGCGTCGGCGGTGATGGCGCGGGAGCGCTTTGGGTCGCCGTATGCATTTTTGGTTAAGCAGCTGATTTGGGCGTCGGCGGGCTTGGTGGCGATGGTGGTGGCCATGCGGATGGATTACCGCCGCTATAAAAATCCCGCGGTGGTGTTTTCTTTGCTGGGGATGACCACGCTGCTGCTGATCTCAGTTTTCTTTCTCGATCGCTCGCACAATACGCATCGCTGGTTTCGCGTGGGCGGGTTCTCCTTTCAGCCGTCAGAACTGGCTAAGCCGGTGCTGATCCTATTTCTCGCTTATTTTCTCGAAGCGCGCACAAAGACTATGGACGACTGGCGCAACACGCTGGCACCGGCAGCGGCGCCTGTCTTGGTGCTGCTGGGGCTGATTGTGCTGCAGCCCGATCTGGGCACGGCCATCGCGTGTGCCGGGATTGCGGCTTGCATCTTGTATGTGGCGGGCATGCGGCTGCGGTATTTCGCTTATGCCTTTGGCGCGTCGCTGGTGCCGCTCTACTTTCTGATTTTTCATGTGAGCTTTCGGCGCGATCGCATTCTGGCTTTTATGAATCCTTATGCCGAGCGGCAGAAGGCTGGGTTTCACCTGATTCAGTCTCTGATTGCTGTGGCGACTGGTGGAATCACCGGCACGGGGCTGATGGAAGGCAAACAGAAACTGTTTTATCTGCCGGAGCCGCATACGGATTTTATTTTCGCAGTGACCGCCGAGGAGTTGGGGCTGGTAGGCGCGCTATTTGTGGTGTCTCTGTTCGCCATTTTTTTGTGGCGCGGGATGCGGGCTTCATGGCGCACCGGAGACATTTTTGGACGATACCTGGCGGTTGGAATTACAACGATGGTGGTGCTACAGGCGTTTATCAACATCAGCGTGGTGCTCGGCATGATGCCGACCAAGGGGATTCCGCTGCCGCTGGTCTCGTACGGAGGGTCGTCGTTGTTTTTTACGCTGGTCTGCGTGGGCGTGCTGCTGAATATTACGAAGCAGGCGGAATAAGAATTTATGCCACGGATCTCACGGATCAAGATGAGGAGAACGGATTGAGACGACTAACCTTATTTCTTCTGTTGTTCTGCTTCGCGATTGCAACGATCGCTGCTGCCCAGAAGTCCGCTCCATCTCCGGTGAGAGAAATGCCGCCACAGTTGCCGATGTTCACGGCGGCGGATTTGGCTGCGAAAGTGCCGCCGGCGAAGCCAGAAGACGTGAAGTCGATGGACTCGATCCTGGCGGCGATCTATGACGTCATTTCCGGTCCTGCCGGTGACCGGGACTGGAAGCGCTTCCGTTCACTGTTTCTTCCCCAGGCGCGCTTCACTCAGGTGGACACGGAGCCCGATGGGTCGAAGGCGGTGATCGCGTGGAATGTAGACGAGTTTGTGCGCGATGCCGGGCTGGTCTTCGCTAAGGAACCGTTCTACGAGAAGGCGATCGTGAATCGGCCGGAGAGTTTCGGTGACATGACGCAGGTATTCAGCAGCTACGAGTCGCGGCACAGCCTGACTGACAAGCCTTTCGAGCGAGGCATCAACAGCATTCAACTATTGAACGATGGCACGCGCTGGTGGGTTCTTTCTATCTTGTGGGATACCGAGCGGCCGGGCAATCCGCTGCCAGCGAAGTTTGCCAAGAAATGAGTCCCTTGTCCACGGCATCGAGGCAATAAGGCGTTTCGTGATTGAACCGTCGGCAATTTTCAATCACGCAATGGCTCGATCACTCAATCGCTCAATCGTTTATAGTCACCTCATGCGGGCCATTCTGGCGGGCGGCGGGACGGGTGGGCATGTGATCCCTGCGCTGGCTATTGCCAACGAACTCAAGAAAAGTTATGCGGCGGAGGTGCTGTTCATCGGGACGGCGCGCGGGATCGAAAACCGTCTGGTGCCGGCGGCCGGGTATTCGCTGCAACTGGTGCGGGTTGGTGCGCTAAAGAATGTGAGCCTCATGACGCGGGCGAAGACCGTGTTCGATTTGCCGCGGGCAGTATGGGACGCGGGCCGCATGCTGAACGAATTCGCGCCTGACGTGGTGATTGGAGTGGGAGGATATGCGTCCGGACCGGCGATGCTGGCAGCGGTGATGAAAAATATTCCGACTCTGGCCTTTGAGCCGAATGTTGTACCGGGATTTGCCAATCGCGTGGTGGCGCGGTTTGTTTCTGGAGCGGCGGTGCACTTTGAGGAGACTGCGAAATATTTTCGCCGCGCGGAAGTGACGGGCGTGCCGGTACGGCAGGCGTTCTTTGATATTGCCGTTCTAAAAAGTAGGACGCGCGGCGGGGCGCCGACTCTGCTGGTGTTTGGCGGAAGCCAGGGAGCGCACGCGATCAACGAGGCAATGATCCGGTGTTTGCCGGAGTTGCAGCGGCAGGCGACGGGGATTCACATTATTCATCAGACTGGCGAGCGTGACTATAATGACGCGCTGGCTGCGTATCGAGATTTCGGTGAATCGGCGGAAGTTTTCAAGTTCATCGAAGACATGCCGGCGGCGTTTGCGCGGGCGGATTTGGTAGTGTGCCGGTCGGGTGCGAGCACCGTAGCGGAAATTACAGCGGCAGGGAAGCCGTCGATCTTTGTGCCGTTCCCGCGGGCAGCGGACGATCATCAGCGCGTGAATGCGGAGGCGCTCGCGAGCGAGGGTGCGGCCGTGGTGGTGGAAG
>JBAPQU010000098.1:0-3298 GCA_049280795.1 Candidatus Sulfotelmatobacter sp.
GTGTCAAGCGCCAGCGGCACAAGCAGCACCGTGGAAGAGCGGCGCTTAAGCGCCGCGTGAGAAGCAGAAATAATCCGGGGCTTTAGCCCCCGCCCCGAAGGGGCGAAAGAAAGCTCTTTACAACCAAGCAATACCCCGAACCACACCGTTCGGAAACGGCCCAATCCCCACCGCCCACCCCCATGGACGCCGAATCGGGCTCTGTTGAATAGAATCTAATTATTAATGGAGAGACCAATGCCAGAAGCCAAAACTACCGTCCCTGCGGCCGCCCCCGCTGCAACCCCGAATGCCAACGCCAAAAAGACCACCCCCGGTCTGTCTTTCCACCGCTTCTTCACCAAGCCCGGCGTCTCCCCTTACGACGAGCTCGAATGGGAGTTCCGTCTCGCCCAGATCACCGACGCCAAAGGCGAAGTGATCTTCGAACAGAAAGATGTCGAAGTTCCCAAAGACTGGTCCATGACCGCGACCAACATCGTCGCCTCAAAATATCTGCATGGCAAAGTCGGCACGCCCGAGCGCGAAACCGGAGTTCGCCAGCTCATCACCCGCGTCGCCGAGACCATCCGCAACTGGGGACTCGCCCAAGGCTATTTCAAAACTCCCGAGGACGGAGCAACTTTCCACGACGAACTCGCCCACATCCTCGTTCGCCAGTACGCCGCCTTCAACTCCCCTGTTTGGTTTAATGTTGGCTGCGATCGCATCGAGCCCAATTCCGACGCACGTAACTGGCACTGGAATCCTCAGACGCAGCAAGTCGAATTCGGCGTCACCGGCTACAGCAAGCCGCAATGCTCGGCGTGTTTTATTAACTCAGTAAAAGACTCACTCGATTCCATCCTCACGCTCGCGAAAACTGAGGGCATGTTATTCAAGTGGGGATCAGGCACCGGAACCAATCTCTCGCCGCTGCGCTCCTCCACCGAAGGTCTCAGCGGCGGAGGCACCGCCAGCGGTCCGCTCAGCTTCATGAAAGGTTTCGATGCCTTCGCCGGCGTCATCAAGTCCGGCGGCAAAACTCGTCGCGCCGCCAAGATGGTCATCCTCAACGTCGACCATCCCGATATCGTCGAGTTCATCGAGTGCAAACAGAAAGAAGAAGCCAAAGCCCACGCGTTGGTTGCATCCGGCTACGACGGATCTTCACCGGACGCCGAAGCCTACTCTTCCATCTTTTTTCAGAACGCAAATAACTCCGTCCGCGTCACCGACGACTTCATGTATGCCGTAACCCGCGACACCGACTTCTCCACCAAGAAGGTGCAGGACAGCAGCGTCATGAAAACCTACAAAGCCAAAGAATTGATGCGGAAGCTTTCCGAGGCCACCTGGCACTGCGGCGATCCCGGCATGCAGTACGACACCACCACCAATCGCTGGCACACCTCGAAGAACACCGCGCGAATTAACGCGAGCAACCCGTGCAGCGAGTACATGTTCCTCGACGATTCTGCCTGCAACTTAGCCAGCCTGAATCTGCTGAAGTTCGCGCCCAACGGCACCTTCGACGTCGAAGCCTATCGTCACGCCGTCGATGTCCTCATCACCGCGCAGGAAATTTTAGTAGACAACGCCGGCTATCCGACAGAATCCATCATGCGCAACTCGCATGACTACCGCCCGCTCGGATTAGGCTACGCAAATCTGGGCGCGCTCTTGATGGCCGCCGGACTTCCCTACGACTCCGATGCCGGCCGCGACTACGCCGGCTGCGTAACCGCCATCATGTGCGGCGAAGCCTATCTGCAATCGAGCCGCATCGCCGAACAATGCGCTCCACTAACTCCCGCCACCGAAACCGTTTCAACGCGTCTCGGCATCACCGATGCAGCAAACATGCCGGGCGCAGCCTGCCCCGGCTGGTACATAAATCGCGAACCATTCTTAGACGTAATCCGCATGCACCGCGCATCAGTAAATAACATAAATAAAACCAACGTCCCCACAGCACTCTACGAATCCAGCAAACAATGCTGGGACGAAGCCCTGGCCCACGGCGAAAAGCACGGCTACAGAAACAGCCAGGTGACAGTCCTGGCCCCCACCGGCACAATCGGTTTCATGATGGACTGTGATACAACCGGCGTCGAACCGGACCTTGCGCTTGTGAAGTACAAAAAACTGGTTGGCGGAGGGATGATTAAGATCGTCAACAACACTGTGCCTACGGCGCTGTTCAAGCTCGGGTACGATCACGATCAGACGAATGCGATTGTCAGTTACATCGACGCTACTGGGACTATTGAAGGGGCGCCGCATGTTAAGGACGATCATCTTGCTGTGTTCGATTGCTCGTTCAAGCCGGCTAAGGGAACGCGGTCGATTGCTTACATGGGTCATCTGCGGATGATGGCGGCGGCGCAGCCGTTTATCTCCGGAGCTATATCGAAGACTGTCAATCTTCCCAACAACGCAACCGTCGAAGACATCATGGAGTCGTACTTGCAAGCTTGGAAGCTGGGCCTGAAAGCGGTCGCGGTTTATCGCGATGGTTGCAAGCAATCGCAGCCGCTGTCGGCGGCTGGGAGTAAGACTGCGAACTCCAGCAAAGATGATCCGCGGCCGGGGGCGGCCGCGCCACACGAGGAAGAAAATCTCAACGCGCCCCCGCGCGCCGTCCGCCACAAGCTGCAGGAAGAGCGCGCGTCGATCACGCACAAGTTCAAAGTCGGCGACCACGAGGGTTACATCACCGTCGGGCTCTATCCCAACGGCGATCCCGGCGAACTGTTTGTCACCATGGCCAAAGAAGGTTCGACGGTCAGCGGGCTGATGGACAGCTTCGCGCTGGCGGTTTCGATCGCGCTGCAACACGGCGTACCGTTGAAACTGTTCTGCGAAAAATTCGCGCACACGCGCTTCGAACCCAGCGGCTGGAGCGGCAACGCCGACATCGGCTATGCCAAGTCGATCATGGACTACATCTTCCGCTGGCTACAGATGCGCTTCTTAACCGGACAGCAGCAATTCTTGTTCGAGAATCTGCGGCAGAGGTCAGTGCTCAGTGGCCAGTTGCCAGAGGTCGGCGATATGAATGGTTCCCGGCCAACGACTAACGACCAGCGACCAACGACGGGATCCGTTCACGCTGCCGACGCGCTGGCCGGCATCATCGACCTGGGCGACGCTCCCAGTTGTAGCTTCTGCGGCAGCATCATGACACGGAATGGTTCGTGCTATCGGTGCGGGAGTTGCGGGAGCACGAGCGGGTGCAGTTAAGTTTTAGTGTTGAGCTGAGGTCGAACTAAAACTACTTTGAACGTACTGTGAGGGGGACACGGCACGCCGTGTC
>JBAPQU010000099.1:0-28802 GCA_049280795.1 Candidatus Sulfotelmatobacter sp.
GCCAACGCCTGCCAGCATCATTGCGGTGCAAACGCCGCCTGCTGGACAAAAAGTTTTTGCGGGAGTGGTCGTGAATTTTGAAGTGAAGTGAAATCAACGAAATTGTCATCCCGAGCGTAGCGAGGGGATATTGGTTCCAGCCTGCGCCATCACGGACTATACCTTCTCCAATATCGCGGCGAAGAAACCATCGCAAGGATGAACACCCGGCAGCGTGCGCAGATAAGGACCGCGAGTGAGCGAAGAAGGGTCTGAAAAGATCAAATCACCCTCGCGTCGAAGCCGCTCCAATTCCGCGCCGCAGTCAACGATACGGAACGATGAATCCCCGGCAAGTGCGCGCTCGATGACATCTTCATTTTCTTCCCGCTCCAATGAGCAGGTGGAATAAATCACCCGCCCTCCCGCAACGACGTGAGCCATCGCCGATTGCAAGATTGCAAGTTGACGCGCCTGCAAATCATTGAGATCTTCACGCGTGAGGCGCCACTTAATTTCCGGGTTGCGAGAGAGCGTGCCCGTACCGGAGCAGGGCACATCAGCGAGAACGCGATCAAATTTGCGCACGAAGGGTAAATCCCGCGCATCGCCGGAGACGACGTTGATAAGGCCGCGTCCAGAGCCAGGTGCTGAGTGCGGCGCGCTCAGCAATTTCTGCAGCAAACGCGCGCGGTGCGGATGGAGCTCAACCGCAACCATCTCCGAGTCAGGATTGCGATCCGCAACAGCCGCTATTTTTCCTCCCGGCGCTGCGCAACAATCCAGAACCTGCGATCCACGTCCGACCAGTGCCGCAACCAGTTGCGAAGCTTCATCCTGAATCGCACACAAACCTTCACGGAAAGCTTTGGTGCCGGCGATATCTCCACTCCGCACTCGCAGCGCGGATGCAAGGAAAGCTCCTGGAGCCAGTTCGATGCCTTCAGCGCGCAATCGCTCTTCCGCTTCTGGACGCCGGAGACGGATTGCGGTAACAGGAATAGATTGATCGTACCGGCAAATTCGCAGCGCAGAATCGAACCCGTAAGCCCGTATCCAGCGTTCAACAAGCCATCGCGGATGCGCGCTGCTGGCGGCGAGCGTATCAGCAGAATCGGCAGTAACCACGGGTGGACCAGCATCACCGCTCGGCGAAACTCCGGCTACGAGCTTGCGCAGGACAGCATTGACGAATGGAGCTGCCGAACGCTTGCGGGCGCGTTTGACGAGCTCAACACTTTCATTGAGCGCAGCGCGCGCGGGAATGCGGCTGAGCCAGCCGAGTTGATAGACCGCGAGGCGCAGCGCGGTGAGAATTTCGAGATCGAGTTTCGAAAGTGGTTGTGCCGAATCCTTGGCGATTCGTGAATCGATCGCGGATCGCCAGCGAAGCACGCCCATTACCAACTCCGTCGCCAGCGCGTGATCGACAACCGCAATCTGCTCATAGGTCCGTGAATGCAGGAGTTCGGATGCATACGAAGACTCGCGCTCAACGCGCAGCAGAATGTCGAATGCGGCAGCGCGAGCGGGAGAAACCGCAGGATGTGAGTGCCGAGGTTTGGATTTCACTATCGCCAGTATGACGGAAAAACGTCCCGCTCGCGCGAAGAAGAAATTCTCGCTGGCCTACGCGCCCAGCTTCTCGCCGGGCTGAGGGCGATAGCCGCGAAGAAAGTCAGCGGCGGAGTTGCGCTTCTTGCCTTCGAGTTGCAATTCGAATAGTTCGATTGCCGTGTTCTCGCCGCAGCCAACAAAAAAACGCTCGCCCTCCACTCTCAGTTCAGCCGACGGCAGGGTGCCCTTAGCGGGCTCCGCCCTCCACACCTGCAGAGTTTTGCCACGAAACTTCGTATAGGCTCCCGGCCATGGCTGAAATCCACGCATGCGGTTCAGAATCTCAGTCGCCGAGCAAGAGAAATCGATGAGGCCATCGTCTTTTCTGAGAATCGGCGCGAGCGTGGCCTGAGCGTGATCTTGCTGGCGCGGATGAACGCTCCCAGCCTGTAATCCACGCAAGGTCGTCACTGTAAGATCGGCTCCCACAGTGGCAAGCTTAGGCGCAAGCGTCTCTGCCGTGTCGTCAGGAGCGATGGGGACTTCCTCTTGCAATAGAATGTCGCCAGTGTCGAGGCCCGCATCGATTCTCATCGTGGTAACTCCGGTTGCGGTTTCACCCCGCGCAATCGCCCACTGAACCGGCGCCGCTCCGCGATATTTCGGCAACAGCGAGGCGTGCAGGTTGATGTTCCCAAGCGGCGGAAGATCGAGCATCCATTGCGGAATGATGCGGCCGTAACCGACCACGAGAATGGCGTCGGGCTTAATCCCGCTGAGTTGCGACTGAAATTCTTCGTTGCGCTTGATGCTCTCAGGCTGCACAACCCGCAACCCCAACTGCAAAGCGCGTTCTTTGACTTGAGAAGAAACCGGTTCAAGACCGCGCCCCTTGGGACGATCCGGCTGTGTGACCACGAGATGAACATGAAATCCAGCCTCAACTGCCTTGCTGAGAGTTGGCACAGCAAAGCGAGGCGTGCCGCAGAAAACGAGATTGAGAGAGGAAGACATTAGGCAATTTAGTAATTTGGTAATTTGGTAATTTGGTAATTTAAAAACGAAGCCGCGATCACGATCACCGCGGCAAATTGCACAATCACCAAATTACTCAATCACTCAATACTTTCTACCACTCTCCCGCTTTCACCAGCTTGCGAATTTTGCGTTTGATCAGATCGCGTTTGAGAGCGCTGATGTGGCTAATGTAGAGTTTGCCGTTCAGGTGATCGGTTTCGTGCTGAAAAGCGCGGGCCAGCAAGTCATCGCCAGTCTTCTCGAAAACCTGCCCGGCAACGTCCTGCGCGCGGATCGTAACTGCTTTGGCTCGGCTCACATTCTCGCGGAAGTCAGGAATGCTCAGGCAGCCTTCACTCTGCGAGTGTCGACCCTCTTTGTGAATAATCTCCGGGTTGATGAGGACGAGTTGGGCATTCGGATCTTCTTTGAAGGTCACATCAACGACGGCAATGCGGCGCGAGATGCCGATCTGCGGCGCTGCCAGACCAACTCCGCGAGCAGCATACATCGACTCAAACATGTCCTCAATCAGCTTCTTCAATTCTTCATCGAAGACAGTGACTTTCTCCGCCGGCTTTTCGAGAACAGGATTTCCGAACTTCACAATGGGATAGATCATCGCAATTTAGATCATCGAACCTAGATCATCGAAATCTGGATAGCCGAAATTTAGATCTCAGTAGTTTTTCAGTTGCAAGCAGTAGCCTTGGAAGTTGCGCAGGGTCTCTCCCATGGAGTCGCCGCCAAATTTGTCGAGCGCACAGCGAGCCAGAGTAAGCGCGACCATGGCCTCGGCAGCCACGCCTGCAGCCGGAACCACACATACATCGGAGCGCTCGTACGCAGCGCTCACCGGCTCACGCGTAGAGAAATCCACCGATTTCAGCGGACGGCGCAACGTAGAAATCGGTTTCAAGTAACCGCGCATCCGAATTTCTTCTCCATTCGAAACGCCGCCTTCAATTCCGCCGGCATTATTTCGAGCGCGAGTGAAGCCAGTAAATTTCGACGCTTCACCATAGCCAATTTCATCATGCACTGCGGAGCCCGGAGAAGCCGCCGCGGCAATTCCTGAGCCGATCTCAACGGCTTTCACAGCCTGCAACGACATAATGGCGCCGGCAAGCAACCCATCCAGCCGTTCGTCCCATTGCGCGTAAGTCCCGAGGCCGGGTGGAACTCCGTGGGCAATCACCTCGAAGACGCCGCCGAGCGAATCGCCGGTCTTGTAAATCTTGTCGACTTCGTCTTTCATGCGCTGCTGGACTTCAGAGTCAGCACAATTCAGCAAGACTTCTTCCAGCGTGTAAAGAGCCTGGATCTGTTCCCAGGAAACTTCTTGCTGCATGGCAACGTTGCCGACCGCAACCACGTGGCTGAGAATATCGATGCCAAGTCCGCGAAGAAAAATTTTGGCCAGAGCGCCGATCGCGACGCGCGCTGCCGATTCGCGCGCAGACGCACGCTCCAGCACGTAGCGCGCCTCGGGAAAATTGTATTTCAGCGCCCCCGCCAGGTCGGCGTGCCCGGGCCGCGGAGAAGCCACGCGCTTGTGTTGAGCCGGATCGCCTTCGCCCACCGGCAGAGATTCCTGCCAGTTTTTCCAGTCTCTATTTTCCAATTGAACCGAAATCGGCGAGCCAATCGTAATGCCGTGATGCACACCGGAGAGTATGTGAGCAGTGTCCCGCTCGATCTTCATGCGGCCGCCGCGCCCATAGCCCTGTTGCCGGCGCCAGAGTTCGCGGTCGAGAAACGTCTGGTCCACTTTGAGTCCCGCGGGCAAGCCCGAAAGGAAGGCAACCAGAGCTTCGCCGTGGGATTCTCCGGCCGTGAAGTAGCGCAGCATAAGTGCTTGATTCTACCTGATATGACATTGCATCGGAGTTGCCCGATGGAGAAAGATTCTTGTATCGCGCATGCTCACGGAAAAAACTTGTGGCCCGCGGATTTTCGCATGCATACAGATTGAATGATTGTTATAATGATCACTGCCACAAAAACGAGGCATACGTCTGTGTCTTCGTAGTCCGGCTTTTTTGGTGTTCCGCGCCGCTTCGCAAATTTTCTGGCCATACAGGAGGAACTGTGCCCCCCCGCACGGATCCAAAGGAAATCGCTTTCCCGAGCAGAACCATTCAGTGTGTGCTCGCGCACGACCATGTTCTCCTGCGCCAGGGTCTGCGACGGTTACTCGATGACGAACCCGATATCGAAGTGGTCAGCGAAGCTGGAAACGCTGCCGAGTGCCTGCGCAAGGTTTATGAGTGCCGGCCCGATGTTGTAATCGCCGACACCGGCACGTTCGGGCTGGCTGTGTCTGAAATCGAGATGCTGCTGTCGCGCGAGTCTCCGCACACCAAACTGGTGTTCCTGAGCATGCAGGAACAGACTAGTTCCGCCTTCGAAGGACATACGGCGACGGAGAGTTGCGCCGCGCGCCAAACTTCCGTGGAAGAACTGGTGGAGATGGTCCGTAATGCGTGTCGTCACAAGGCGACCGGCCAGAGCCAATGGGAACACCATGCCACGAACCATCCTGCGATGGACAATGAGACCCGCAATTCATTTTTGCGACGCGACCCGCAACGCACGGTCAACACTATGCCTTCACCGCAGCGCACTCTCACCGGCCGCGAACGCGAGGTCCTGAAGCTGTTGGCGGAAGGAAAGACGGTGCGCGCGGCCGCTACAGTGCTGGGGTTGAGCAGCAAAACCGTGGACGCTCACAAGTTCAATTTGATGCGGAAACTCGGCCTGCACAATAAGGCCGAACTAGTGATGTGGGCAATTCAGAAGAACTTTGTAAAGATTCCAGCGAACTTCTAGCGGATCGTTACGAAGATCAAAACCGGGCGTAAGTAGCAAGTTCAGCCAGGCTGGTAACCTGCAAATCTGGATGCCCTTCCACTGCCTTGACGGCGCCGACTCCCCTTCGCGCCGATGATCGGTTAACCCAGACCGTCGCTAAGCCTAACGACTGCGCTGGAATCACATCATGGTAAACGCTCTGGCCGACATGCAAGATACGTTGAGCAGGAACGCCGACACACCTCAACGCGAGTTCAAAGATCTTCAATGACGGCTTGTACGCGCCTGCCTGCTGCGCCGTGATGATCTGGTCAAACTCAACTCCGAGCTGAGGCTGCGTGGCCGCGAAAAGATCGTCATCCACGTTGAAAATAATAGCCAGCCGAAAACGCCGTTCTAGTGCGCGGAGTGCAGCGACGGTGTCAGGCCACGGCTTCCATTCGTGCAGGGACTCTGGCAGCGAATGAATTTCTTCCTCCCTAGGCGCGAACCCAAGTTGCTCCCCGAATTGCCGCACCGCAGATTGAAGAACGTCACGATAGCGGCGATACTCGCCCTGCTCCGCCTGCGCTTCGAAGTCGCCGTAGAACTGCAGAATCGTCGCGTCATCGGCGTCCTTCCCATGAGCGCGAAGAATGCGGTGCAGGCAGCGGAGAATTCCTTCCTCCCAGTTGATGAGGGTGCCGTAACAATCGAAGGTGAGAATTTCAAATCGACTGAAGTCGAGCATGGTGCGATGGAAAACTTTCTTCTCGAAGAAAACTAGCGTTCGAAGCCAGGCAAGGTCGGAGCCTCTTCTCGGGATTCCACGGCGGCCTCCGCCTCTTCGTGCTCAACGGCAGACTCAACGACCGAAGCAGAATCCGCCGGAGGCGCGACTTTAGGTGTGAGAAACTTGGCGCTATTTAGTAGCGGACGCCCGAGCGACGCGTTGTAGCTCGTCCAGGGATTATCCAGATCGGATTCCCGCTCAAACTGCGCGCGCATGGCCTCCATCTTTGAATCCAGATCGTCCATGTAGTGCAGCAGTAACGCCTCGGGGAACATTGGCAGCTTGGGCGATCCAAACTCATACTCGCCATGGTGGCTGATGATGAGGTGTTCGAGAAGCGTCTTAAGCTCCGGCGGGAAGTCAGGAACCAGCGCGAGTTTGGCCTGCAACATCTCCAGCTCAATAATCATGTGCCCGAGCAATTGGCCGCGCGTCGAGTAGGAAAACGACCGGTTGTAAGTGAGCTCGTGGATCTTGCCGATGTCATGGAGAAACACTCCGGTCAGCAGCAAATCGCGGTTCACCTGCGGATAGTTTCTGCATACCAAATCGCACGAACGAAACAGCGAGACCACGTGATCGAGTAATCCGCCGATGTAAGCGTGATGCAGAGTCTTCGCCGCAGGTGCGTTGCGATATGCCGCCGCAATCTGCGGGTCGGACACGAAGGCCTGAACCAGAGACTTGAGATGAGGATTCTGAAATGAGCTGACGAAATCCCCCAGCGTCTGCCAAAGCTCGTCAATATTCTTCGTAGTTTTGGGAAGGTAGTCGGAGAAATCGATTTCCGTTTCGCCCAGCTTGCGCAACTTATGGATAGTGAGCTGAAAGCGGTTCTTGTACTTATTCACCAGGCCTTTAATCTTGAGGAAGTCGTCCTGCTCGAAGGTATTGAGCACTTCTTCCACGTTGTCCCACATCTTGGCCTCAAGCTGCCCGCTACGGTCGCCCAGAGTGAGGGCAATATAGGGCTCGCCGCTTTTCTTTGGTTTGATTTGCTTGCTGACCACGACGAAGTTAGCGGTGATGATCTTGTTCTCGTGGCGAGCACAGTCGCAGATATAAAACTCTTTCATTCTCCATCAGTGTAAATCAGAAAGAGGAAGCGATGCGGTGGGATGGAGAGTTCGACTGCCTGCGCATAGAGTATCGCAGCGCCTCGCTCTGCTCGGCGGGACAGCCGAGAGCCTGCCCTGGGCGGAGTCGCAGGGCGGCTGTGCCCACATGACCATCGAGACTTCCGGCTACAGAACGCCCAGCTTCTTTTTCTTCTTGAGCTTCTTTGAATCAGATGGCTTGGCCGTGGCTGTTTCAATCGGCTTGGTCTCATTCGGGCTGGCGCCAGAATCGACGTAGCCATCTTTAATGTCAATGTAGGCGTCTTCGCGCAGCTTGGTTAGATACGCGCGGAGCGCGGGCTGCAGCTTCTCCATATACAGCGCATCCATAATTTTAGGCTCAATCTCTTTCAGAGAAGGAATGCCTGCCGACTGATGGTCGGTAACCTTCAGGATGATATAACCGGGCTTGGTGCGGATCACGTCGGTGATATCGCCCGCCTTCATGGCAAAAGTTTTGTCTTCCAGTTCCTTGGCGAGCGTGCCGCGCTTAAACATGCCCAGATCGCCGCCTTGTGCCGCCGACGGTCCCTCGGAATATTTCTTCGCCATGTCGTCAAAGTTGGCGCCGGCGCGAATCTGCTTCAGCACATCGTTGGCCTTAGCTTCAGCCGCGGCCAGAGCCGCAGTGTCTGCAGCCTGCTTGGCAGCATCAGCTTCCGGAGCCTTTGAACTGTCGCCCGCGCCGGAATCACCCGCAGTGGCCGGCGCGACCGCCGGAGGCGTTTGCGGAGCGATCAGTATCTCGCTGAGCCTGATCGCCTCGGGCCGCTCCATTTCGCTTTTGTGCTCGTCGTAAAACTTCTGCTCTTCTTCCTTGGGGATAGTGAGGTGCGAACCGACTTCTTCTCCAATCACCTTCTGCGTGATGATCTGGTTCCGCATGTTCTGCTTAAAATCCTCGTAAGAAATCCCCTGAGCCGTGGCGGCCTTTTCCAGTTCCTCCATGGTTTCCAGTTTCATTTCCTTGCGCATCTGGTCGAGGCGCTTGATGAGGTCGGTATCGCCGGTAATATCGAGGTCCTTACCCTTTTCCAGCAGTAGCTGCTGGTCGATGAGATCGCGCAGAATGTCCTTCTCGCGGTCGGCAAACGCCTTGTCCGCGCTGTTCGGATCCTGCTGCTTGACATCATCCTTGAGTTGGTCCTTGCTGCGCTGGAACTCCGAAAGCGTAATGATCTGGCCGTTCACCCGCGCGACGATTTCTTCGACCACCTGTCCCGCAGCGAAAACGGACAGACATGCAACAGCAACGAGTAGCAGAAAGGGTCTTTTCATAGGATTCCTTGAGGGCTGCCGCTCTGCCTGGACTTACCGGCGCGGGCTGGCCTTCGCAACATTTTACTACGTCCCGCCACCCGGGAGGTCAGGTTTCCATACTGTGATGCGTACAAGGATTTTCCAGGTTGTTCCCGCGATGTTAGGCGGTCCGCATAAAGACCAGCGTAGTCATGTCATCGGGAACCAGGGGTTCGCAAATGAACTCACCGACGCTCTTCAAAATAGACCCCGCAACTGCCTGTGCAGTAAGCGAATGATCCGCCTGCAAGCGCTCTTTTACGCGATCCAAGCCGTATTCCAAGTCGTCTACTTTGTCCTCTTTGCACTTGCCTTCCACCACACCCCGCGAAACCAGCAGCAGAACCGCGCCTTTTTCAATCCCAACCGTAGGAGCGTCGGAGGTAGCGTGCGAGAACAATCCGAGCGGCAGTCCCGTAGACCCGAGTTCGGCAATGCCGGTGCTATCGCGGAGGAGCGCCGGCGTGTGCCCGGCATTCGTATAGCACAGCGTCCCGAATTTCTCGTGATAGCAGCCGATGAACGCCGGACAAGAATGGACCCCCTCGGCGGCTTCCATCACCCCGCGATTCAGCCGAAGGCAAAGCTCGGTCATGGCTTCCGATTCGTTGATATCGGGTTTCGAAAACAGCTCAGCCCCGACCGTGCGGAAGATATTCTGCGCCGCGGAAAGAATGATCTGATTGCTCTCGCGGCGTCCGGCAACGTCGAGCAAACCAAACAAGATTCGTTCCGGGCTGACTCGGAGAGAATCGTAGAAATCTCCCGCGACTCGCTGTCCGTAGGTGGTTGCGGCAATCTCAGCGCCATTGATCTTCGGGAACTCGCTTGGGACGGACTCCGGGGCGGGCGCAGGCTCAACTTCACGGGGGCGAAATAGGGCGCACATTCGAGGCGAGGACTAGAGCCGAAACTAGCACAAGCGCTGGCGGCGGGCAAATCAACTACTCGCCGTACTTATCGTTGAGATACTTGCCGACCTCGGATTCGAGTTGTCCATAGTCCGAGTGAATGGTCGCCCGCATCGCAGCTTCGGTCGAACTGCCTTCGCTCAGGCGTTGCAGAATTCGCTGGATATCGCCCATGCCATACGCATCGCGGATGTAGGAAACCGCGGCCAGGGATTCCGCGTAAGCGACATACGCTTGAGTGCCGGAGAACTGCATGAAGCTGCCTTCCAGAACATTCAGCGGAATGTTACGTTGGGATTTAAACAGCTGGGCTAATTGGTGCCCATCGCTGCTCAGCGATTTCGGCTCCATGAGCTGGGCAATTCCCTCGTGCAGCCAGAGCGGACAACGTCCGGCGGAAAGCTGATTGATAAACGAGTGAGCCAGCTCATGCTTGAGAATCCGTGCCAGCTCAGGCGTTAGAGAATTAAGCCCGCTGATGGGAATGCGAAGCTTGCCATCGTTGATCGCTCCCGACCACGAAGGCGCGCGCGTAACGTCGAAGAAAGCCTGCTCAGTGTAAAGCGTGACCAGAATGTTGTCGCGCGGCGGCGTGCCCAGGTCGCGCGCCAGATCGTCATAGTCGGATTCGAGCGCAGCCAGAATCTGTCCACGAAAGACTTCCGAAGTTTGCTTGCCCTCGTAGTGCAGAACAAAGTGGCTGCTCTCGCGCTCCGCGAAATCGCTCTCTGCGCTCTGCTCGCGCTGTGCCTTCGCCAGGTATTGCTGAACGGCGGGATCGGGCCGCAGCTCGAGAGAATGTTTCCATGAAGCAATCGCATCTTTGGTACGGTCGGAGGCCTGCTGCGCATATCCCAGCACCGTGTAAGCATCGGGCGACTGCGGCGCCGCACTAACGGCTCTCCGCGCGTAGGTGAGCGCCTGCGAAGGTTTCCCCGTACGCACCAGCAACGCTGCATAATAAGTAAGTACCGTTGCGTTCTCCGGTTGGTACCGGAGCGCGCTGTCAAAGTAGTGGCCGGCCTGATCGACGTTGCCGTGTTCGAATTCAAATTTACCGGCGATAAAGTCCGCCGTGGCGCTCAACTCCGCATTCCCTTTGCCTTCCAGTTTTCCCAGAGCATCGGGGTCAACCTTGCCATCCTTCACAATGATCTTGGGAAGATCGCCCTCGTTTGCCGGACTGTCAGCCGGGATGAAAGCGGGAAGATCGCCCGCGCCCTTGCTGGCGCTGGACGAAGAAGCAACGGGCACGCCGCCGGCATCGACTCGCTCTACCGAACTCTTGGGAATAGCATAACTGTCGTCGCCGATGTCATATTCATAGCGACTGCCGTTTTCGCGGACGTGGTCGGCAAGAATGGTGCGTCCGTTCTTCAAATGAATCGTATCCGCCCATACAGCCACGGAGGAGGCCAGCAGCATCAAGGTTGTTATTGAGGTAGTGACACGGAAACGCATTCAAGCGCATTCTAGCAACAGTGGGCATACCCATTTACGTGACCAAAGTACCAACAGCAGTTTGCAGATTCGGCGCCGTGCTGGCGATTTGCCTGCCAGTCTTACATTCTCCGCGCCCATGTGCCGCGCAGGCAGTTCCACAGATAATTCCGATATCCGCGACTGCCACATCTACACACCAGCCCGGACCGGCAGAGTCGCTCTACCTGCAATTGAGCAGGGTAGGGCTGGATCCTACGCGCGTCTTTCGCATCCGCGATGGTTCGCTTGATCGGCCCTCAATCCATATCACGCTCGACGACGGCACCATCGCCTTCACCCAGGACGTGCTCGGCAGGATTACCGGGGCATTTTTTGAGGGCGACGGAGAGGTGCTGCTGATTCCTCCCAACGAAGTGGAGAGAAGATCGATGGGCCTGTTCACTGGGACGACGATTTTGGAAGAGCGCTTCTCCACTGGCTACTTCCGCTTCAACGACAACACTGCCGCTGAGTTGCAGCCGGGCCTCAGAGCGCCGGAGGATGCGCAGGAATTTGTTGCCCGATGGGACGATGCGGCCCGCAATCTGGCTCAGACGGATGCGATGAGATTACTTGAAACTTTCAGCGAAATGCTCCCGGTCGATGGCAGCGCAAACTTCCAGAATTCTCCCCTCAGCGCCTCCGGACCTGCCGATCGTTTCTTGCACGTCCGCCTGCAGGGAAACAAGCTTGGCGTCTTCGATGTAATCTACAACTCGACGACCCATGAACAGGTGGAAGCGGGGCAATCGCGGTCCGCCGCAAACGGAACTCTTTATTACGACGTCTGGACTTCATTCACAGCCGAGGATACTGGGCAGGCTCAGCGGCAGCAAGGAAAGAATTCCAACACACCGCCGGTAGAGAAAGAACTTCGTGAAGACCCGATCCTCGTTCGCGATTATGTGATCGACGCGCACGTAAGTCCACCCAAGCAACTCGATGCCGAAGTAAAGCTGCGTCTTGATGTGTCGCATGACGCAGATCGTTTCCTGGTCTTCGAATTGTCCCGCTTTCTGAAGATTCAAACTGTGGAGCAGGACGGAAGACCCGTTGAGTTCGTTCAGAACCCAGCGGTAGAGGGAACGCAGTTGGCGCGGAATGGGAATGACCAGGTAGCCGTGATTCTGCGCGCCCCTCCAAAGAAGGGACAAACCATCAACCTACGCTTTGTCTATGGTGGAGAGGTGTTGGCGGAAGCTGGTAATGGACTGCTCTATGTGGGCGAGCGCGGTATGTGGTATCCCAATCGCGGGCTGGCAATGTCCGATTTTGATCTAACATTTCGCTACCCGCCCGGGTGGATTCTGGTAGCCACTGGCAAGCCTGTTCCTCCATCCAAATCCTCCGGACCCAGCGCGTCCCATGTGCCGCCGAACTCCGGCGAAGAGCAGGTGACGCATTGGGTCTCAGAACGCCCCATTCCGGTCGCTGGGTTCGATCTGGGCAAGTATGTTCGAGGTTCGGCGCAAGCTGGAGATGTCGACGTGGAAGCCTACGCAACCAGCGGCGTAGAACGAAACTTCCCCACGCCGACACCACAGGTCGAGCCTGAGCCAACCCCGTCGGGGCTGGGTAAAATCCCGCCGCCGTTGATCGCGCCGCCCACCCCATCGCCGGCGCGAAACGCAACCGCGGTGGCGGAGTTCACCGCGCGGGCGATTCGTTACTATGCAGATCGCTTCGGTCCTTTCCCCTACAGCAAACTGGCCCTGACGCAGTTGCCCGGACGGGAGAGTCAGGGCTGGCCCGGGTTGATTTTTCTCTCGTCCTACGCTTTCCTGACGCGGGAGGAACGTGAAGAAATTCACATGAATGCGTCGACCACGTTGCTTGACCAGCAGGTTCCGGCGCACGAAGCCGCGCATCAGTGGTGGGGTGATCTGATCACATGGAGCACATATCGTGATCAATGGTTCTCCGAGGGATTGGCGAATTATTGTTCTCTGATGATTCTTGACGAGGACAAGCCTGCGGGTTTCCGCCAAATCATGGAAAAATATCGGCGTGACCTGGTCATGAAAGACAAGAGCGGCAATCTTCCGAAAGACGCAGGCCCCGTTACTCTGGGAAGCCGGCTCCTTTCTTCCCATTTTCCAGAAGGCTACCAAGCGATTATCTATGGGCGCGGAACATGGTTGTTCCACATGCTGCGTTCCATGTTGCGGGATGCGGCCGAGCTTGATCGAAAGGATTCAAGGCTCAGCGGGATCGACGATCCCTTCGTTCGTTCGCTGCGCAAGGTGCGCGAGCGCTACGCGGGAAAAACCATCAGCACCCGTGAACTGCTGGATGTATTTGCCGAGGATCTTCCGCCTTCGCTCCGCTATGAAGGCAAGGCCTCGCTCGACTGGTTCCTGGACGGCTGGGTAAACGGCATTTCCCTGCCCCGGCTGGAGTTGCAGAATGTCAAATTCTCGGTGAAGGCCAACACTACGGTCGTGACCGGCACCATACAACAAAAGGACGCACCGGAAGATTTGGTAACGTCGGTCCCTCTGTACGCAGTGGTCGGTAGCAAAGCTCCCGTGCTATTGGCTCGAGTGTTTGCCGAAGGAGCGGAGACTTCGTTTCGCATATCTGCTCCTGCCGGAACACGCAAGCTTTTGCTGGATCCCCAGGGAACTATTCTCAGCGCGCCGAAATAACAATCCTGCCAAGAAGTAGTGGAAAGCCGTTGCGCTCATTCAAATTTCCCGCATTGGGAACAATCTCCGCGCGTATCCCGGAACAGAAAGCGTGGCCACTAGAAAGACTACTCGTGGAGAAGATTGCTTGCGAAGCTAAATGACAGGTGCTCTTTCGATTGCCGCTAATTGCTCTAAAAAATAAGATGGCCACGAATCTGCTGTAGAGGATGAGCAGTTTGGAGGAGCCACCTTTGAATCTTCGTGCCGAATTCGAGGACGCAAGCCATGAGAGGAAAGCGTCCGATATCGCCAGCCTCACGCCTGCAACCACCTTCGAAGGATTTATCGCAGCCTCTGAGGACACCCAGCAGTGGGCCAGCAACGAGACCATTCTTCTAGCCGAAGATGAAGCTTTTGTTCGGAATGCGACCAGCGAAGCCCTCGAGTCAGCCGGATATAGAGTTCTTGTCGCCGGCAGTGCGGCTCAGGCGCTGGAAGCTCACCGCAACTGTGGCGAGCGGGTAGACTTGCTTCTTTCTGATCTCGTAATGCCGGGAATCAGCGGTCACGAACTGGCAAATGAACTCCTACTTTTGTGTCCGAATGTCCGGGTTCTTCTCATGAGCGGCTATGGGGAACAGCTCGCACAGTGTCAGGCAGCTTTTAATGGCCGGAAATACCTGGCCAAACCGTTTTCCATCCCAGTGCTCTTGAGGAAAGTGCGAGAAGTTTTGGACACTGATCCTCTGGATAAAGCCCCTCTTCGTTGGGACGCGTCAGCTTAACCCACGCTCGTTTTCCGGTAGCCCGTGGCTTGCAGTATCTCCTCGGGAATTTGCGAAAGCGGCACAACCCGGTCGAGAATGCCCATTTCCGCACACACGCGGGGCATACCGTAGACGCCACAACTCATTTCATCCTGACCAACCGTCAAACCACCCGCCCGATGAATCGCCTCCATCCCCCGCGCCCCATCCGATCCCATTCCGGTCATGATAATTCCCATGGCGAGGGAGCCAAAGGCATCAGCCACCGATTGCATCATTACATCGATGGAGGGGATGTGGGCCTGGTTCTCAGATTTATTTGAAAGGCCAATCACGGTTCGAGAACTGGTCGGGCACTCCACCGTCATGTGAAATCCAGCTGGAGCAATGTAAACAACTCCTGGCCGGACACTTTCTCGATCCAATGCTTCGCGTATGGAAATCGCGCACAGCTTATTCAACCTCTCGGCAAATGGCGCGGTGAAACTAGGCGGCATATGCTGCACCACCACAATTGGAACGGGAAGGTCTTTCGGCAGAGTGGGGAAAATATCCTGCAGGGCTTTGGGACCTCCGGTCGAGATTCCAATCGCAACAATTGCCGGGGCTACACGCGAAGGCGAAGGCAAAGACAAAGACTGTCGTGCCGGCTGTTGCACGGCGCGGGGCGGCTTGCGCTGAAGATTGAAATCAACCTTTGCAATCCGCCTATCCGCGGCAGCCTTGATCTTCGCTACTAGATCTCCGCGGATGTGATCAACGTCGAGCGAGGTAGAGGAGAGGTGTTTCGGTACATAGTCGAATGCCCCGGCTTCCAAGGTATCGAGAGTAATTTCAGCCTCATGCACCGTGGCCGAACTTACCATAATGACGGGGCGTGGAAACTGAGCCATGATCCGGCGAAGGGTTTCCAGCCCGTCGATGCCCGGCATCTCTACGTCGAGGGTAATCACGTCGGGATCGAGGGACGCTACTTTCTGCAGAGCTTCGGTACCGCTGGCTGCCGTGCCGACAACGCAAAGACCTACATCGGAAGTGACCATGCGGGAAAGAGCTGTACGCATGAAGGCGCTGTCATCCACAATGAGCACCTTGGTCTGCGATTTGTTGTGTTTCTGGCTCACGCGGGTAAATGCTCAGACAAGGTGGTGCACCTTGTCCGTGCAAGCATCTATGAACTCCATCGGCACGCGGCGGGGGGCCTTTAGCTCGAGAAGAAGATGGATCAGCGAGAGCGCGGAGATGGGTTCCTCGCTGAGTCCGATTCAAGAACGGGACTTGCTTCAACTTGCGCACCCAGGATCACAATGTCAACGCGGCGGTTCTGGGCCCGCCCTGGGGCCGTGAGATTGCTGGCCACGGGATGATACTGCGCATAGCCGGCGGCCGAAAGCCTCTCCGGCGCAAAGCCATGGTCTGTGATCAAAACCCGAATCAGTTCAGTGGCTCGAGCGGTGGAAAGTTCCCAGTTGGACGCCATCTGGGCGGTATGAATCGGAATGTTGTCAGTATGGCCTTCAATGCGTATCCGGCAAGTGCGGATGGCAAGAATCGACGCAATGCGATCGAGTGCCGGCACGGACTCCGGCTTGATTCGTGCCGAACCGCTGTCGAAGAAACCGAATTCCTTCAGGCTTATGACCAGCCCGTCTGCCTCACGGTGTAACGTGATCTCATGCAGCGCGATCTCGTTCTTCAGTGCATCTCTTAGTTCATTTTGCAAAGTGGTGAGATCAGTTTCATAGGAGCTGGCAGCCAGAGAGTCTTCCGGATGAGAAGCAATTCGCCCAATCTCGGTATTGTGTTTCACGTTCTCGATTGCCTGCACTGTGCTGAACGGCATCGGCTCATTGTTGTCCAGCGGTATTTGTGTGGTTGAGGCCGGAAAGACTCCCATCTCTTGAAATGCAATCTGGATCGCCAGAGCAAGCTTGCCGACCTTTCGCTTATCAACCTGCGAGGAAGCGTACAAGACTACAAAGAAGGCAAACAGCAGCGTGATGAAATCGGCGTAGGAAACCAACCAACGCTCATGATTGGAGTGTGCCTGCGGCCGCTTGCGCCGGCGGCTCACTTGAGAACCTCTTCTTTTTGTTCAGAGATCTGATCGGCTTCAACCAGAAAACCAAACAGTTTCGTTTCCAGCATGCGCGGATTCATCCCTTCCAGAATCGAGACCACTCCCTCCAACGTCATCTCCCGCATAATTTGTTCATCGCGAATGCGCAGTTTCATCTTCCCCGCCATTGGCAGATAAAGAAGGTTGGCCGCCCCCACTCCATAGATGGTCGCCACGAAGGCTACCGCGATGCCTCGGCCCACTTCATCGATTTTGTCCAGATGCTGCATTACCTGGATCAATCCCAATACCGCTCCAATAATGCCGATCGTCGGAGAGAATCCGCCCGCAGATTCAAATACCTGCGGAACCTGCTCTTCGTGCTCTGCCTGGTTGTCCAGTTCCAGCTCCATAATCTTGCGCAACTCCTGCGGCTCCGTGCCGTCAACCGCCAGCATCAGGGAGCGCTTGAGGAAAGGATCTTCGATCTCGGTTAGCTCCGCATCCAGCGAGACGATGCCTTCGCGGCGCGCCTTTTGCGCATATTGCACGAGCCGGCGAATCGTTGCCTGCTGATCCCGCCGGGGCGTGACGAAAACCGAACCCAATTGCCGGAAGGCCAGAAAAATAATTTCCAGAGGAAACTGCAGCATCACCGCTCCCAACGTCCCGCCAAATACGATCATCGCGGCCGTGGGCTGCAGGATCTGGCCCATATTTCCGCCTTCGAGCAACAGCCCCGCGAGAATTCCGCCGACAGCCAGAATGATCCCGCTGAGGCTGGCTTTATCCAGGCTCACTTTCCCGGCTCCCTTTTAACAAGTTCGGGATTTCGGGGAAGCTGCACGTGCGAAGACGAACTATCCCATGCGAAAGATAGCCCTTGTAATACCGAGCGCCGGAATTCGATCAGCCGCGCCAGCACTTCCTCGGCACTCTCCTGTACCACAATCTTTTCTCCCGTAACCAGCGTGATCAACGTATCGGGAGACTGCTCCACAAACTTGATGAGGTCGGAGTTCACAGTCAGGGGCTGATTATTGAGACGAGTAAGCCGGATCATATTTTCCTCAGTGCGCGCTTGAGCATTTCTCGCGGCCAGTACTCATAGGCCCCTAAGGGTGCCTATCGGCGAAGCCGGATGGCGTCTTGTACTGCGCGATGAACGCCCCTCGTTACCTAGGGATTACTACTGACAGCCCTTGACGTCGTGGAAGCCGCTAAAGCGAAAAGAGAGACTGCCGATGAAGACAACAGACATTCGGGTTCCGAGCACGAAAGTGGAACGGGGACTCCGCAGAGATGCATGGCTGAGGAGGCGGTTCCAAGCAGGCGGGACCAACTTTCAGAAAAGGAGAAACACAATGCCTCTCGGAATTCTCAATAACATTCCGTCCCTTCAGGCGGAAAACGAACTCACTCTCACGTCCAGCGCTCTGAACAACACACTGGAGCAGCTGGCTTCAGGGTCGCGCATCAACAGTGGCGCCGACGACCCCGCCGGTCTCTCAATTGCCAACGGCTTGCAAGCCAACATCAGCGCCTTGACCCAATCCGTGTCAAACGCCAATGACGGAGTCGGCCAGTTGCAACTCGCCGATGGCGCGCTCGCCCAGGTCACCAACCTGCTGAATACCGCAGTCACACTGGCAACGGAATCGGCAACGGGCACCGTTTCCAACGGGCAACGCACCGCGATTCAGGCGCAATATGCGTCGATTCTGGCGGAAATTAATCAGATTGGCACTGCCACAACTTATAACGGACAGTCCGTGTTTCAGAGCGGCACCTCGACCAACGTAAACCAGGTAGATAGCATTAACAGCGGAACAGCCGCTCCCTTAACGCTGGGAAGCGCTCTGACGGTTGGCGATACCACCTCGGTCACGGCCGGCGGCGCCACCTTCACTTACACTGCGGCAGCCGGGGCGGCAAACCCCAACGTGCAAATCACGGCCGGAACCGCTCTTACCGCTGCCAGTGGTCTGGTCCAGACCGCTGGAACCCTTACCATCACCCGAGGCGGCGTAGCCACAACTTACACCTCGGCTGCTACTTCCACTGCCACCGTACAAACCCTGATAAACGCCATCAACACCGGCGTCACCCAGGGCTCCGGAGCTGCGGCCATCACCGTCGCTGGAGGCGCGGCCACAGGCTTACAGGCATCGTTGGTCAACGGACAACTGCAAATCACAGACACTGCTGGCAACAACAACCTTGCTGTCACTGGTGAGGCGACAACGATTGTCGCTGGTGAAACCGTCGCAGATTCGACCGCTCCAACGGTGCAAAACCTTATCAATGCGATCAACGGCAACACCACGGTCGGAGCCCAGGCAGCGCTCGTCGGCGGCCAGCTCCAGATTACCGATCCTCAGGCTCGCGCTGACCTCGCCGTCACAACCGACGACACCGCTTTAGGCGCACCCGTCTCGGGCGCACCCACTGCTTTCACCAATACGACGACCACTGCAGCGGCAACTGTCAATACCAACGAGTTGGCTGGCAATGCCGGAACCGTCGGTACTCCAATCACCGCTGCCACGGTGTTAACCACCGGAGGTGTCGATCAATATACCGCCGGGGGAAAGACCTTTACTTTTACCGCCGCCGCTGGCCAGACCGTAGGAGCTCTCATAGCCGCCATCAATAACCCAAGCGATGCCGCTGGGCTGCATGCGTATCTTGGCACCGTCGGATCCAGCACTGCGACGCAGTTGATTATTACCGATCCCAACGACAACAACGACGTTGCGATAGGTTCCGGCAACACTGAAACCGCGCTCGGAACCTACACCAACCCGACGACCAGCGGTTCGACCACCACCAACATCTTCCTGAGTGACTCGACCGCCATCGGATCGGCGCAAATCGCCGTACAGATTGGCGGCCTCTCGACGGCGGCGATCACCAATGGCAGCGGCGCCCAGGCGGTCGACCTGGCTACCACTGACCTAAGCACGCAGACCGACGCGCAAACGGCGCTGACGCTTATCAACGCTGCCATCACGAATGTGGCCAGCGTACGCGGCACCCTGGGCGCAAGCGTCAACCGGCTCACTGCGGCTAGCAACGTCATCAACAGCCAGGTGCAAAACCTCACCTCGGCGGAAAACACCATCACGGCTGCCGACATTCCGTCCGTCGTCGCCAACCTGACCAAATACTCGATCCTGGAACAGACCGGCATTTCGGCTCTGGCCCAGGCCAATCAACAACAGCAGCTCGTACTGAAACTGCTGCAGTAAGTCCAGTTCGGCGGGAGGCAGGGCTAACGAACCTGCCTCCCTCCGACTCTTAACTTGCTGCTCTTAACTTGGGTGACTCGATATGAGTGTGAGTTCCGCTCTCATATTTCCTCCTTCGACTGAAGCTCCAGTCGAACGCGGAAGTGTGCGCATGGAAACTCCTTCGATTCCCGGCGCAGGAACTGGTTCAAGCAGGGAAAATATTCCTACACAAACTGCGCCAGCCGAAGTTCCCGGTCCGGAAGATGCCGTCAAAGTGCAATGGGACACCTCGGATCAGATTGCGGTTTACCAATTTGTGAACCAGCAAGGCAGCCTGATCCTGCAAGTGCCGAGTGAGCAGATGCTCAACCTCGCCAGCCAGATCACGGAAGAACTGGCCCAGCAGAGCACGTCCGGCGAAGTGAAGCCGGTCGGCGGCGCAGGAGGAAAAAACCATGGGAGTTAGCTTAAATCCTTCAACGATCCTCTCCGGACAAGGAATCGATGTAAGTTCCGTGGTGTCGCAGATTGTCTCCGAACAGAGCGGACAGTTGTCTGTGTGGGATGGGCAGCAATCAACCCTGGCTACGCAGGAGGGCTTGCTTGAGGGAGAAGAAAATAATCTCACCAGCCTGCAGAACGCTGTCGCCGCACTCGCGGACCCCACCGGAGCGCTTGCGGCCCAGGCCGCAAACTCTTCCGACACTTCTGTTCTAACCGCGACCGCTCAAAGCTCGGCGGTTACTGCAACGCACAACATTGTGGTCAACAGTCTGGCCACCACGGGCACGCTGTACACCGACCCCATCGCCGCCGGCGCCGATACATCGTTCCTGGCCAGCGGACAAACCACCGGCGACGTGCAGTTACAAGTAGGAGGGGCAAGTGGAAACACCTTCGATATCCCCATCACTCAAGGCAGCAACGATACCCTCAACACCCTGGCCGCCTATATCAATACGCAGAGCACGGCCAACAACTGGGGAGTGACCGCCAGCGTAGTCAGCGATACCAACGGCTCTCGTCTAGCCTTATTCAGCCAGAGTTCAGGGACTGCCGGAGCGTTGTCCATCGCCAATAACAGTAATACGACCTTGACCTTCGATGCTCCAGTAGGCGGCACGAACGCTTCGTTGCTCATCGATAACGTGCCCTTCAGCAGCAGCAGCAATGTTGTGACGGGAGCGATTCAAGGAGTCACGTTGAATCTGCTCAGCCCGTCCGACGGAAATCTACTGCAGCTCACGGTCGGCCCGGATCAAAATCAGATCACCAACGCCGTCACGAACTTCGTCTCCGCTTACAATGCAGTCGTCAGCACCATCAACACGCAATACGTAGTCGACCCAACCGGCTCCATCCCGGCGCCTCCGCTCGAATCCGATCTTTCCCTCCGCTCGCTGCAATCCAGCATGCTCACCGACGCGGCCTATGCCATCGGCGGCAACAACGGCCTGGTCAACCTGGCCTCACTCGGCATCAACATGAATAACGACGGCACGCTTACCGTCGGTTCCAATGCCGCTGGCCAGACCTTTGCCGATGTGTTGGCCTCAAACCCGTCGGCGGTGGTGAACTTTTTTCAGAATGCGGGAGGCACCGGCTTCGCCAACAATTTCAACGCCGATTTAACCAACTTGACCGATCCCACGACCGGTCCGTTGAACGTGGATCTGTCCCAGGACCAGGCCGAAGGAACCGATCTCACCACCAGCATCAGTAACTTCGAGGCTAACCTGACGACCCAGACGGCAGCATTGACGGCGCAATATGACTCGGTGAATGCCTCGCTCCAATCCTATCCGCTGCTCTTGCAGGAGATCACGGAAACTCTGGGCACGCTGGGTTCGGGCACCTCCGCTTCAGGATCGCTGATCTCAAGCGAACCCACTCTCACTTCGGGGCTATAACATTTTATGGACGCCAAATCTTCCTACCGTGAAGCGGTCGTACGCGGCGCAAGCCCGATGCGACTGGTTCTCTGTCTCTACGAGCAGGCCATTGAAGACCTGCGCCGCGCCGCCGCCGCCATGGCGGACGGCAACATCGAAACGCGCACCCGCCTGATCAACCATGCGCACATGGTGATTGGTCAATTGCAGGGCACCCTCGACATGGAGCGGGGCGGGATGGTGGCGAGAAATCTCGAGCGATTCTACGTTCTGCTGCGGGCGGGTCTGCTCGATGCCCAGGGAAAGCAATCGCGAAACATTCTCGAACAACAGATTTCTCAACTGACTACGGTCTACGAAGCATGGCAGGAAGTGGAAAGGCGTACGCTGCCATCTGCAGTGCAATCCGCGGAACCAACTCAAGCTAGCCCGATGTTTCCCTCGCCAGAAACTCCCTTTACCGAGTGGAACGCGTGATCTCATCCCACCCGGTGTCACCTTTGCAGAACTTACGGGACGCCAACCGCCGTCTGCATTCCCGGCTGAGTAGCATGGCGGCAAGTCATGGTCAGCCCGCGTCTATCACGCCCGACCTCATCGCCGCGCTGCTTTCCGAACTGTTGCGAGTTGGCGCAGGCTTGCGCGCGCAGCCTCTCCTCGTGAACGGAAGCGATCCGGAACTCGACCGAGAACTCGATACCTACCGCCGCAATGTGGAACGGTTGCGCGAGCTTCTGCCTTCCATTCATACCCAATTGTTGATGGAGCGGGCGCGGATTGAAGCGCAATGGGCGCGAATCCACTCCGCCGCACAATGGGCACGCGCCTCGCGCGAGACGCTCTGAACCAGAGCATCTGAACTCCGGTTCTCTTCCCCCCTTATTTCAGATAATCAAACAAATCGACCTGCGAGGTCTGACCCATTGCCTGCAGCGTCGCTTCCAGCGAAGTTTGGGAAGTGGTCAGATTGCTGATCACGTTGGTCAGGTCGGCACCGCCGATGGTATTTTCCTCCTGCGCCAGTTGCGTGGTCTCACCGCTGAGGTAGGTTTGCTGCGAGTTGAGCTGGCTCAGCGCATTGCCGTAAAACGTGCTCTGCCCATCGATATAGTTCATGGCGTTGCCAACTTCCGTGACCGCCGTGCCGATCGCGGTGCCATTGCCGCTCTGCAGGCCATTGATCAGATCCTGAATGCTCTGGAACATATCGCTGCCGGGAGCGGAAAATAACTGCGAGCCCGGAAGATTGGTTTGCAGGCTAAACTGGCTGCCCAGAGTTACGCTGTTCACTCCGGCGTTGCCCTGGTAGGTCACGCCCGAAGTGGAGCTGGGATCGAGGACATAAGCTGCGGTTTGGGTGTTGGTGCCGGAAAATACATAGTTGCCCTGGTAACTGAGGTTCGCCAGGCTCAGCAACTGGCTCTGGATGCCCTGAATCTGGGTTGCGATCGCAGCGCGGTCGTCGCTGTTCACCGTGCCATTGGCGCCCTCGACTCCCAACGTGATGGCTTGCTGCAGGGCCGTAGTGATGGAATTCAGGGCCGAATCCGCATTCTGTATCTCACCCTGAACGCTGCCGATGCTGCGCTCAAACTGATCGGCTTGCGAGGTTTGGTCCGAGTTCTGCACCAGCGTTGCTGCCGCGGCCGGATTGTCGGAGGGCAAGTTAACGCTTAGTCCGGAAGCGATCTGCTGCTCGTCGGTTTGAATCCGCTGCTGGGTCTGGGCCACGGCGGCGAGCAGGTCGGGATACGGATTGGGATTCACGCGCATGGCAGGTTTATCCGGTCAACGTGCTCATGTTGACGACGGTGTACATCATGTCATTGATGGTGGTGATGACCTGCGCCGACGCCTGATAGGCGTCCTGGTAGCGCACCACGTTGGCCGCTTCCTCGTCGAGTGAAACTCCAGAGACCGACGAGAGCTGGTCGGTCAGTTGCTGCACAACCAGGCTCGAAGCACTCTCCTCCACCGAGGCGTTGGCGGCGTCGTTGCCCACATTGAAGACGATGCCGGAGTAATAATTTGAGGGACTCTGCCCGTTGATCAGCGGCTGGCTGCTGAGCGCGTACAACGCTTGCGCGTTTCCATTGCTGCCCACCGTACCGTCGGAGCTGGCGGCAATCAGCTTGGTGTCGGTGATGGCAACCGAAAGACCGGCGGCCGCACCCACGCCGGAGGCGGGTGGCGGATTGAACAGGTTGGTCCCGGGGTTGCCGTTGAGATCGAAGCCGCCCGCCTGCACCGTATTCACCGCGTTAGCCAAACCTGCGGCCAAAGTGTCCAACTGGGACTTAATCGACGGAATCCCCTGGTCCCGGGCCTGCAGCGTTCCTCCTAACTGTCCGGAGGTGATTTCGCTGGTGATGTCGTTGCCCTGGGAATAAACGTCGTGCAGCCCAGCGGAATTGGTCTGCGTCGTCAACTGAACGCTCTGCTGCCCGGTCACCAGCGGGGCGCCGTTGGCGGTGGTGAGCACCAAAGTATTGCCGCTCGGAATCACCGATACATCGACTAATGCCGAGAGCTGGTCGATCGCCTCCGTGCGCTGGTCCACGAAGGTTCCGGCGTTCTCTCCGACATTTTCTAGGTTGCTGACCTGGGCATTGAGTCCGGCGATTTGCTGGGTAAGCTGGTTGATCTGGCCGACTGTCTGCACCACGTTCAGGTCCAGGCTGGTCTGCTGCTGGGTCAGGTTATTGGCTGCGGTATTGAAGCTGGTGGCCAGGTTGCCCGCGGCGGTGAGGACGCCCTGGCGCAGCGACAGGTCCGAAGGGTCGGTGGACAATTGATTAACGCTGTTAAAGAAATTGGAAATTTCGGTGCCGATATCATTGCTGCTGGTGGTGAAGTTGACCTGCGTCTGCTGCAGGGCCGAAGCCAGCGCGCTGTACTGGCCCTGCGACTGCGTCTGCTGCTGGATCTGCGAACTCAGAATGGGATCGGTGATGCTCTGCACATCCTGCAGCGTCACACCCGTGCCGTATGTCAGCGGACTCACCACCACCGGATCGCTCGAAACCAGAATCGGCTCTTCGCGGGAGTAGCCCGGAGTGTTCACGTTGGCGACGTTGTTGGTGGTTACCTGCAGCGCACCCTGTTCGGTCAGCAATCCGCTCAAGGCCGTGGACAGGCTGGCATTCAGGCTCGACATGAATCAGATCTCCCCGGCTCGCTTCCGCTTCCAATCAGGCTTCCATCCAAAGATTCGCGAGGACGCAATCGCGTCATCCGGCGTCGGCATGGGACCGTAGTTCGCGCTGGGGTCGGTCAGCATGTTGACCAGAACCCGCAACTGGCGTCGTGCCCGCGCCAGCAACGCCGCCTGCACACGGCCCGCGTCTAAAACTCTGTTTCGCCTTCGCCTCAGTTCTTCTTCAAGACCGTTCCCCGAAGGCGCGATGCCTTTGCGCAAAACGGCTTCGATCTCCCCGGCCAAAGCACGCTGCTCGCGGGTTCCCTGTTCGATTCCTGCCAGGTCCCGCGCCAGCAGAGCCTTCTGGCTGCCATCCAGGCTGGCTTCCATCTGGCTGAGCAGCGCCAGACAAGTCCGCATCGGCTCATCGCCGCCGATCAAGGCTTCGACGGAAGGAAAAGAAAGAAGAACAGCAGCTTCAGAGTTAACTTCCATGATGGCTCTCAGGCAAGGCTATCGATGCGGTGTGGCGGCTGGTCCGATTCTTTCTGATCCAAGTCTTCCCCCGCCGGCTCCGCGTCCACTTCCTCCGCAGGCAGGCGGCGCGGTTTCCCTTGCCCTCCCTCGGACGCAGCCTGCCCTTGCGCTGCCGGCGCTGATGCTACCGGCAAGGTTTGCTCCAAATTCAGGCTGCCGGACAGGTCGGCTCGTTCCACCGCCATCGCTCCCGCCCTTCTTCGCTCCGGTCACATCGTTCCGGTCACGTCACGTTCACTGCGCGCGCGCTTCAGGCAGCTTTGCCCACCATGTGGGCAAACAGCCCTTCGGCGACCTGCGCCGCACTGGGCTGATAGCTGCCTCCAAGCACAGCCTGGCGTAGCGCGTTGACCTTTTCCTGGCGAACTTCCGGAAGCTGCGCCACCTGCGCTGTCAAAGTCTGAACCTGCGCATGAATGCCCGATAACTGAGCCTGATCTTCGCCCAGCGGGCTGCCCACAGAAGCGCGGGTGTCGCCGCTGGCTGGGCTCTGCCCGCTGCTCCGGCTGCTCTCCGGAAGCTGTTGCGCTGTTTGATTTGGATCGATTCTCATTTTTCTACCCCCGAACTGCCCTCTTGCAATTGAACCATCGGCGGACGGTTAAGAAACTTTAATTTTCCCCGGACGTTCTCGTGTGCTCATTCACTCCGAGGCTTTCATGCTGTTCTATCGGCAGAAGTTACAGAAACTTTAGCCACCAGAAACGAAATTTGAGCGGGCTGGCATCGTCCCGTCGGGCGCTACCTTCGTGCCCCCCAGATGCTCGGAAATCAGCCGCGCGATGCCAAAACCCCCACCTGCCGCCAGCGCCGACGCCAAGGCCTGCGTTCCGAGGTAGTTGTAGTCATCCGAGCCCGCCACCGAGTCTTGTCCGGGAAGCGTGGCAAAGCTCTTTTCCAGAGACTCCAGCACCGTGCCGATCAGTTGCGCTTCGAATTCACGCGCCGCCTTCGCACCCTTGCCCAACGCGGGCGATGGCAGCGGCACGGTGGATGCGGAAACCCCAGCCGCCGGAAGACTAGACATAGGAAGGCCAGAAATCGCGCCCATCAGATCACCTCCAGTTCGGCTTCCAGAGCGCCCGCCGCTTTGATCGCCTGCAGGATCGAAACTACATCGCGCGCCGTCGCCCCAATCGCCTGCAGACGCATCACCAAATCTTCCACGCTGGCCCCTTCGTTCAACGCAATGTTGCGGGCCGTGCTCTCCGTGGCCTTCAGTTTAGTTTCGGGCAGCACTTCCGTCTGCCCACCGGCCTGCGCATTCGGCTGCGACACCGTATAGGTCGTCGTTACCTCAATCGAAAAGCTGCCATGCAGGATCGACACCGCGCCCAGCCGGACATCTTTGCCCAGCACCACCGTGCCGGTACGTTCATTCACCACTACCTTCGCTCTGCGCCGTACCCGCACTTCGAGATTTTCAATCCGCGCCAGAAGCGCAGGAATAGTTCCGGCATCCGGAGCCGGAGTTTTGATCTCCACCCGCCGGCTGTCGACCACCGTAGCCGCCGGAGCCGCCAGTTCATGATTGATCACCGCCGCAACCTCTTCGACCGTGGTAAAGCTCGCATCATTGAGCAGCAGCGACAGATGCTGTAGTTTGGTCAGATCCAGTGAACTATCCCGCTCGATCAATCCTCCATTCGGAATGCGGCCGACTGTGGGATGATTTACCGACTTCGCATTCGCCGCAGAACCCGCCGCATATCCGCCCACCACCAGCGGACCTTGCGCCGCCGCATACACTTGTCCATCCGCCGCATACAATGGCGTCAGCAGCAGCAGGCCGCCTTCGAGGCTGCGCGCATCGCCCGCCGACGAGACCAGCACATCCAGCGGCATCCCCGGCCGCGCAAACGGAGGCAAACTCGCCGTTACAAACACTGCCGCCACGTTCTTGACCTGCACCGTCGATTGCACCACCGAGGGCGGAATCTCCACGCCCATGCGCTGCAGGATGCTGGCCAGGGTTTGAATGGTGAAAAAAGTCTGCTGCTTGTCGCCCGTGCCCTTCAACCCCACCACCAGTCCGTAACCGATCAGCGAATTGTTCCGAATCCCCTCCACGCTGGCCACGTCGCGGATCAGCACCTTGTGGTCTTCGCTCTGTGCGATCACGTTGCTGCCGGCCAGAACCAATGCCGCCAGGGCGAACGCTGCGAGTAGCCACGAACACCGCCCCATAGCCAGTCTCCCGGAAAATTGCTTTCTTAGAAACCCACCACCCGCAAGATCCATTTAATGACCGGGTTCGGCGCGCGCGTGCTCTCGCTGAGAACGCCTTTGCCCTTGACCTCAACTTCCATATCGCCGACACTGTTCGAGGCCACTGTATTCGTGGCGTCCAGATCGCCGGGGCGCACCATGCCCCGCAAAATCACGGTCTCTTTCTGGTCGTTCATCATGATCTGCCGTTCGGCTTCGACCACCAGCGTGCCTGTGGGCAGCACCGCGGCCACGCGGCCGGTGAGTGTTGTGGTCAGCGCGGTGGTCGAAGTGGCCTGCGCCTTGCCGGTCAGCGCCTGGGTGGAATTCGGGGAGAACAAGTTTGCGACACCGCTGGTTGAGATATGTCCGCCGAGCGCGGTAATTCCCGAACTGGCCGAGAAAGCACGGCTGGTGGCTACGTTACCGGTATTGGTCGACGACAGGTTCTGGTTGATGCTGATCGTCACCAGGTCGCCTACCCGCGAAGCTTTATAGTCGGCCACCATGTTGGCCAGCCTTCCGTTGTCCACCCACAAACTACCGGGCGTGGTCGGCGCCGTGGCGGCCGATGCTGGACCGGAGATGCGCTGTAAATAATCGGTCAGCGAATCTTTCTTCGCGGCCTTGCTCTTGTCTTTCGGCCGCGCTGTAGCCAGAGGAGCGGCCAGCGCCATGAACGCAAAGCAGACCAGCATTCTCTTAATTTTTAGGCTCATAGTATTCCGCATGGCCCCAGAGCTCTCCAGCGTCGCGTTCACAAAGCCGCGCGCAACATTCCTTCGCCCACCACTTCGGCCCGCAAAATTCGCGGACCATTTTTCAATTGCACCCGCACCACCTGCCCCACTCCACCTGCATCGAGACAGGTCACCGGCAACACCACGCGAATGCCCGCTTGATCCCAAACAAGGGTGGCCGTCTGGCCGCGCCTTATCGTCGACTCGCTCCCTGCGCCTGCTGACGAATGAGCGCCAGAGGAATCCGTGGAAAGAGTGAAGTGACGCCGCGCTCGGCTTCTCGAAATTCCGTCAACCGCCGCCAGTTCACCGGACCAAACCAGAAACGGAACACAATCTCCGGCGCGGGCGCAGCGCAGCGAGAATTCCCAGCGCTGCAGCGTGGCGTTCCATACCGTCTGGGTCAGTTCGAGTGGCACGGCGGCGGGAATGGCGCGGGCGGCGGCACAATCCAGATCTTGTTGCCTCCATGCGGGAGCGCCTGCGTTTTGTGAGGGAGCCGCATCCACTACGAATTTGGCAATCTCTTCACAACTCTTGGTTCCTCCCCCGCGCCGCACCACGATGCGCTCCGGAATTACAATCGCGGAGATTTGCTTCCCGCTCAGCCCCGCGCCGGCAAATTCTTCCAGCAGTCCGCGCACCTGG
>JBAPQU010000100.1:0-5399 GCA_049280795.1 Candidatus Sulfotelmatobacter sp.
CCGCTACCTCGGCTGGGACATGCACCACCACCCCGGCGACAACGGAGCCTGCTGATGGCGATCGTAGCCGGCGTCGACTTCGGGACCCTGAGCGTTCGCGTTTCTCTGGTCGATAGCGAACGCGGCCTGCTCGACTCCGCCATCGCCGAGTACCCGCTGCACCGCAAGCGCGAAGATCCGGAATACGCCACGCAATCGCATGACGATCACATGCGCGCACTGGCTGCGGCCACGCGCGAGGTCCTGAAGAAGACCGGCATCGCCGGTGATCAGGTGCAGGCCATCGCGCTCGACACCACCGGTTCGTCGGTGATTCCCGTCGATAAAAATCTTCAACCGCTCGGCGAATATTATTTGTGGTGCGATCACCGCGCCAAAGGTGAAGCGGCCGAGATCACCGAAGCGGCTCACCGCGAGAAGTTGGAGGCCATTCAATGGTGCGGCGGCGTCTACTCATCGGAGTGGGGATTTTCCAAACTGCTGCACTGGCTGCGGCACAATCCCGACAAGCGATCGCAGTTCGCTTCCGCCTTCGAGCATTGCGACATGGTCGCGGCCACGCTCGGCGGCATCACCGATCCCAGGAAAGTGAAGCGCAGCATCTGCGCCATGGGACACAAATGGCTCTGGAATGCACAACTGGGGGGCCTGCCGCCGGAAAGTTTTCTGGTCAAAGTCGATCCTTTATTAAAGGGCGTACGCGAAAAGCTCGATGGCGAGTACGCGACATCCGATCAGATCGCAGGCAAGCTCTCGCCACTCTGGGCGGAAAAGCTTGGTCTCAAGGCTGGCATTCCAATTCCTGTCGGCGCCTTCGATGCGCACTGGGATGCCATCGGCGCCGGCTGCCGCACCGACGACATGGTCAACGTCATCGGCACCTCGACCTGCATCATCGGCATCACTCCGTCGGTAAACCTGGTGCCCGGAGTCTGCGGCGTGGTGCAAGGCAGCGTGCATCCCCTGCGCACCGGAATCGAAGCCGGACTCTCCGCCGTGGGCGACATCTTTAACGCCATCGCTTCCAGGGCCGGAACCGATGTTAAAACCTTGAGCGCCGGACTCGAGAACTATCGTGCGGGCCAGACCGGCTTGCTGCGCATGACCTGGGATAACGGCGACCGCACCGTGCTCGTGAACCCCAACCTGCGCGGCGTTACGCTCGGCTGGAACCTGCAGAGCACGGCGCAGGATGAACTCTTCGCCGCCATCGAAGGTACGGCGTTTCACACCCGCGTGATCCTTGATCGCATGGCCGGGCACGGCGTGCATATCAAACGCGTGATCAACGCTGGCGGCATTCCCCAGAAAAACAATACCCTCAACCAGGTCTATGCCAACGTCCTGGGCCGTCCCGTGCTGGTTCCGGCCAAGAGCGTAGTGAGTCTTGGATCGGCAATTTTTGCGTTTATGGCCGCAGGCACTTTCAAAACCATGGAGGAAGCTCAGGACAGGATATGTCCCTCGCACCGGGCGTTTTTGCCGGAGGAATCGGCGCAACGTATTTATGCCGAGCTTTATCCTTTATATAACAAGCTATACTTCACCTTGGGTCAGCGCGGCAACGATGGGCTGGGAGACATCCTGCCGAAATTGATTGCAGTTGCTGCGTCTTCAATAAATCGAAGCACGGAGCAGTGACAGAGTTAAGGAGCGGCAAATGAACATGGATTTTCAGAGAGTCCTGCGAACCATCGCGATCAGTGGGTTGTGGCTGGCACTGTTTTCTATGACCATGGAGGCTATGACGAAGGTGACGAGCGAGCCTTTTGGAAAGACGCCGGATGGAACTCCGGTCGAGATCTTCACCCTGAGCGACGGCGCGTACGAAGCTCGGATCGCAACCTACGGCGGGATTGTGGTGTCCTTAAAAGTTCCCGACCGCAACGGGAAGTCCGCCGACGTAGTGCTGGGCTTTGGCAATGTCGATGGATACGTGGCCAACTTCAACGGCCCGTCTGACGCCTTCTTCGGCGCGCTTATCGGCCGCTATGCCAATCGCATCGCGCACGGCACTTTCACGCTCGATGGCAAAAAATATTCCTTGCCGCTGAACAACGGCGCGAACTCTCTTCACGGCGGCCCGCATGGTTTCAATAATGTGGTCTGGAAGGCCAAACCGATTGCGAACGGCGTGGAGCTGAGTTATCTCAGCAAGGACGGCGAGGCCGGATATCCCGGGAACCTTACCGCCGTGGTTCGCTACACTCTCATCAAGGGCGATCTGCGCATCGAGTATTCCGCCACTACCGACAAAGATACTGTCATAAATCTGACCAATCACTCTTACTTCAATCTCGCCGGACAGGGCGATATCCTCAACCATCAACTCACTCTGCACGCCTCTCGCTTCACCCCCGTGGATGCCGGACTGATTCCAACCGGCGAGTTGAAATCGGTGGAAGCAACTCCCTTTGATTTTCGCAAACCCACCGCAGTCGGCGCCCGCATCAATGCCAGCGACGAACAACTTCATCTCGGCCACGGCTACGACCACAACTGGGTGCTCGACAGCGGCGGCGGCAAACTAGCCGAAGCCGCCGAACTCTACGATCCCAACAGTGGGCGCGTGCTGAAAGTTCTGACCGATCAACCCGGAATTCAGTTCTACAGCGGCAACTTCCTCGACGGCACCATCAAAGGCAAAGGCGGAAAACCTTATGAGTTGCACGCGGCATTGTGCCTGGAGACCCAGCACTTTCCCGACTCCCCCAATCATCCGGACTTCCCTACCACCGAGTTGAAGCCCGGAGAACGCTATCACACCGTCACCATCTTTAGCTTCTCCACCCGATGAAGCAATACCGGAATGTATGCGTGATGGGATTTGTGTGCGGACTAACTTCAATTTGCTAGTGGGACTATGTATTCGAGAGCACCAACGCCTTTACAGCGGATGGCGAATCATTTTATTTTCTTTGGGTTTCCTTCTCTTCACTCGACCGTGCTGGCCGCAAGCACCGCAGAGTGTGAGCATCCAGGTGCAGGTCGACCAGTCCAACGGACCATTCTCGCCGGTCTGGAACTATTTCGGCTACGACGAGCCCAATTACACCTACGCTCCAAACGGCAAAAAACTGCTCGGCGAACTCGCCGCGTTAGATGCGCAACCGGCATACGTGCGGGTTCACAACCTACTAACGACCGGCGATGGGACGGCCTCCTTAAAGTGGGGATCTACCAACGTCTATACGGAAGATGCCTCCGGCCAAGCGGTTTACAGCTGGGTAATTCTGGATCGGATTTTCGACACATTTCGCGCCGCCGGCGTTAAGCCTCTGGTTGAAATTGGTTTTATGCCGAAGGCTCTTTCTACGCACCCCGAGCCCTATCGTCACGACTTCCCGCACGTTCCTGTCGGCGACATTTATACGGGATGGGCCTACCCGCCGAAGGATTACCAGAAGTGGTCCGAACTGGTTTTCCAATTTGTTCATCATCTCCGTGAACGTTACGGCGATGCTGAAGTGAGCACCTGGCTGTGGGAAGTATGGAACGAACCTGACATTGCGTACTGGAAAGGGACGCCAGAAGAATATTTCAAGCTATACGATTTTGCTGTCGATGGCGTCCTTCGTGCTCTGCCCGGGGCGCGGATCGGGGGGCCTGACATCACGGGCCCGGGCAACCCGAAAGCTGGAGATTTTCTCCGGGCATTCCTCGAACATTGTGCGCACCAGAAGAATTATGCGAACGGCAAGGTTGGCTCGCATCTCGACTTCATCAGTTTTCATCCCAAGGGATCTCCGGCGTGGCTAGGCGATCACGTGCAGATGGGTATTAGCTATCAGCTCACCGCGATTGAACAGGGATTCAAGATCGTCGGATCTTTTCCGGAATGGCGGCAGACTCCGATCATTCTGGGAGAATCTGATCCAGAGGGCTGCGCGGCCTGTTCTGCTAAAGAACATCCGCAGAACTTGTATCGCAATGGGCCTCTGTACGGCGCTTATACCGTCGAGGTTCTAAACAATATCCTGGCGTTAGCTCGTCAAGAACACATCAATTTTTTGGGAGCGGTAACCTGGGCTTTTGAATTTGAGGATCAGCCTTACTTCGCAGGCTTCCGGGAGTTGGCGACGAACGGCGTGGACAAGCCCGTCCTGAATGCATTGCGGATGCTGGGATTGCTGGGCAACGAGCGCGTGAAGGTAATCAGCTCAGGAGCCTTGGCAACCGCGGAAGTTGTGAGCGCCGGAGTGCGGGCACAGCCGGATGTCAACGCAATCGCCACGCGGAAAGATCGAAAGGTCGAGATCCTAGTCTGGAACTACCACGACGACGATCTTCCTTTCCCTGCTGCGCCAATCGATATGACGATCACCGGCTTGCCTGCAAATGCAAAACGCGCCCTGCTGGAGCACTTCCGCATCGACTCCGACCATAGCAATGCATTCACTGCGTGGAAAGAAATGGGCTCGCCTCAATCACCTAACGAGCATGAATACGAACGTCTGCTGAGTGCCGGCCAATTGCAACTTCTAAGTTCGCCGGCATGGATAGAGATGCAACAGGGCAGCGTCAAACTGCAATTTGCCCTGCCTCGGCAAGGCCTCTCGCTCCTGCGGCTCTCGTGGTAAGCCTGCAACTTCGGCTACGCCTGCAGTAGCAAGTTCCAAACTTGCATGGATGTCGCTTGCCGGTTCGCCCACGCATAATAAGGAATGAACGTGAGTGCGACTTTTCTGCTTTTCGCTTCCCTGTTGTATTGCGAGTAGAGCATCGTTTCTGCTGTTCCCCGCTCATAGACTGCGCCGGTATGATGAAGCACAACCATCCCACCGAGCAGGTCACTCTTGAACTCGGTCTGAAATTGCTCTGCAGCGTGACGTCCGGCATTCACTGCGACATCGCTCAGGGATACACCACTCGGTTGATCGATTTCTTCCAAGCAATAAATCAGCGGTCCCCGCTGTATTGCGACGCGTCCGGTATCATCGGCAACGCGAGGATTCGCTTCGATCACCTGAGGCTTGACCTCGACGCTTAGCTGAATCACGTCACCCGGCGCCCAGTGGCGATGGATGGGAAGATATTCTCCTGGCTTCGCACCCGTCACACTCTTGCCATTCACGGCGACCTGCGCTTGATCGGCCCAGCCGGGGATGCGCAGATAAAACGTAAACTCGGAAGCTCCCGCAGGATTAACCGTGATTCCTACGCCACCATCCCAGGGATAATTTGTTTTCTGCGTGATCTTGAGGCCGACTCCATTCTCCAAATGCCAGTCGAGCTCCGAGTTGTCATAGAGGTGCAAGTAGATTCCGTCCGCGCTGGTGCTATAGAAATATCCGGGCAGAGATCCAAAGGTGCGCTCGAGGTTGGGCGGGCAGCAGGTCACGTCGTACCAGGGATTGCGTATCTTATCTCCGGTAGAGGGATCAAACGCGAGAGGGTTG
>JBAPQU010000101.1:0-14905 GCA_049280795.1 Candidatus Sulfotelmatobacter sp.
TGTTCCCCAGCCAGGCCCGTCCCCAGGGGCGTGGCTCAAATCCTCCGCCCGCGCCGCCGTCATTCTCTTTGCCAGGAAACCAGTAACCGTAGTTCGACTCGGCCGTGCCGGAGTTAAGCAGCGCCCACGAACTCAGATAAGACGCATACCCCAGGCGAAGATACGGAATTGGGTCCTGTGCAAAATTCAACGCATAGTCTTCGACCGCCCAGCCTCCCATCTGAGACATGTAGCTGAGCGTGTAGGCGGTGTTGCCGCTGGCGCGGTAGTCACTTCCCAGCCAGAAATAGGCCGGCTCCATGCCGCGGTCAGCAACATTCAAACGCATCTGCTCTTCAAGAAATTCATTGGCGTCGGTGGAGTTCACGACTTTGCGAAACTCAGTTGCTTTCGGATCTTGCAGCCGCTGAACCGCATATCTCGCCAACGCGTGCGTCGATTCAAACCCAGTCGAGTCAAAGGGATATTCCGATTGAAACAGATCGGGATGCTGGTTGATGAAGAAGGCCGCTTTGGTTTCCCAGTGCGCGCGGAGTTTGTCGGCTTCACCCCTCTGGCCATTCTGTTCGAGCTCATGAATCAGATCAGGAATCACCAATTCGTTGTATGTGCCGGTTTCATACGCCGACCACTTCACGATTTCCATCGGTACCGTGAAGAAAGCCATTGCGGTGCCATAGGCGCGCTCCAGGTAACCAGACGCGTCGAGGTAATGCACCATCGCCGGATAGTCCTTCGCGATCAGATACATGTTGTAGTAAAGCAGAATCACGTGCGGGTAATCGTAAATTCTCCAAAGGTGTTTTTTGCCGCGCTCATTGTCTTCCGGACTGTCGCGGTTTACTTTCCAGTTCGGTATTCCATAAATCCCGTACGGATACGGTTCTTTTTCTGTTTGCTGCAAACCGCCCCAGACATAATGCTGAATATAATCCTCGATTGACGCGATCTCGTTCTTATCGGGGAAGAAGACATTCTTGGCGGCGAGATAGGGAGCTTTACCGAGCGCCGGATCATCGCAAGCGACCGCGTAGGATTGCAGCCCGTCGAGATCATCGGGGCTGCGCAGGATCTGGTGCTTCATGTCCCATTGCGAATACAGGCCGTTATACCAGCGCTTGGGATCGTTCCACTGTTCATGCGTCATCAAAAAGCGCGCACGTTTCTTGATCAGGGTCTCCAGCGGCTCGGTAACGAAGAACTCCAGCGCCAAATATTGCCCGTCGCCGTATTGCACCTTCAACATGTTCTCGCCGAGGCGAGAGAACTTGACGGAGTAAACCTGAGTATCCGTGCCGCGCTCTCCGGCGAGCTTCACAGAAGTTTTGTCAGGAAATTCGGGATCAATGCTGCGAACCTTATTGTGTGTGCGCAGTGAGAACATCGTCGGCAAATCCGTCGGAACGGTCAACCCCGGAACAATATTTACGTCAACGCCGCCTTCCTGGTAAAGGACGTCGCGAACTGCGGCGTAGTCTTTTGCCCAGCGGAACTTGAAGCTGTACTTCGCGGAATCGCCCGGCCGTCCCTGGGGCGCCAATTTAAGCATGGTATTTGGCAAAGGCCATTTGCCGCCCCTCGCCGCCAGGTCTACACCACGGCCAGCAGAATGAACATAAGCAGTGAAGCTCCGTCCTTCCGGTTGATCGTAGTACTCAAGGTGTGCTCCCGCCTCAGGAAGCATCACCAGATATGGCCCGATCCCATTGCAGCGCATCCAGAAAATGTAGGAGCCATCGCCTCCTATGAAACTGTGCCGAATAAGCCGTTTTGTGTAGGTCTCGGTCTTGTCTGGAACGTATTCCGTATTGAACGGGAGAGCGACGCCGAGATCTCCGACTTCCAGCGGCTGTGAAGTCTGATTACGAGCCTCAATCGTCCAAACCAGAGAATCTCCTTCTAAGCGGAATGCTCCTGTCGCCGCGATCTCCGGGACGGACTCCACATCCTTCCCGTGATCCGTATTCACCCGCCACTCGTAGATTCCTGAGGTTGCATCCTGCGGAAGTTTTGCCAGAAGCCGGAGGACGGATGTCGTCACCGGCTCAAAACTTACATGATTGAACTGATCCGGAGCGATGCCATATTTATCCGAGGTCTGAACGTCCTTCCACTCGTCGCCATTGCGATATTGGATCTTCCAGGAGACGGGTAAATCCCACTTGTAGTCCTCGTAGGAGCCAATCGCCCAGTACACTTCGACTGACGACACCTGTTTCGGCTCGCGGAATTTGTATTCCACCCATTCCTCGGTTCCGTGCTTGTCACCCCAGGCAAAAAATGGAATCGCTTTGTCGCGTGAATTCTTAGGCTCGGCTTGATCGTTCAGTGCTCTCACTCGCCAAGGCCCGATGGAGGAGTTCGCACGGCTCGCTGTAGCAATGGTCGGAACCGCACGTCCGATTTCATACGTGATATCACCAGGGGAACGCTGCGAAACAGAGGTCCCGCTCGAGATTTCTTTCCAGGCTTCACCGGGCACACGGTAACGCACCACAACGTCCCCGAGACTTCTTCCCCCAAGAATGTAGTCGGTGTCAAAAACATCCTGCACCCGTTTCAGGCTAGTCAGACCATTCGGGGAAAATACCATCTTGAATTGATCGTTCTCGAGTTGCTGGCCTAACGCGATGAGGCCGTGTGAGCAAAGGATGATGAGGATGAGCTTTCGCAATTGCGTCTTTTTCGTGTCAAGCACTGAAGCCACTCCGTAGGGACTGATTTCTTATCAGTTGAAAGATAAAGGGGAATTTGACTCGCTTATGGCGCGGGAATCCAAGGCTCCAAACAAGCTCAGGTGCTGCATATCCTGGGACGTCTCCTTAATTTTGGCCTCTTGCTCTCTGGGTCTTCTTTTTGACCGTTGCGTATGTGGCGGCTCCGCGTCGAAACGTCTCGCAGGCATGGGGTGAGCAAACGTTTGCACAGCCCCTCATTTTGTATACTTTATGCGCTCCGGTGTCAATCCCAACCGCTTTTGTGATAACTCGTGGTTTTTGTGCTTGACAAATCGATACGATTCAGACTATGAACGCTCTTCTGTAGGCTATATACAATATCCACCATCAGCATGGCGTGGATTAGTATTTCGCTAGTAAACGTTTGCCGTTGCAGGGAGAGCATTAATGAAGAGCAAGCTCTGGTGTTCGCTAGCCATCGCCGTAGCGATTGTCACAACCGCAGTCTTCCTGAGCGCCCAAAATGGATCTCAGGGCACAATCACTGTCGCCGCAACGGATCAAAGTGGCGCTGTGGTACCGGGCGTGGAACTCAGTCTCCGGGAAATTGCCACCAATGAGATCCGCAAGGCTGCGACTCTCAGTAGCGGCACGTACAGCTTTGTAGGACTGAACATCGGAACTTATAAGCTCACTACTTCCAGGACCGGGTATGCGTCGGTGGCCTACGATTCGATCTCGGTACATGCCGGCTTGGTCACAGACATTAAGGTGACGCTGAAGGTAGGCGCCGTTTCGGAAACTGTTGAAGTGACCGCACCCGCAGCGCCCCTGGTGGAAGCCACCTCCAGCGTGCTTGGCTCCAACATCGACATGAAGCTGATCGAAAATTTGCCGTTTGGCACCGATCGCGACCTGACGGCGCTGGCTGCTCTGGTCCCAGGAACTACGGGCAGCATCGCTTACAATCCGCAAATTTACGGCACCCCGGCGGTGACATGGAACGGGTTGCCCGGTGCCGCGCAGGTGACCAGCGTCGACGGAGTGATTGGCCAATCCAGCCGCTTCAAGGATTTTGGCAACGCCGTGCCCGGCTCTACGGCCGCGTCGCCACGTATCCAGAACATCGATGAGATGTCGGTTCAAACCGACCAGCTCCAAGCCAACCAGGGCTACGGACAGGGCAATATGCAGGTCACGTTCGTGACCCGGAGCGGCAGCAACCACTTCCACGGGCGTATCTTCGGAGACCTGCAGAATTCTTCATTCAACGCGAACCCCTGGCAAAACGACTTTTCTGGGATTCCCATACCCCTGTATCACAAGACCGATATCGGTGGCAGCGTGGGCGGCCCGATTATTAAGGACAAGCTCTTCTTCTTTTTCAGTTATGAGCGTGACGGCATTCCCGGACAGCAGGAGGTGGGTGCCAACGGAGCCTTTCCATTCACAGCCGTCATGACGCCTGCCGTTCAGCAGGGAAACTACACCTATCTGGGTACTGATGGCGCGACACATACTGTGAATCTGTTTACTTTGGCCAGCGCGCAGCCCGGTCTGTCAACCACGCTGGATCCTGCAGTGGCGAATCAATTGACCGCCATAAACGCTTCCGAGAAACTTGGCACTCTGGTTTCGACGCCCGGTGTATACAACGCGCAGACGCTGGAATTCCGCTTGCCCAACAATCAGTACTTCTACTATCCGACCTTTCGTGTGGACTACAACGCCACGCAAAGTTTGCGGGTGAATCTCGCCTTGAACGAAAGCAAGACCAGCCAACCCACGATCAACCCACAAGAATTCCCCGGTTCGGCTTTTGCCTACCAGACCGACGGGAATAAATCGAACGCGTACACGGCATCGCTGGGTTTCGACTGGACCATTAAGCCGACGTTGATCAATCAGTTCCGCGGCGGGTTCCTATACAACTGGGCAGCCAACAGCCCCAAACAAGGCGGCGACCCCGAGAAGTATGGATATATCAACTATTGGGCTGGACCGGATAATTTGAATCCCGGCTCAGGCGCGTTTTTCTACTCGGCAATCTCAAATTTCTACCCGCTGATCAATCTTTCCGACAACGTGGTATGGCAGCACAAGTCTCATAACATAAGCTTTGGGGCTAGTTTCTACCGGGAACAGGACCACTATTGGAATCCGCCGCAGGGCTATGACAACGTAGATTTTGGCGACGCGAACGGCGATCCCATGAACAACGTTTTCAACGTCAGTAATCCCAGCCTGTCTACCGCAACGCCTTCCCAGATCTCGTCAATGCAGGGCTATTACGCCATCCTCACAGGGGATATTACATTCGTCGGTGGAAGTCACCCCATCAACCCCAAGACGAAAACGTATCAACAATTCGGCGCGCTCAACCTCGACGAATTGCAGAAGGCCTGGGGGTTGCACTTCCAGGACTCCTGGCGCGTGCGGCCGAATCTCACGGTCAACTATGGATTGCGCTGGGACTTCACCGGAGACGATCACGACTTGAACGGCCTCTATTACAGTCCTACCCAAGCGGGCCTGTGGGGGCCGAGCGGCCTCAACAATCTCTTCAATCCCGGTTCCCTTCCCGGCGACCAGAATCCGGCATACATTGCGCGCGGCCATGCCTACAATCCGTGGAATGTTAGCCCACAACCCAATGTGGGGATTGCGTGGAGCCCGCAGTTCACGGAAGGATTTTTGGGCAAGCTGACCGGTGGCGGCAAGACCGTGTTACGTGCCGGATATTCTCTGCGACGTTACACCGAGCAATATCAAAGCTACTGGCAGTACGCTTCGAACTACGGTTCGTTTTTCTATCAGAACTACTTTACTCAGGGGGAATCATTTGTGGCTCCGGGAGATTTTCAGGCTGGGACCCTGCACTTCAACCAGTATGTGAATGACCGCAGTTCGATCCCTCCCTTCCTGGTAACACCGACCAGTTATTCCGCACAGATTTCCGAGGCTTCCCAGGCCTGGCAATCTCCATTCCAGGGTATGAATCCCAATATTGCGCAGCCTTACATCCAATCGTGGAACGTTGGCTTCCAGCGCGAACTGGGAAAGAGTAATGCCATCGAAGTTCGCTATGTCGGCAACCATGGCGTTCACGAATGGGTGGGCGAGAACCTCAATGAGGTCAACATTTTTGAAAACGGATTCCTGCAGCAGTTCAAAGCTGCACAGGCCAATCTGAAGATCAACCAGGCCAACGGGATCACCTCATTCGCCAACAATGGCTTCGCCGGTCAGCAGGCCACGCCCATTTTCGATGCGGCCTTTGCCGGGGAACCGTCCGGCGGACCCGGTGTGCCTCTTCTCGACTACGGCCCGAACAATCCCTTCATTCAGGAATTGCAATTGGGGGAAGTCGGCACCATGGCGGGTCAGATTGCTAGTCCCTTTGGCTTCAATGCCAACTATTTTTGTAACCTTATTTCCCCGTCTTCCGTGGCCGGTGGCGCCTGCCAGAGCAACTTGCAATACACCGGAACCGGAGGAAACTATCCGGTGAACCTCTTCCAGGCCAATCCGTATAACGCAGGTAGCTCAGTGGGATATCTCACCTCGGCGGGGTATTCCAATTACAACGGCCTTCAACTCGAGTTTCGCCAAAAGCAGTGGCATGGCATGCAGTTCAACGCCAACTATACTTGGAGCAAGAATCTGGCCATGACCCAGCAATATACGCTGCGAAACTTGCGGTTAGCCTACGGCCCGAATACTACAGATCGCCGCAACGTGATGAACCTCTACGGCACGTACGACCTTCCTTTCGGAAAAGGAAAACCCTATCTGACCAGCAACAACCTGCTGGATCGAGCAGTCGGTGGATGGACGATAGGAACCGTTGTCACCTATACGAGCGGCTTCCCGTTTCAGTTGGTGGGCGGAAACGATACCTTTAACAATCTCTTCGACGGAGGTGTCGTGCTAAACGGTGTGACGACCTCCCAAATCCAGCATGCGATCGGCGTCTATTCAAATCCGGCCTGTCCGGCCGGCCAGCCCTGCAATTCAAGGGCTTGGATTGACCCGAAATTCATCGCCGCCAGCGGGATCGCATCTTCTCAAATCACGCCCAACAATGTGCCGGGTTCAGTCGGCTATCGTCCGTGGTTTTATGCCCTGCACCACTTCACCGAAAATATGTCGGTCACCAAGGCAATTGCCATCGCGGAAGGCCTGAGATTCAATGTTCAAGGCGTATTCCTGAATGTGTTCAACCACCCGGAGTGGGACGTTAATCCACCGTTTTCTTCGGCAATCAACGATGCCATCCAGGGCAGCACTTTTGGGCAGACTTCGGGTGTGAGTGGATCGAGGATCATCGAGGTTCGATTGAACTTCGAGTTCTAGTCTGTTGGAATAGAGCCAAACATCAGCGGCGGGAGTTCATTCTCCTGCTGCAAGCGAGCGACAATTGTTGACGGGAGGTTAGCCATGGTGAAGTGGTTCGTTGTATTCGTGGCTCTGGGATCTGTTATGGCTTTTGCACAAATGGGGGGTCGTGGAACTCCTGGCACTTCTCAGCCCGCGAATAATCCCGGAGCTTCCGATACCAGCCCCACGAACGAACCACAGATGAAGTCGATCGATCAGGTTCTGCACGACGATGCCAGACTCTCTGGCAAGCTACAAGATATGCTGCCTGCGACCGTGACTCCGCAGCAGGCGTGCGCTGGGTTCAAGACACTGGAGCAGTGCGTTACGGCCATCCACCTGGCGCAAAACCTGAAGCTCCCATTCGCCGATCTGAAGGCCAAAACCACTGGCAAGGGTTCGGTTGGTTTGCAAAAGGCGATCACACAAATGGCCGCTAATGCCAACGCCAAGGATGAAATGAAGAAAGCGAAAAAACAGGCCGCCGATGACATGAAAGGCACGAGCCTGTTCGGGCAGCGATCTCTTCAAGATCAGATGGTTCAACTTTCGAAGCCACTCCCGGCCTAATGCAGCGAGTTCCATTTGGTCTTCCCTTAATTGTTGGCAGAAACAAACGCACAGACCTGTAATCAGTCACGCTGCACGGCATTCGGTGCTCTAGTGTGCAGAATCGAGTTGTGAGGTCCGCAATGTTAAATGCCGAAAGACCGTATTTCTTAGGTGATCGTTTAAAGGCGAGTGTCCTCTTTATTTGCTTGTTGGCCTGCGTAAACCTGCAGGCTCAGTCGTCTGCTCAAAATGAAAACCCCGCTGAACTGGAAAGCAGCAAGACGATCAAACTGAATCCTCTGCCGCTGAACCATGTGAGGTTGACGGGAGGTCCGCTCAAAGCGGCCCAGGAAGCCGATGCGAAATATCTGCTCGAACTCCAGCCCGATCGGATGCTCGCATTCCTTCGGGAGCGTGCAGGGCTCAAGCCTAAGGCGGAAGGTTACGGCGGATGGGATGGGCCCGGACGAAACCTGACCGGACACATCGCAGGGCATTACCTCTCGGCTGTCAGTCTGATGTGGGCAGCCACCGGCGATCCCCGATTCAAAGAGCGGGCAGACTACATTGTCGAACAATTGAAAGAGGTTCAAGACGCACAGGGTGACGGATATATCGGTGCTCTGCAGGACGGCCAAGGCGTCGATGGAAAACAACGCTTCGTCGACCTGAGCAATGGCATCATCCGCTCGGGAGGCTTCGATCTCAACGGCCTATGGTCGCCGTGGTACGTCGAGCACAAACTCTTCGCCGGCCTCAGAGATGCCTACCGGTACACCGACAATGCCTCCGCCCTGCAAGTGGAGATCAAGTTTGCGGGCTGGGTTGAGAAGATTCTGTCAAAGCTCAACGATGATCAGCTGCAGCGTATGCTGCAAACTGAGTTCGGAGGAATGAACGAAGTCCTCGCAGACCTGTATGCCGATACGGCCGATGAGCGCTGGCTCACACTCGCCGACAAATTCCATCAGAAGTCTATCGTCGATCCGCTCTCGGAAGACAAGGATTCCATCTCTCACACGCATGGCAACACGCAAGTTCCTAAACTCTATGGTGTGCTTATGAGGTATGTGTACACCGGTAATCCGTCCGATGAGGAGGCTGCGAAATATTTCTGGGATCGCGTCGTTTACCACTATACCTTCGCGACGGGCGGCCACGGTAAGAACGAATATTTCGGCGAGCCTGACAAACTGAACGACATGGTGGACGGCCGCACAGCGGAGACGTGCGGCGTCTACAACATGCTGAAGATGACTCGCACTCTCTTTTCTGTCGCCCCTGACATCCGCTATGCGGATTTCCACGAACGTGCCCTGTTCAATCACATTCTGGCCTCACAGGATCCAAGAGATGGAACCACCTCGTACATGCTGCCAGTCGGTCGTGGCGTGCAACACGAATACCAGGGCAAGTTCGAGGACTTTACCTGCTGTGTGGGAACGAGCATGGAAAGCCATGCGCTGCACGGGGCTGGAATCTATTACTACAAAGGCTCTGAGGAATTCTGGATCGGCCTTTACGCTCCGTCGATTGCGAAATGGGATAGGGCAGGAGTGGAGGTAGAGACGGCGACTGATTTTCCCATCGGTTCATCCGCTTCCGTCAAAATTCGAACCAAGACACCGAAAGAGTTCACGCTCGCTTTGCGCAGGCCCTATTGGGCGGGGGAGGGTTTCAGCGTCAAAGTGAACGGGCAATCGCTCAAAGACATTCCACCGGCTGATTCCTACGTCAAAATCACCCGCCTGTGGCGGCAAGGCGACGTTGTTGATCTCACGTTGCCGAAAGTCCTGCGCAAAGAACCGCTGCCGGACAATCCCACCCGCATGGCGCTCATGTGGGGCCCGCTCGTACTGGCCGGCGACCTCGGGCCGGAGGTCAGGGGAGACGATAGTGATGATGAGAGACCGCGTGGGCCCTCGGCTCCCCCTATTGTCGACGGCAATAAACCGTTGGAGCAGTGGCTCAAGCCGGAATCCGGAAAGCCAGGATGGTTTAAGACAAACGGTGTTGGCCTTTCCCACGACATTGAGTTTGCACCATTCTATGAACTTCCGCGCCGGGAATATGCCGTCTATTGGGATGTTTTCACCCCCGAAGAATGGAGCAAACGTTCCGCTGAATACAAAGCGGAGCAGGAAAAGCAACAGAAGCTTCAGGCAGCCACGATTGCTTTCGCCCAGCCGGGCGAGATGCAGTCGGAGCGCGACTTCAACGAGCAAGGAGAGGAATCTGCCCCGCTTCTCTGGCGAAACCGCCACGGGCGCACGGGCAAAGGCTGGTTCTCCTTCGATATGCCAATCGAGAACTCGCGTCCAATCGTATTGTGGGTGACGTACGGCGGCGAAGGTCGGCGGAAGAGCACATTCGACATTATGGTCGACGGGAAGAAGATTGGCGATTACGTCGCGCTGCCACGCAGCCCTGAACAGGAGGCCAATTTTGTTGATGCTGATTACGCAATCCCTGCGGAACTGATTGCGGCGGGAAAGACCAAAATCACAGTGCGGTTCCAGGCGACAGATGGGAACGAAATCCGCGGCATTTTTGGTGTGCGGACGGCGCGGGCTGACGAAGCGCAATAGCTCGACAACAAAAGATCAGAGTCGATTCTTGCTTATCGGAGAGTCCGTGCAAAGGCTGCCCCAGCAAAACGTGGTGCGGGCGGAGGGACTTGAACCTCATGGGCCGTTTAAGTCCTGCGGATTTTCATACCGTCCACGGTTTTCGCCGCCCAAGACTTGACGCGGCAACCGAGGAGATCAGCGCACCAGCAGAGACCGATACTTGAGGCAGGAAGACTATTCGCGAATCACGCCGAAGCGCCGGCAGCTCCAACGGTTACGCCGCGCTGCTTGCGGAGTTCCATTAGGAACATATCTGCGTCCAACCCCTCGTGATTGCGGAAGAGATGAAGTAATGGATCGGCAGCTTCATGCGATGGCTCTGCTGCTCGCGAATTCTGCCCCGGCTCAGTTTCTAAGCCCTCAGGTTCCACCAGCAACTCCGGCAACACGTTGGGGTTCTCCGCCAGCCTGCCCAGGAACCTTTCCAGCAGATCGCGATGTTCCGGCGTAGTTTGCGTAAATTCCACGCCCATCCCTTTTTCGGGATGCATCACGCGCACCACACCTTCCGATCGCAATTCCACCTCGGAAGCGCGCATCGAAAGCGTCACTCGAGTCGACACCGGGAACGGCGAAGGAATATCAAGATAGCAGCCGCCCATACTCAAATCCGTGAGTTGGCAGCGCACCGGAGGATCGTCCTTTTCCACATCCGGAGAATTTCTCATCAGCCATTCCCGCATCTGCCGCTCAAACTCCGGCGTCGGATCCTGGAAGCGCAACCCCGCCTGTACCCCCGTTCCCTCCCAGGCAAACTCCGCCGCAATTTCCATTCGCGTTTCCGAACCTGGCAGGCTGAAGAACAGTTGCCAGCGTCCTCGCAGCTTGCTGCGCCGCGGCAGGCTCACAGCCAAACCACCTTCGCCCACATCGGTGGTGTGCACTTTGAAGCGTATGTCTGAATCCGCGCTGGACATCTCCACCGGAAACCGTACTGCGATCCGCGAGTTGCGCCGCCGCTCCTTCTTCATCAGCGCGCGCGCCGCTCGAAAACTCGACTTCGCTCGCTCCGCCGACACTGGCTTATAAAGGATGAAGTGCGCTCCAATCTCGAATGCCGAGCGCAGGCCTACATCAGGATCCAAAATCGCCACCGCAATCGCACGCTTATTGCCCGGCGCACTCCGCGCCGAACGCAGCACATCAGCCGCTCCCGGACCGGCACAATCCACAATGATAGCCTCAACCCGCTCCCGCGTCAGCCGCCGCAGAGCGTCTTCCGCGCTAAGGCAGTGGTCTACCCCAATGTCCAAGTCGCTCAAGGTGCGCCTGAGCACACGCACGATCTTCTCATCCGAACACAGCAGCAGGGATTTCAAGTGCATCGAGGTTTTTACTTCTTTCCTTCGGCAACTTTCATTCCGCCGGTTCGACTTTCAGCGGCGTGCCCTCTTGCCGACAGAACAGAAGAGGTTGTACTTCCAATCTAAGCCTCGCCCGGAGCTCGATCAACCCGGCACTGGCGCATATGCGTTACGCTCGTAATGTCTTTGCTCGGTGTCGCTCCGGGCTTCCCAAAACAGCTCTTCCCAAAATCGGTGTGCATACAAGAAACGGAGAAACATCGCAAAATCCTGCACAACGCCCTGCAAACCGTTGTAAGCGTACTGGTAACAATCACTTAGACGATGCCAACCAGCGAAAACCGCCACAAAATAGATTGACTTCCTCCACCCATTCGCCTAACATACTGAGTCTCCGATTAGCTTTTGGGACCAGTAAGATATCCAGAATGTTCCGGGTATCTGGCTTGAATCATGTTTGCTGAATCTTGGGAGCCGACGGAGAATCATATACATACACAGCATTTGTTGGCGGTAAGTTCATTCCCCGTTTTTACGAAAGGTATGTTTCATGGCGAAGCGACGCGGAAATCCAAACTGGGGCAAGCCCGAGCCAATTGGGCCCATTGTGCCCACCATCACGGAGTTTGAACAGGTAGTTCGCGAATATAAACTCACCCCCGACCAGTACCTCCGTTCGACTCGTTTGCGCGAGTGGGCCCGCCGCAACAAGAACTCGAAATACATTCCCGAACCTCTTCTGGAAGCCTGGGGATTCGAGATTGAATCCACCCTGTAACCACAGCCCAAACATATACTTCCAAGGGTCGCTGATAGCGACCCTTTATGTTTTTGTAGCACCGCCGTCCTGGCGGCAAGCTGGCGCCAATTAGAGCGATGCAAGTTTTGAGCTGTGATCACTCTTGTAGCCGTCAAATCCCGCGCAGCAAGTTTTTGATGGCGCGGCGCTTCCAGCGTCGCGATCACTCCACTATCATGATCGGAAGCGCCCATGCTCAACTGGCTCCAAATCCCGCTCCCCGAGCTGTTCGCACTCCTCGCCGCGATTGCCTTCGCCGCCGGCCTGAATGTCTACGCCACCGTTGCCGCCCTCGGACTCCTCGCCCGCTTTGGTCACGTTCCTCTCCCGCCAGCTCTACAAATACTCGAAACCTGGCCCGTAATCGCCGCCAGCGCAATCCTTTTCGCCATCGAGTTCTTTGCCGATAAGATCCCCGCATTCGACCTGATCTGGAGCGCTCTGCACACCTTCGTCCGAGTCCCCGCCGCGGCTTTGCTCGCCTATGGAGCCACGCGCCAACTAACCCCAGCGCAGCAACTCCTCGCCGCCGCGCTCGGTGCTATCATCGCTCTCGCCGCTCATGGAGGAAAAACCGCAGTCCGCGCCGCCATTACGCCGTCTCCTGAACCCTTCTCCAATATCACGCTGAGTCTGGCCGAAGATGCCCTCGCCTTGGGCCTAACTTGGCTGGCCACGCGCCATCCTTACGCAGCTGCGGCGATCGTCATCTGTTTCGTCCTAGTCATCGCCCTGCTGGCACGCTTCGTAATCCGAGCGTTAAGACTGCTCTTCCGCAATGCGGAGCAAGAGTTGGCAGGACGACTGGTTTGAGCTTCTCCTGATTTGCCCGATATTCTTTCGAGAAGGAAATCCAATCCAGAAGCTGAAATCGTATTACGAGATTGGTTCCATTTTGGGTACCTATGAGTAACCATCAGCAGTTTTGTCGGAGTCGCGATGCCTGATTTCGCATCTAATAGGCATAAGGAAAGAACTATCCCTATGTCAATTTTCGACGAAAAATACCGAGTCGTCGGCATCGAGAGCGATCGACTCCTGGTGCGGGGAGTTCATAGCGGCGAAGTTCTGACCATCGTCAATCCCGAACTGGCGACTCCACTTTCAAAAGAAGAATATCCCGTGGGCAAATTGATCGCTCTAACCGACCCCTCGACCATCGTCCCGCTGAATTAATCGCTGAGATAATCGAACAAAATTCATAGCCAAAGAAAAGCCACGGCCAAAGCCGTGGCTCCCCGATTACGTAATGCGCTAGCCAGCCTTACGATACTCACCTTCCGTTCCAATCACTTCCTTGCGCCGCTCCCGCAGCCGATCCTGGAACGTATCCCAGCGTGGTCCAATGCCGACCGCCGTGCTCGGAATCACCACTGAACTCGTGCTCGCAGCGAACCCCTCAAATACTGCGGTGTCCTCCTCAGCCGGATCAAGACGCTGCCCCGAAGCCGCGTTCCCCGGCATCTGCTGCGTCGTAGGAGTAATGTTCCGGTCTGTCTCCGCCCGATGCATCACAGGATCAGCATCCCACTTCGAGCGGTAGCGTCCTTCATAATCCGCCCACTGCTCTTCGGACTCCAGATCAGAGTCGTTGTAAGGAGGAAAGCTCTCCACCTGCGCCTTGGTCAAATCCACCGCAAAGTCATCCTTGTGCTCCGCCGATGCCCGCAGCCGGTCCGCCGGCACCACGAACTCTTTCGTGGTCAGCCATCCGCCGGTATCCACCACCACGTACCGAATCACTCCCGTCGTGTAGTCGAAAATCACATCGTGAATCTTTCCCAGCTTCTCGTCGTTCAGTCCATACAACTTCGAGCCGCGAATGTCTTCCGCCGCATCCACGAAGCGATAATCCCGCAGCATTCCATGTCGCGCCATAAGTTCTTCCTCCCATTAACCTGCGAGTTGAAATATTCCCGCCGCTCTTGGATGTCACATCTGTCTGCGGGGTTATCAACCAAATTTTGAGCTTCGAAAAACTCATGTGGCAAGGATGCTTATGTACGAAGATGCTCGTGTGGGGACAGCCGCGCACAACGACCCAACCATCGAAGAAAAATTCCAACCACAGTTATCCTTCCGTATACATCCCCCCAAGAACCCCGCACCGATCATCTATAATCGCCGCAAGGTACTCTTCCACGATGCCATTGTCCTTACACCCAGCATTTTTCGTCGGCGGCGAAATCCTCGATCTGCTTTCCACCACGGGACCAGTCGCCAAGTTCGTTCTCATCATCTTGCTGGCTTTCAGTCTGATCTCCTGGGCCATCATTCTCACCAAGTGGAGCCTGCTTCGCCGCGCCCGCATTCAAAGCGGACGCTTCCTGCGCGCCTTCCGCAAAGCCCAGCGCCTGCAGGATATCGCCACCGTTTCCGATCAGTTTCGCCCCAGCCCGCTGGTCGGCGTCTTCGAAGGCGGCTACCAGGAATACAAACGTCAACTCACCGGGCCCGGCGCAACTCTCCGCAGCCTGACCGCCGTGCAGCGCGGCATGCAGATTGGAGCCTCGGAAGAAATCACGCGCCTCGAGCGCAACGTCCCTTGGCTCGCCATCACCG
>JBAPQU010000102.1:0-1643 GCA_049280795.1 Candidatus Sulfotelmatobacter sp.
ATATGCCCAGGCTCTTGGTCTGGGAGAGAAAACCGGTATCGACTTGCCCAATGAAGTGAGTGGGGTGATGCCGTCGGAAGAGTGGAAGATTAAAAATTTCAAGCAGAAATGGTTCGCCGGGGAAACGATTTCAGTAGGCATCGGGCAGGGCGCGGTGGCAATCACGCCGGTGCAACTGACGCGTGCGGTCGCTGCAATCTCGATGGGCGGCCGGATGGTGATCCCGCATGTCGTCGACCCGCAGGGGCTTCCCAGCGGATACGTCGAGACCAGCCACGTTACCGAAACGAAGAGCGTTCCGATCGATCCGAATGGATGGACCTATATTACGGATGCGATGTCGCGAGTTCTGCTGCCGGAGGGCACGGCTCAGTCGGCGCATATTCCTGGGATTGACATAGCCGGCAAGACGGGCTCTGCGCAGGTTGTGTCGCTGGCCACCCGCGCCCGGTTCAAGAACGCCGAAGATCTTGCGCAAAATGGATGGTTCGTGGGATTTACGCCTAGGCGAAATCCCGACGTGATTGTATGCGTTCTGTTCGAGGGTGGCGAGCACGGAAAGCTAGCCGCGCGCATTGCTACGCAGGTGGTGAAGGCTTATGTGGACAAGCAGCGCAGGCTGCCACCGAAGATGGCGGAGAAGCCGAAGAGCAACGGCAAAGTTGACATGGGCGCGCTTTGGACCGCGCCCGGCGGCGATGGCGACAAATTAGAAGGTGGGCGTTTTGTGATCAAGCTGCCGAAGAAGCCGTTGGTGGCGGCCGCTGCTGCGCCAGGGATGGTGCCGGTAAATTAGGTGCAGGGAAAGTGCGAGGGCGAGACGCCGGCGCTACGAAAATCATGTCACGTTACGTTTCATTCCGCGATTTTGACTGGCTGCTGCTGGTCTTTGTGCTCATGATCTGTGGACTGGGCGTGATGGAGATTCACAGCGCCACGGTTCACACCAAGTTTGCCGGATCTCACATCAAGCAGATTTACTGGGTTGCGGCCGGCGTAGGCATGATGTTCCTGATCAGCTTGGTGAATTACCAGGCGCTGCTGGACCGGATCCACTGGTTCTACATTGCGGCGGTTGCCTCCCTCGTGGGAGTGTTGATCTTTGGGCAGAAATACCTGGGGGCGAAGCGCTGGATCAAGATGCCGGGCGGCAACCACTTCCAGCCTTCGGAGTGGGTGAAGCTGATCCTTATATTGGCGATGGCGAAGTTTTTTGCCGATTTGCGGAATCGCGAGCTTTCCTGGTCGGATTTTATGAAGGCCGGAGCGATCGTGGTGATTCCCATGTTGCTGGTGCTAAAGCAACCTGATCTGGGAACGGCGCTCACTTATATTCCAATCGCGATCATGGGAGTTTTCCTGGGCGGGATGCAGTGGCGCCAGGGGTTATTGGTGGCCGTGCTGGCCGGAATCGGGGTGGGAGCGGTATTTTTTATTCCCAAGGTTCACGTTCTCAAGACCTACCAGAAGCAGCGGCTGACCAGCTTTATCGACCCCGAACTTGATCCGCAGGGGACGGGGTACCAAGTTGAGCAATCCAAGATTGCCGTGGGTTCGGGAGGGTTGTGGGGCGGTAAAGGCTCGCAAACACACGGGGCTTTCCTGCCAGTTCCACAAACGGACTTTATTTTTGCGGCATTTTC
>JBAPQU010000103.1:0-15642 GCA_049280795.1 Candidatus Sulfotelmatobacter sp.
CCGGCGGAGATTGTGCACTGCAGCCGCGCAGTCGAGCGTGTTCGACGATCGCCATCTTCGTTGCCCAATAGGCTCCCCAGCTGACGCCGTGCATTGCGATGCGGTTTTTGTCGATCTCCGGCCGCGACTGCGCGTAGTCGATCACCTTCGACAACATGCGATCCGCTGTTTCACTCACCTTGATCGGATTCTGCCCGGTCCCGGGCCCATCGACGGCGAGAATCGCAACTCCGAAAGGAAGAATAGCGCCGAAGCTCTCGGTCAGATCTTCTTTACGACTATCGAGACCGTTCACGGAGATCACCAGCGGCACCGGTCCCTTGGCATTTTTCGGAATGCGAAGGTAGCCGATGATTTCCTTGCCTTCGAAAGGAATGTGTACGACTTCGAGCGGAGGATCGAAGAAGCGTGCGTGCGCGAGGAAGGCGTCAATGGCTTTTTCGTAGGAGCGCTGCTTGCCCGGAGATGATGGAATCGGCCAGCGCCCGAACGAGTAAAGCCTCCACGCGCGGATGTAATCGGCATTGGCCTTGGTGGGATCTGTTTTCTCCAGCGACTTCGCTTCGTTGAAGTAGCGATCGGCCACGTGCATGAATCCTGCGGCCCACTCATCTTTGTCGGCAGTGTGGATGCTCTCGAACGCCTCTTTTACATCGCCGGGATCGAGGCCGATGAGCGGATACTGGCCGACTTCGGCGCGGTGAATGGCCTCGACTCTGATTTCGTCAATGGTGCGCTCACGGCGTGGTTCGTTTTGGGCGGTTGCGTTTGTTGTGAGAAATAGTGCAAAAATAAAAATCGAAACGAACAATTTTCTACCCGACGTCATGCGTGGCCCCTTTGCGGAATCAACGATTCAATGTGTGACAAAAAGCCGGACGGAGCTGGCGTCCGGCCTTAAAACTTGTCGAAAATAGGGGGACAAACATTCCCCTATGGACAGCTACTGTTTCCCGTCGGTTGCTGGAACGCGAAAGTGTGAAACACCGTGTCCTCGAAAATGGCTACATCCTCGCTACATCCGACGGTTGACGACGACAACGTCACCATCGCTTGATGCGTTTGCCCGTACACTCCCCCAAAACTTTCTGTGTCGTTCCAAGTGAACGTGTCTGTATTAGTGGCTTGCAAGCTCCAGCCCATCATGGACACGCTGCCAAAGGAAAATCCCGCACTGTAGCTTGTGGTTGTCGTCGTACCCTGCGTCGATGAGTAAGACGTCTGATTGGCATCAGCCACACTGAAAGTGTTGGGATTGCTGTTTCCGCCCTGCTGTTGCGGACCAGCCAGCAATTCATACAACGGGGTGCTCCCATTCATAATCTCCGCGAAGCGATTACCATTCGTACTGTTGTTAACGCTGGTTGGTGCCGTCGTTCCGGGCAAATTGAGGATCAGATCAGCGGCGAGGATCTTCTGAAAATCCTTTGGCATGCAGCCACACTGGCCATTGGGGTCGTCGGAACATTCATTGGGATAGTAAGTCTGATTTGCGCAGATCGCGGCCAGCCCGGGAAGCACCTCGCCATCAGTTAGGCGCTGCGGCTCAAGTATCGATGTGGGGACGCTCGTATTGCCGTTTGTGTTAGGAAGCATGCTTGCCGCAAAGACTTGCACCACATCCTGCGTTTGCGGAAGAGTGGAATTGCCAGGCTGCGGAGGCACGCTTAAAGAATAGGCGACAGATGAGGCGCCTGTCTGCTCCAACACAACGAAAGGGTTCAACCAGATCAGGAAGAGATCTTGTTGATGATTCGTTGCGTTAGGTGCACCCGACGCGGTTTTGTTGGCTACTCCTTCGGCGCTTGTAACGCTAAAGCTAGAAGACGAAGAGCTTCCCGTTACTGAAGCTTCTCCATAACTCCAACCTATACTACTGCTAAATGCGCCAAAACCGGCGAAACCGAAACTTTCCGTGTAGCTTGTGGACGTTCCGTTGGTAAATGTCTCTGAAATTCCGGTCGTTGTGCCGTCGGTGGACGACTGCGTGTATCCGTTCTGGCTTCCATTGCCTGGCGCGTCGTAAATAATCGACAAAACCTTGTATTCCGGAGCTAGTTCTTTTAGAGAAATTTGGACAACGCCAAACCCCGCACGCTCGCATGGGGAGAAAGAGCTGCCCACGTAATAGCTGTACTGAGTGCAGGCGATCGTATAGTTCTCAGTACCCGTGACAGTAATGAACCCATTTGAGGCCCCGGTACAGTGGATGGGATAGGTGGAAGTCATTAGGGAACACAGAGCGGTTGCTATACTCTCAGGGGTACTGGCTTCGCTGTAACCTACCTCGATGCTCGAACTGCCGACGGTAAGCGTGAAGCTTCCGTGATCCCAGTGCTCTGTGCGCGCTCCGGTGCTGCCCGTGGTATACCACGTAAGGTCGGAACCTCCGACGCCGATGTACCCGGTGTAGGTTGTAGCGCGAGCGCTAACACAGCACGTTACGGTCATTGCGGCAGCAAATAGGAAAAGCAGGCGTGTGTGCATATCAGATTCTCCTCAATCTGGGTTGCGAACGTTAAGGAGCCCGTAAGGAATCGTCTTGACATTCTGGTTTGTTTTTATCCGCACCTCCTGACCTTCGGAACAATGGATCATTGCTAACTAGAACGTGAACTTCAAACCCAATTGAACAGCGCGGCTGCCTCCCGATCCGATGACCGGATTTGCCGCCGCTACGTCGGGCGTGGCGCAACCGCATCCGAAAGGCTGCACGGATGGATCGTTCAAGCCGAAGCCGTTCTGTCCGCCATAAGGGTTGGCGAAATTCGGATGATTGAGAATGTTGAAGAACTCGGCGCGGAATTGAGCGTGGATTCGCTCACCCAAATGCCAATTCTTAGCTACCGAGAAATCGAGGTTGCGGAATCCGGAGTCACGGAAAGTGTTACGTCCCATGTTTCCCAGACTGCCCAGTGCCGGGGGAATCATGACCGAACTGCCTTGCGCATAGCAGCCGAACAAAGCCAACGCATCGGTTGCACGGCCAGGAGTTCCGCCGTCGAGGTTGAGAGCATCGGCATTGCATTGGGCATTATTGGTCGGCTGAGTTTGGTTCCCGTTTCCTGCAAAGAAGGGAATCGGGTTCGGGCCGGACTTGAAGTCTGACGTCTTTCCAAAAAAGTTCCAGCGAATCGGGGCGTTCGCCGGCGGGCTTACGGGCAATGGCCCAGTACCGGAGGCGTCGGTTCCCAGGTCAATCGGTCCCCAGGGTTGTCCACTCTCTAGCGTAACGATGGAATTCAGTTCCCAGCCTTCGAGCATCTGCCCAAAACCACCCTTGCCGGGAATCGCGTAGGTCAACGAGAGCGTGAAGCGCTGACGAATGTCGAAATCGCTGCTCCCGTATTCGCGCCCCACGTCGTAAGAATCCACTGGTAGTCCGGCTCCATAACCGAAGTCCCAGTTCGCGCCCACGTCGTCGAGGGAATGAGAGTAGGTGTAACCAGCGACCATACTCAGGCCGTGATAGTTCCGCGAGTTCAGCGTGGCCTGAAGACCGTCATAATTGGAGTGATAGACATTGGCCATATTAAAAATGTTGCTGAAGTAGGGAAATTTCGTCGCATAGGGCTCGCTCGCCTGCTCAGCAACGCCATTCGAAGCGCAGTTGGCTGCGTTAAGCCCGTTGGTAACACAGGCACTCACCGTTGCTGGATCCCAACCAGAGCCCACGACGGGCTGGTTAATATCCCGGATGCCGGTGAGATTCGATCCGTGATTGCCAACATAACCTACTTCCAAGGTGAGGTTCGGCGTGAAGGCGTGCTGCACGTTTATCGTCCAGTTCCAAATGTAGGGAGTGGTGATGTTCCGGTTCACACTCATGATGGGGCAAGGATTCGCGGCGCAGGGAAGAAGTGTGGTGCTGACGTTTGCCCCGTAGAGGGGCGCACCGCTGTCCCATTGGGGCATGCCGGGAGGGATTGCAAGGTTGCCCGCAGTGATCGTGCCGCCGGGCAAGATGGATGCGGTAGGGACATTGTTAAGTCCGAAAGCATTGTTAAAGGCCAGCATCGACTCCCAGTTGATGGTTTCGTACACCAAACCACCGCCACCTCTCAGCACGGTGTCTCCCTTGCCAGTGACGTCCCAGGCGAAGCCGAAGCGCGGAGCAAAGTTTGTGTGATCGGGGTTGTAAACGCCGCCAACGCCGTTGAGTCCCTCCTGAATTACTCCCGTCGGAGCGTTGGGATCGAAATTGCCAAGCAGGTTGTGAGCATCTTTCATGACCGTACTAAATTCGTAGCGCAGTCCGGCGTTGATCGTCAGGTTCCTGCTGGCCCGCCAGTCGTCCTGAATGAATGCACCGTACGCCCAGTTATGGATATCCCGCACGGGATTACCAACCTGAACCGATGCTTTGAAAGGATCGCCGGCAAAAAAATCCTCCAGCGAGGTGGAGTTGGCGAGGGCCACACCGCCCAGGAAAGTGATGCTGCCTCTTGCATTGCCAAAGGCGCCCCCGGTGACTTCGTCACGGTGCAGCTCGCCGCCGAACTTGAAGGTGTGCTTTCCCCGCGTATACGAAACGTGGTCGATGACCTGAGTAATCGAATCTGGCCCTTGGAACTTTGGCCATTTGAAAGCGCCCAGACCGGGAACGAAGGCGCCGGCGAAGCCGATGCGAGGCAGTCCGCCGGTGAAAGGTCCGCTCACACCGGTATTGAGTCCATAACCTGAGGCCGGTGTGTTCAGGTCGCCGGGAAGCGTGGGCTGATACAGGCGGTTGTAGCCGACTCGGGCTTCATTCGCCCAGTTCGCGTTCGGAGTCCAAATCCAGTTGCCACCGACCACCTGCGCGCGTGTGTGGATATCGGAGCGCCACTTGGCTTGCAACTCGGGGAAATCCTCGACCGTTCCGGTATTGTTTCCGTAGAAATACATGCCGCTGATGGTGTTCCGCTGATTGATGTTGAAATCCACCTTGCCCAGAGCGTTGTCGACGCCTACATCATTGGGAAATCCTTGGACGACATTGATCGACTGCGTGTTGTTAATAGGAAAACCCGTCCCGTTACATGTCACAGCTCCGGAACTTGCCACGGTGCAACCGGAGATTAATTGGCTGGCGGCGCTAATGGGTACGCCATTCGCCAGCAGATCTGCAATTGCATTTGGAATGCTGTTGCCGCAATCCCCGGTAACGAGAGGCGAGGTGCAATTTCCGGCGTTCGGCAATGACGCCATCGACGGGGTGGTGACGCTATAGGAATTTCCCACGTCGTAGCGTTGGCCTTCGTAAGCGCCAAAGAAGAAAGCCTTGTCTTTTATAATGGCGCCGCCGACGGTTCCTCCAAACTGTTCCAGCGTTCGCGACGTCTTCGCAGCAGGAGCGGCATTGAAATAGTTGCGCGCATCCATGGCTCCATCACGGCCGAAGGCGAATGCCGTGCCGTGGAATGCATTCGTTCCGGACTTCAATCCGACGTTGATGACGGCGCCCGGTTTCCAGCCGTACTCAGCCGCAGGATTCTCCTGAACATTAAACTCCTGGATTGCATCGATCGGCAGGATGGTTGCGGAATCCCCGGCAATACCAGCGCCATTGATAATGCCCTGGCCTGAGAACGGTTCGCTGTTGAACAACCCCTCGACGAAGTAGGCGTTATCTTCAGCACGCAATCCGTTGGTGCTGGTGGTGGAGAATCCGCCTCCGGGATAACGCATCACGCCGGGCCGGAGTTGCAGCAGGTTCTCATAATTCCGCCCATTCAATGGCAAGTCGTTGATCTCAGCATTACTCAGCGTACCTCCCAAGGTGGCCGAGGTTGTGTTAACTAGAGGAACTTCTTCGGAGACGGTCACAACCTCGGAAACGTTACCCGGCTGCAGAGTGAAGTCTACGCGAACGTCGGTCGCGACCTCGACGCCGACGCTAAGCCGCTCCACGGACTTGAAGCCTTTAGCCTCGACGTGAACCTTGTAAATTCCCGGAACCAGGTCGGCGGCCACGTAATCGCCGGAGGCATCGGTGGTGAGGGTTCGCGTAGTGCCCCGCTGCGTGTCGGTGATCACTACAGTTGCGCCGGCAACGGAGGCGCCACTCTGGTCGTTGATGCTGCCCAGCACGCGTCCAGCAGTGGACTGGGCCAGCGCGGGCAGAGAGGTCAGACATAAAGCAAGAACCGCAGCGAATATAAGGATGGCTGCCTTCGTCCTGTGACCCGAGGACATGGCGGTTCGGAATGTCATTGAAACTCCCTCCGTTTTTCTGGTCCGACAGCCATACCATTGCTGTGCGAATGAAGTCAAGTTAATTCTCCGGATTGCTCCGTTGCGGCGGCTCATGTGAGCTAAGTTAGTAAAGTCCGTAAAAGAAGAGTTTGTTGGGCGAATACAGGCATGGACACTGGTTCCTGCAAGGGCGCTTGCATTCTGCTAAGCCGCAGGAGTATCGTACTAGGTGTCATACCACCATACCAAGAGACCTTCATGTCCTCCGCCGAGGCTCAACCCGCAGAAACACCGACGCAGTCGTTGGACCTGCGGTATAGTAGCCAGACCTTCGTTGGTTCCCTCAAACCAGCGCTTCGTGCGGGAGATAACCCTGTGTACAAAGTAGTGCGAACCTCGCGCTTATACGAGCAGATCGTCCAGCAGATAGAAGATTCCGTCCTTAATGGTTCCCTCAAACCCGGCGATCAGCTTCCCGCCGAAAGAGATTTGGCGCAACGTCTCGGCGTGAGCCGGACTGCGGTGCGCGAGGCGGTTAAGGCACTTCGTGAAAAAGGTTTGGTCGAGGCCTATTCGGGCCGCGGCACTTTTATTACGGACGGAACCTCCCAGGCGGCACGCCAATCGTTCGACCTCATGATAAAGATTGGCCAGCAGGAAGGTACGCCGCACCTGGCGGAGTTGCGCTTGATTCTGGAGCCGGGAATCGCCGCGCTGGCGGCGACACGAATTCAAGATTCGGAGCTCGTGGCCATGCGGGAAGCGGTTGCCGTGATGGATCGCGCACAGAAAGATCCCGGAGCTTACATTGAAGCCGATCTCGACTTCCATCTCGCCCTGGCTGAGGCTGTTGCCAATCCGCTGATTCTTTCGCTCATCGATTCCATCGTCGGACTGTTGCGCGAACAACGGATAAAAATTTTTAACGTCGAAGGTGGACCGCAGCGCGGACAGATTCATCACAAGCGCATTCTTGAGGCTGTGGAGCGGCGCGATCCCGAGATGGCTCAAAGTGCGATGCGATTTCATCTCGAACAGGTGCGTGAGGATTCGCAGGTTTCTACGGGCAGCAAGTCTTCTACGAAACCAGCTCAGGCCGGTTCCAGAATTACTGCGTAACGATTACTGCGGAACAAATCACAGCGCAACAATTTGCTGTAGTAAGTTTTTGGAGGTTCGGGGCGGATGGCAAAACTTGGGTTCATCGGTTTAGGAGTCATGGGCAGCCAGATGGTCAGCCGGCTGCTCAGCAAGGGTCACACCGTCACCGGCTATAACCGTACCCGCTCTAAGGCGCAGTGGTTGGTTGAAAAGGGTATGCAGTGGGCCGACTCACCGCGAGCGGTCGCGAGCGCTTCCGACTTCATCTTCGCCATGGTGACCAACTCCGCCGCCATCACTTCTATTACCGAAGGTCCAGACGGAATGCTGGCGGGATTGAGCGCGGGTAAGACTTTCATTGACATGAGCACTGTGAGTCCAACCGTGAGCCGAGCACTGGCTGCTAAGGTGCGAGAAGAAGGCGCGGACATGGTCGATTCGCCCGTCTCCGGCAGCGTGATCACGTTACAGGAAGGAAAGTTGTCGGTGATGGTCGGCGGCCGTCGCGAGACATTTGAGAAAGTAAAGCCGCTGTTGCTCGATATTGGTCCGAAGGTTACGCATGTTGGCAACAACGGTCTGGCGCTTTCAATGAAAATCGCGATCAATCTGAGTCTCGCGGTGCAAATGTTGGCGTTTTCCGAAGGCGTGCTGCTGGCTGAGAAAAGCGGTATCGCGCGCGAAACCGCAGTCGATGTGCTCACACACAGTGCTGTCGCATCACCCATGATTCAGTACCGCGGACCCTTCGTGCTGCAGCAACCGGAAGAAGCCTGGTTCGATGTAAACATGATGCAGAAGGATATGGTCCTCGCGATGGATTTGGGACGGCAACTCGACGTACCTCTCCCGACGACTGCAGTGAGCAATGAGATTCTGACGGCGGCTCGCGGCATGGGCTGGACAAAATACGATTTCGCCTGCATGTTCGATGTACTGGCCGCGATGTCAGGAGTGAATACGCCGGTCACCGCAGGAGGTAAGAAGCAATGACGACAGCAACCTCCAACCCAGAAGCTGGCCACGATACCGCCGCTGAAAAAGAAAAGTGGCTGCGTGCCTATCGCCAGATGGTAAGCATTCGCCTGTTTGAAGAGCAGGTGAACGAGGTTTACACCCGTGCGCTCATGCCGGGACTTGCCCACTTGTACAGCGGCGAAGAAGCTGTGGCAGTTGGAATCTGTGAAGCTCTCCGCATCGACGACTACATCACGAGCACGCACCGTGGGCACGGGCACTGCCTGGCGAAGGGCGCGTCGCCGGATCGCATGTTCGCAGAACTTCTTGGAAAAGAAGCGGGCTATTGCCGCGGTAAAGGCGGATCGATGCACATCGCCGACCCTGCGACCGGTAACCTCGGCGCCAATGCCATTGTCGGCGGTAGTGTGGGCATCGCCACCGGCGCGGCTTTTTCCTCTAAAGCGCTGGGCACGGATCGGGTGACAGTTTGCTTTTTCGGCGAAGGCGCGCTCGGCCAAGGGTCGCTCTACGAAGTAATGAACCTGGCGCAGTTGTGGAAGCTGCCCGTGATCTATGTCTGCGAAAACAATCAATACAACGAGTACACCCACTATCAGGAAACCACGGCCGGCACAATTCTTGGCCGTGCCACTGCGTTTGGTCTGGAAGCTGCGAGACTCGATGGTCAAGATGTCCGCGCAGTGAATGCAATCGCGACGCAGTTGGTAAAACGCGCCCGCACCGGGGGCGGCCCTGCGTTCCTGCAGTGCGATACTTACCGTTACAGCGGACATCACGTCGGAGACATCAATCGCGAATACTACCGATCGAAGCAGGAGGAGCAACTCTGGAGGACGGATCGCGATCCCATCAAAGTCTTATCGAAGTGGTTGCTCGAGCAGGGCCATGCTGATTCTGCATCTCTCGATAGAACTACTTCTGAAGTCCGCGCCACCATGGAAGCGGCGGTGAAGTTCGCTATTGCGGCGCCGTATCCCAGCGTCGATGAAGTCGAGAAGCACGTTTATGCCTGAGCGCGAACTCACATTTGCGCAGGCAGTACGCGAGGCTCTTGCCGAGGAAATGCGCCGCGATTCCCACGTCTGCATCTTCGGCGAGGACGTGGCCGAAGCGGGCACGCCGTTCAAAGTTCTCTCCGGATTGGTCGAAGAGTTTGGCGCGGGGCGCGTGGTGGATACTCCGATTTCGGAAGCCGGCTTTACCGGCGTAGCCGTGGGCGCGGCCATGACCGGAATGCGGCCCGTGGTCGACATCATGTTTGGCGATTTCATCACGCTGACGATGGACCAGATGGTGAACCAGGCGGCAAAAGTGCATTACATGTCGGGCGGGCATTGGAGAGTACCGATGGTAATGCGCACCACGCTGGGCGCGACGCGGCGCTCGGCGGCTCAGCACTCGCAGTCGCTGCACGCCTGGTTCAGCCACGTGCCCGGATTGAAAGTGGTTTTGCCTTCGACTCCCTACGATGCTAAAGGCCTGCTGAAGACGGCGATTCGCGACGAAAACCCGGTAGTCTTTTTCGAAGATAAAATGATGTACAAGTTGAAGGGCCCGGTTCCCGAGGAAGATTACACAATTCCGCTGGGAGTAGCTGATGTGAAGCGCACTGGCGACGACATCACTCTGGTTGCCACCAGCAGCATGGTTCAGGTCGCGCTGGGTGCGGCGATTCTTCTGGAAAAAGAAGGCATCAGCGCCGAGGTCGTCGATCCGCGCACTACGTGGCCGCTGGATGAAAAAACTTTGATCGACTCGGCGAAGAAAACTTCGCGAGTGATTGTTCTCGACGAAGGCTACGGTCGTTATGGCGTGACAGCAGAGCTTGCGGCTGTGATCGCCGAAGGAGCGTTCTACGATCTGGACGCACCGGTGAAGCGAATGGGTGCAATGCACGTGCCGATTCCCTTCTCTCCGCCATTAGAAGACGAAACGGTCCCGACAGAACGAACGGTTTTTGATGCGGCGAGACAGTTATGCGGTAAAGAGTAGCGCTGGCATCCCACCGGCAGAGCCGCCGATACAGCAGCGCTACTTAACACTGGAGGTTTTTATGGCATTGAAAACTCATGGAACCATGGCGGTCGATTGGGAACAGCGAATCGATTTCGATCGCCTCCGCCGCGAACGTCTGCAACGAGCGAAAGATTTGCTGGCGAAATCCGAAATGGGCGCGCTGCTTTGTTTCGACATGAACAATGTCCGCTATCTGACTTCGACGCACATCGGCACATGGGCGCAGGACAAGGCCAACCGCTTCACATTGCTGCCGCAGAATGACGAGCCAATTCTTTGGGACTTCGGCTCGGCTGCCAAGCATCATCAATTGAATTGCCCGTGGCTTGGGGACCGCTCGCGCCCCGGTATTTCCATGCTGCGCGGCACCATGTCGCCGGAGCATGGACGCGCCGAAGACGTCGCCAGGAAAATTCGCATCGAGCTCGAAATGCGCGGTCTGCACAAAGAGCCAGTGGGCATCGACATCATCGAGCTTCCCGTACTTTTTGCGTTGCAACGCGAGGGCATTAAGGTTGTCGATGGCCAGGAACTCATGTCCAACGCCCGGGTCATTAAAACGCAGGATGAAATTTCGCTGCTCAATACTTCCGCAATGATGGTCGATGCCGCCTATGACGAACTTTATCGCGCCATGAAACCGGGTATGCGCGAGAACGAGGCGGTTGGGTTGGTGAGCAAGGTGCTCTACGATCTCGGCTCGGAGTACGTGGAAGCGGTGAATGCCATCTCCGGAGAACGCTGCAATCCGCATCCTCATGTTTTTTCTGACCGCGTTCTGCGTCCTGGCGATCCGGTTTACTACGACATTCTGCATTCCTACATGGGATATCGCACTTGCTATTACCGCACCTTCACCATCGGCTACGGTTCGCACGCCATGGTGGATGCTTATAAACGCTGCCGCGATTACCTGGATGCCGCCATCGAACTGATTCGTCCTGGGCGCAATACCGCGGAAATCGCGGCCGTGTGGCCCAAGGCACAGGATTTTGGTTTCCCAAATGAAGAGGCCGCCTTCGCCTTGCAATATGGTCACGGCATCGGGCTTGCGATTTGGGAGAAGCCCGTAATCTCACGTCTGGTTTCGCTCGACCATCCACAGACGCTCGAACCCGGCATGGTATTCGCGCTGGAAACTTTTTGGCCTTCGACCGACGGCTGGAGTGCGGCGCGCATTGAAGAAGAGATCGTCGTCACTCCAACCGGACATGAAGTGATCACGCGCTTCCCGGCGGAAGAACTATTGGTGGCGGGCGCGCATTATTTTACCGTCAACGGACCGCTGCCCACCACTCGCGAAACTGAAGCTCCGCCCAGCGCGCGAGTGCTGGATATGATTGAAGCCAGCGCGAAAACTGAGCGGGTAGGAGTTTCGGACTGAAGGCCATAGCAGACCCCTTCCCCCGATAAAAAGACTATGGCCTTCAGTGTGGTTATGCCCGCCCTCGAGATGGCGCAGGAGACCGGCAAGCTCATCGCTTGGCGGAAGCAGGAAGGCGACCGCGTTACCAAAGGCGAGCCGCTTCTTGAAGTAGAAACCGACAAAGCCGTACTCGAAGTGGAAGCGCCCGCCGACGGCATTCTTGCTGGGATCACAGCAGCGGCCGGAGCCGATATTCCTGTAGGGCAGACAATAGCCTGGATCGTCGCTCCCGGCGAAAAACCACCGACCGAGAGTCAATCAGCAGCGAGCGCGCCGACAGCACGGGCCGGATCGCAGGGGAAGACGGAATCGCACGCTGCACCTGTTACTCCGAGCACCTCCGAACCTTCCGCCGTTTCCGCCGCGAGGATTTCTCCGAAAGCGCGCCGCCTCGCAAAAGAATTAGGCGTGGATATCGCTGCTGTGGCTGGCTCCGGACCCGGCGGTGAAATTCTCGCGTCTGACGTGCAAGCCTCGGCTGCCGCGCCAAACGCATCGAGCACTGCGACTTCAGCGCCGAAAGCCAGCAACATCGAAGTCCCGACTACTCTCGGCCGCCTCATGGCCGAACGCACTGCACAAAGCTGGACCACGGTCCCTCACTTCTTCGTTACGCGTGAAATCGACGCTAGTGCACTCAACGAATATCGGGAAAAGCTGGTCAGCGAAATCGAGCGCTCGCATAAAATTCGCATCACGCATACGGATCTATTGGTCGCACTCGTAGCGCGGGGGCTGCTCCAACATCCGCGATTGAATTCGAGCTGGACCCCGGAGGGCATTCGTCTTCACAAGCACGTGAACATGGGCGTGGCCATTGCGGTGAACGACGGTGTGGTCGCCGCCGTAATCCCCAACGCACACACGGCAACGCTCGCGGAAATCGCGCAGCAGCGCCGCGATGTGGCCGAGCGCGCACGTGCAGGCAAACTGCGTCCCGCCGATATCGCCGATGCCACGTTCACGATCAGCAACCTCGGTATGTATCACGTGGATCATTTCACCGCTATCATCACCCCACCGCAAGCGGCAATTCTCGCGGTCGGCAGCATCTCCGATCGCGTGGTCGCCGTTGAAGGCAGGCTTGCTGTGCGGCCAGGGATGACGCTGACTTTGTCTGTGGACCACCGTGCCGCGGATGGCGCGCGCGCCGCAATGTTCATGAACGATCTCGCCGGGGCAATTTCCGGTCCAGAAGAATTCCTGGCATAGTATGCTGCGTACCCTGATTTTGTCCCTCGGCCTCTTGTTTGTTGCTTCCACTGCATCCGCACAGGGTGGCCCACCTTATTACACGAACGATCCCGGCACGCCCGGCCCTGTCAATTGGGAGATCAACGTCGGCTACATGCCATTCTTATACACCGATCAGTCCGTGTCGCACACTCCCGATATTGACATCAACTTCGGCGTTGGCGAACGCATCCAACTCACTTACGAAAATGCCTGGCTGCGCGTGCATAACCCCGGAGTCCCGACTGAGTTCGGCGTCAGTCAATCCAATCCCGGCGTGAAATGGCGCTTCTACGATGCGGGAGAGTCCGGCCTCAACATCTCAGTCTTCCCACAGCTCTTCGTCAACAATCCCAACGACGCCGTACACCGTGGGATCGCGCCTGTGAGCGATACCTTCCTCCTGCCGGTCGAATTCTCCAAGAAACTTGGGCCTGTCGATGTGAATTACGAACTCGGTTATGCGTTCGTCCACAAAGGCCCGGACGCCTGGCTCACCGGCCTGGTCGTCGGCCACGATTTCAATCCTAAGGTTGAAGGGGACGTAGAATTTTATTGCCAGGGAACTTTTCGACCTTCCGAAGTCCAGCCCACGATAGATTTCGGCGGCCGCTACAAAATCCATCCTTCCCTCATTCTTCTCGTCATGGCTGGGCGCAGCCTTGAACCGGCGCGTAATAATCAGACTTATTTCCTCGGCTATTTCGGAATGCAATTCCTGCTGTCGAGCAAGCACCACCAATCGGATTGAATCGCAGCTCCAAACGAATTTTCGATAATGCCAGGCAAAATAGCGCCTTATAGCACTCTCGTGCCAACGCCTTCCCGAATCGTGCCATTGTCATCGCGAGCCCATTGCCTCACCCTGTTGGTGCCTGATCATCGGCATCTTTATTAAAGGCTAGTTCGTATGGCAGGAATCGAGAGACGCGAAATGTTGGAGCTGAGTGCGGGCAAGGAACACGCCACGCCTCAGGCTCGTCTCGCGACCAAGCAGGTGTTCCGGCTGCAGATCGCGCTGGTCCTTCTGCTGGTTACACTCGCCGCTCTCTTAGTAAAGGACCGTGATTTCTGGTTTGGCTCGGAAGAGGCAGTCGAATCCGACGCTGCTGCTTCGCAAAATGCCGTGAAAGCCTCGTCGGTTGCGCCAGCCAAAACCGGCGTCGCATCGGTATCGAAGGTAGCGGGCGTCAAGACTCACCGCGCTTCGAAGACTTCTACCGAATCTGCGGTTGCTGCATCGTCTTCGAGCGACGCCAGTAGTACGGCTCCGCCCACGGTTGTGACTCGGACCGTCATTCCGCCCATGGACGTCGAAGTGGTTGCAGGCGATACGCACCGCACTCTTTATGCCGGAAGCAATGTGCAAATCCCCAGCGATTCGAACCATGCTTCCGAAGTCAATGCGTCAGTAGCTAATTTGCCGACGAATGCCGCCGAGCGCGAACTGGTTTCTCCAAACGTTTCAGAAGTGCACCAGACCCAGACCATCGATGCGAGCTATCCCCTGCTGGGACAGCACATGCGGGTGCAGGGCTCGGTAGTATTGCAGGCAGTGGTCGGCGCGGACGGGATCATCGAAAATCTGCGCGTGCTGAGCGGACCCGCCGTACTGACCACGGCGGCGCAGCAAGCCGTGCGCGAGTGGCACTTCAAACCCTACCTACAAAACGGACAGCCCGTCGAGACCAAAGCCAGAATCACGGTCAACTTCTCGATTCGCATCTCCGACCCCAACGCCAAGACCAGCTAAGTTACTTGATCCTCAGAAGCTGGGATGGCCGGCCATTCTCCAGGACCACATAAGAAACGAAGTTGATGTGAGATCGATTCCGGGTTCCGTAGTGCTATAGGACTGCATATTATCCTTGTAAACCGCCACTTGCGATGCGTTGTACGCACCGTCGGTTCCATTGAATTTCTTGAACGTGTCCACCCCGTTCGCTGGACACAGAATCATTCCGCCAATCAATCCTGAACTCGCATAACCGTCCGGACCCTCGGTAGCGGCGCCCCAAAGCACTGGTGTACCTCCGGAAGTTCCATCGAGCGCGCCCACAAGATTCGCAACCTGATGCTGGATGCAGTTCGGAAATGTGCTCCCATCCCCCACGATAAACGACGATCCCCAGGCATTAGTTCCGAGAATGTTGGCCAGCCACCTCTGCGAATAGGTGTCGTAGCTCTTCGATTGAGTCAGATAATACGCTTCACTGGCCATCACCGACAGGCCGGCACCGTGTGATGTAGTGTCACCGTTACTCCATCCGACCCCGAAACCCCAGGCATCCGCGTTGGCCTGAGTAATCGCGTCATCCACTTGCCGCAGGAATTGTTTGCGAATGCCGGCTTTCGATACGGCCAAACCGCTCGGGTTTCCCGCCATTTCCAACGCCCGATACAGTTCGAAATGGGCAAGACCGCTTACGTCGTAGAGATTCAGCGTGTCAGCATCTCCTGCGTTATAGATGTTTGTGATATAGCCCTTCGCAAACTTCACCGCCTGTTGCAAGTAATACATCGGATCCGTTCGCGGCAATCCGGAAGGCAGGTTCACATTGTCCCCATCGGATTGCGAAGCCTTTTGTAGAGCGAAGTATAGTTCTGTTGCGCCGAGTTCCATGTCATCTTCCCACACGTTCTCGGGATAGCCATCAAAAGGAAAAATCGTAAGTAGACAACCAACGCACGAGCCCGAACCTACACCC
>JBAPQU010000104.1:0-4576 GCA_049280795.1 Candidatus Sulfotelmatobacter sp.
CGCATCGCTCTCGCTCCGGTAAAAGACCAGATGTGCGCCGACTGCCAGCGCCGCGCCGTCACCAACCCGCTACGCGTCCTCGATTGCAAACACCCCGAAGATCAGCCCATCATCGAGAAGCTGCCGCGCATCAGCCAGTTCCTCGACGAAGACAGCCGAAAACACTTCGACGCCGTCCAGCAAATTCTGCGAGCCGTCGGAGTCGAATTTAAAATCAATGACCGCCTTGTCCGCGGCCTCGATTACTACACGCGCACCGCCTTCGAATTCACCCACGGAGCGCTCGGCGCGCAAAACGCAATTCTCGGCGGCGGCCGCTACGACGGACTTTCCGAGGCTCTCGGCGGCCCGCCAGCTCCAGGCATCGGCTTCGCTATCGGCGAAGACCGCCTAGTTATGTCTCTACAGGAATCAGCGTCTGCGGCAGCGTTGCGTCTCCCGGATGTATACGTGGCACCGCTGGGCGCGGAAATGAACGCTGAAGCTGCGCGACTGGCGCAAGAGTTGCGGCGTCACGATCTCGTGGTCGATCTAGGAGACGAAACCTTCCGCCTGAAAAAATCATTTGAGACCGCAACCAAGTCGGGCGCAAAATATATTCTGATCGTCGGCGAGAACGAAGTAAAAGCCGGAGCCTTCGCGCTGAAAAATCTGTCCACCGGCGAACAGATTTCCGTTCCACGCGCAGAGTTGGCCCGGAAAATTCAGGAGTAACCATGGCAAAGGTCGATCGAATTAACCCGCGCCATGTTGCAGCAATCTTGCCACGGAGGAATCTCATGCGGTTGTTGGGCCTCATTACCACGCTCCTGTTATGCGCTACCGTCGTTCCTCTCATCGCACAAGCGCCCGACAAGGCTCTAAGCCCCGTCGAGCAAACTCTCGTTACCAACGAGAAGTCTCTGATCGAAGCCAAGAAAAAAGACGACGTCGCATTCTTCAAACGAACTCTAAGCGACGATTTCTCGCTGGTAGGCGTCGACGGAACACTTCTGCAGCAACAGGAAGCAATCGACAACCTGGGCGACGCCGACCTGCTGGAGTTGACGCCCTACGGCATCAAAGTGGTCACGCTGAACGACTCTGCCGCGGTCGTCACCTACGACGCCATCGTCCGTGAAAAACCCGAGGAAGATCAGGGCCCGCCGCCACGCTACCAGCATTTCAGCTCGGTCTGGGTAAAGCAGGGAGATCAGTGGAAGCTGAAGTTTCATCAAGCCACCTCGGCCCATTGGGGCGACTGGTAGAGCAGACCCTGGAAATGCTCATGTGAGGACGGCAACCTGAGCCTGCCCTGAGCGAAGCCGAAGGGGCTGTCCGTCGAGCAAAGCCCGAATTTTTCTAAGAGGCTAAGGCGCGTCAACGGTTGACCTAGCCGCCAGACCGCATCTAGAATCCGCGTTGCTGGGTGCGACGATTCATTCTTTGCCGCGCCCAGAGCGGAATGCAACTGCACCTGAGGAGATACCCATGAAACCAATCGGAATGATCCTGGCGGCGTCCATGCTGTTGTCAGCGTCGGCAGTAGCGCAAAATCAACCTCCCAAGCCGGGTCCGGAACTTAAAAAGCTGGACATGTTCGTGGGCTCGTGGACCCTCGATGGCAACATGAAGCCGGAATTGATGGGCCCTGGCGGTTCGATGACGGAGAGTGAAAAGTGTGAATGGATGGAAGGCGGCTTCTACATCGTCTGCCACTCCGACTACAAAAGTTCCATGGGCAACGGCGTGGGCCTTTCGGTCATGGGATATTCCGCCGAGGACAAAGCCTACACCTACCGCGAATTCAACAGCTTCGGCGAATTCGACGACTCCCGGGGCACAGTCGATGGCGACACCTGGACCTGGACCAACGAAGAGAAGATGGACAAGATGACCATGAAAGGCCGCTTCACCATCAAGATGACCTCGGCGACCTCCTACAATTTCACGTTCGACATGTCACAAGATGGAACCAAGTGGTCCACGGTAATGGACGGCAAAGCCACCAAGAAATAATCTACCCACAAAGTTCGGGAAGGGCACGGCTTCAGCCGTGCCGTAAAGCCGGTTGATACGCGGGCTTTAGCCGCTGAGGTAAGCCTCACACCCACTACTCAACCCCCTCACCATTTATAATCTCTGATTCGGCACTCAACCGCATTTCTCACCCTAAGGACACACCTTGCTCGACTTTTTAGGCGATCTACGACGAACTCATATGTGCGGGACTCTGCGCCCCTCCGACGCAGGAAAAAAAGCCGTGCTCATGGGCTGGGTTAACAAGCGGCGCGACCTCGGCAGCCTCATTTTTGTGGACCTGCGCGACCGCACCGGCGTCACGCAAGTGGTCATCAACGCCGAGCGTGACGCTGCCATTCACGAGAAGACCGAGGCTCTGCGCAACGAATACGTCATCGCCGTCTCCGGCACGGTAAAACTTCGCGATGCCAGCACCGTGAATAAGAACATCGCCACCGGCGAAGTCGAACTGGTCGCCGACGAACTGCGCATTCTGAATGAGTCGAAGCTGCCTCCGTTTCTGCCCTCCGACACTGCGCTCACCAACGAAGAGACGCGGCTCAAGTATCGTTACATCGATCTTCGGCGCGAAGTCATGCAGTATAACATCGAGCTGCGGCACAAAGTCGCCAAGGCCATCCGCGACTATCTTTCCGCGCAGGGATTCTTCGAAATCGAAACCCCGTTCATGACGCGCTCCACGCCCGAAGGCGCGCGCGATTATCTCGTCCCCAGCCGCGTGCAACCCGGAACCTTCTACGCCCTGCCACAGTCGCCGCAGCTGTTCAAGCAGATCCTGATGATCTCTGGCTTTGACAAATATTTTCAGATCGTGCGCTGCTTCCGTGACGAAGATCTGCGCGCCGACCGTCAGCCGGAATTCACCCAGATCGATTTAGAAATGTCCTATCCACAGCCCGAGCGCGTCTGGGAAGTGGTCGAAGGATTTTTAACCGCCGCATTCCACGCCGCCGGAGTCGAAATCAAAACTCCGTTCGCGCGCATGGACTACGACGAAGCCATCCGCCTCTACGGCATCGACAAACCGGATCTGCGTCTCCCGGCATTCACCGATGTACGCGAATGTTTCACGCCGGAAAATTTGCAAGAGCTGGCCATCAATTCAAATCTGCCGGTCGTCGCAATTCGCACGCCCAAGGTCGGCGAACTCTCCCGCAAAGAGCGCGATGACATCAAGCCCATGTTCCACTCCAAGGGCGGAGCAAAGATTTTCGAAGACTTCAAACGCATCGCCAACAAATTTCCCGAAGCTGCGGCAGCGATTACAAAGAAGACTGGCATGGACGAGAGCGATCTGATCGTACTCATCGCCGGCTCGGCGCCAGCCGGTTCGGCGCAATCAGATTTTCAAACAGAACTTCTCGCGCACCGCAAAGTAACTCCGCGAGAGCTGGCGATCTACGCCTCAGCCGGCCTGCTGCGTCTTTCTTTGGCGCAGAAGTACGCCGACCGCCACGGTATTTTCAAAAAAACCGGTGACGCCGCCAAAGACTACCGCTTTCTTTGGGTCACAAATTTCCCTATGTTCGAGTGGGACGAAGGTGAGAAGCGTTGGAACGCGGCACACCATCCCTTCACCTCGCCTCACGAAGAAGACATGCCCAAGCTCGAAAGCGGCGTCGAGTCGTTGAACGATCCGCAATCTCCGCTGAGCGCGGTGCGCGCGCTGGCCTATGACGTGGTGCTCAACGGCACCGAGCTGGGTTCAGGCTCCATCCGTATTCACCGCCAGGATGTGCAGAGCCGAATCTTCCGCGCCCTCGGCATGACCGAAGAAGAAGCCCGCGCCCGCTTCGGATTCTTTCTCGAAGCCCTCGAGTACGGCACGCCCCCGCACGGCGGCATCGCCCTCGGCCTCGACCGCATCGTCATGATCCTGGCCGGAGCCGAAAGCCTGCGCGAGGTGATTCCCTTCCCGAAGACGGCGCGAGCTGTGGATCTGATGGTAGACGCACCCACGCCGGTCAGCGACGCCCAACTCCGCGAGTTGGGAATCGCAATAAAAAACAAAAGCTAACTCTAGATAGAAAAAAGTTGGCTTGGTTGCGCAGCGCTTTCAGCGCTGCGATTCAGGCTATCCCAGATGAGCGGCTTTAGCCGAGGTACCTCCTAGATCAACGCACATTCCTCCTGCAAACTCAGGCGCCGGATTCTTAAATCGACTGCCTCACATTCCCACTCCTGCACTAATGCGAAAAAAGAACACCGCCCGTCACCGTTACAACCCAGCCCCTCATGCTACAAAGAATCTGGTTTCCCAGCCCGCTCGCTTCCGGTAGCGCGCGCAATTCAACTCTCCGAGCCTCATCCCAATCCAAGGTGGGACTCCATGCCGCGCGCCTCGCTCTGTATCGCTTGCATCCTGATCTCGTTCCTATTCCTAACCGCGCCGGCTGGCGCCCAGGACGCTGCCACCGGCGCCATCCACGGCACAGTCCTCGATCCTGCCGGAGCCCACATCGCCCAAGCCTCCATCGTCGTGGTCAACTCCGCCACCGGCGCGCGTTACTCCGCCACATCTGACTCCGAAGGCCGCTTCGTCCTCGACCTTCTG
>JBAPQU010000105.1:0-2043 GCA_049280795.1 Candidatus Sulfotelmatobacter sp.
CTGCCATATTATTTCTCCTGTTCTTTACTTTGAAATTCGGTTTGAAATCGGCTGAGGTTGTCCGCGTCCAGTAAGTCCTGCGGAATGGTGAGCGTCAGAAAGTTTTTCTTTTCCAGTTTGCGCAGTGACAAGTAGGCCGTCGTGGCTGACGCTTTCAGAGCTTGTCCTTCACCGGTGAAGTCGGCCCATTTCGCCGCGCCCGAAGTCCACATGAACGTGATCCATGCGGAGTAGGCCGCGCTCATCAAGGCGTTGATGACTTCGCGTTCGAGGCCCGCAGTCTTCGCGCCCTCGAACATCGAAACCGGATCGGGAAAGTCGATGAGGCCCATGAGTTACTTCTGCAACTGCGCTTGCGGCCCCGGCCCCGGACGCATGTAGAAGGCTTTCGCCGCGACGAGTCCCGCGAGAATTGCAGCCGAGAGCGTGTGTCGTAGACAGTGCCATTGCCAACACGCGGCGGAAGGCTCTAGAAAATACTGGCTCGCGGTTTGTCCGAGAAACGTTCCCGCCGTGCTCGCGAAAATGACGATGGTGGCCTGCGCTTTCGGCGGAAGGCTGTGCCAGAATGCTTTCACTTTTGGAATCATTGCCAAACTCCAGTCTCAATCTGAATTGCGAGTCGTTGCGCCCTCGCCCCTACCTGCTGCGCCCAGCGGGAATTCAACATTTCGTTGCGAGCCGATTCCCAGTCTCCGGTTCGCATCGCCGCGAGAAAATTCTGAAATTGACTCAGGCCGCGAATCCCCATATTGAAGGCCATGTTGAGCAACGCGGCGCGTCTCACCTCATCCAATCCAGCAGTCCAGGGAAAGGTTTCTTCGAGCCGCGCGGTCGCGTTCGCAATATCGTTGACGAGTAACTGCTGCGCTTCGACGACGGAGATTCCCACATCGCTTAAGTTGCGCCCCACGCCGATAGTGATTTTGCCGACCGTATCGGTGTAAGGCTCCAACCGGAGTCCTTCGTCGCGGATCAGTTGATCGGTAAGATTGGCGATCATGGGTTGGCAATCATTACTTAGTAACTCCGACTTACTGCGCCAGATACGAAAGCGCGGCGAACACCAAGATGCAGCCGAAAAACCAGCCGAGCGGCAAATAGAAACGATAGAAACGATAGAAACGCTTCATGTTCTTAGTTGACGAGGAAATAGTGAACGCAAACCGTGCCGGTCGTCGAAGGCAAGGTGAATGTGAAACTCGTACCCGCGGTTCGCGCCGAAGGAAACACATCGCCCAAAGTGCTCGGCACCACGCAAGTCGGCGAAGAGGGTAACCCGGTCGCATCCGTCGTGTACTGCAAAAGGATTTCCGAGTTCGCGGTGATCGCCGTGGTATCGACGGTGTAAGTGGTCGTCGTTGTCGGCACCACCACCGTGCCCGCCGCCGCCGCGCCGCAAGCTGCCGGAGAAGTTGAATTCACCTTGCAGTTGCTCGACGTTTCAAACAGCGCGCCCTGGACCGATCCCGTCGAATTTCCCACCGGCAGTGTCGTGCCATCGCCCGACGCGCCCTGATCTAAAAATTCTTGCGGGGCAGAGCCCGCCGACAGCATATCGGTCTGCGCCGAAAAGGCACCAATTTTTCCCGTCGCCCCAGCTCCGCCGCAAACCCCTCCGCTGCCAGGACACACGGTTCGGTAAATCGTCCACTGCACCGGCCCCTGAATGCCAATCGGATTCGGAATGCTGATTCCGATGAAGTTCGTGGCGCTGAGCGTCGTCGGCCCGTTGGTAAAGCTCTTCGTGGCGCTGCACACTTGGCCGCCATTGCCATCGACCGAGCAGACGGCATAGGTGTAGGTGAGGCTGTTGCCGGTGCCGCCTAAGCTCAACGCGATGTTCGCGGTCGTGAGCGCCGTGATCGCGCCCGTGGATAAAGAACCATTGGTCTGCGCGATGGAACCCGTGATTCCAAGAGCCGAAGTAGCATCCGTGGTGATGACAGGCACTACCGCACCGCCTGGGCCTCCGCCTAGCCAGAAGATTCCATTGAATTGCGATTTCGCGGAGGCTAAGTCGCGAATTGCATAATCGTTGGC
>JBAPQU010000106.1:0-2603 GCA_049280795.1 Candidatus Sulfotelmatobacter sp.
CGAGAATAGCTGACGGATCGCAAGCAAAATGGTGAATAGCCTAAACATGTCTTCTTGTCCTCACAATAGCAAATCGGAGCGGCAGCTCGATCCGCACGGGGTGCGGATCGGTTGCTAGGTAATTCAACGGCCCCGACGCAACGCGAGATCGCAAAAGAAATCCTCGTACTGGTCGGTGATATGGTCCCATGTGTACGCTTCCCGAATACGTTCGGGCGCGCGTTCCCGGTATTGCGCCGCAATACCCGGATTGTCCTCTATTAATTGCAGCTTCTGCCGTAAATCTTCCGGATCATGTTCAAACATGATTCCGTACTCTTGAAGGACTTCACGATTGAAGGGAGTGTTCAGCCCAACGATGCAATTCCCATATCCCAGCGCCTTGACGAGAGAGGGATTGGTTCCTCCCAGGCTATGCCCGTGAACATAAGCATATGCATTGCAATGCAACTCCTTGACATGGTCGGCATTTCCCACATGACCAAGAAATCGTATGCGGGGATCGCGGGTTTGTCTCAACCGCTCAACAAACTCACTGCGATAGTTCACGCCGCCGGCGATCGCGAGGATCTTATCAGTGCGAATCTTCTCGAAGGAGCTGATGATGAGATCAGGGTTGTTCTCCGGTACCATACGACTTGCGATCAGGTAGTACTCATAGGGCTTGAGGCCGTACTGGTGAACGACGCTGGGATCCTGAGATTTTTCGATATTGGCCCCATACGCGATGCAAGTCGACCGTGTCCCGAATTCGTCAAAATAAATCCTCTGCATCTCGGTGGCATCGGTGATTACGCCATTTGGACAAAGCTTCCCGATGTGTCTTGCATTAAGGTAAAAATATTTGCGCGCGAGAGTACCCCATTTGCCGCGTTTCCAATCCAATCCGTCCACGTTGATGGCGAAGGTCTTACCCAATAAGCGTGGGATAAGGCAGTGGAAGCCGTTGACGATATTGATCACCAGAAAAACATCAGCCTGCCGAAATAGCACATCGACCATGCACATCAAGGTGTGAGTTGGCGTACCCAGGATCTTCGTCTCAATGCTCGGCAAATAGATGAGGCGCACTCCACGGTAGAAGCGCGGCTTTTCTGGAAATAAGCTACTGCGGCAATACACGACCACTTCGTGCCCGCGTGCCGCCAACCGCGGAGCCAATTCTTCCAGAAACGCCTCTGCTCCACCATAGGTGTGAGGGATACCACGCGAACCGAACATTGCGATCTTCAGTTTGGGAATCGATTGAGTTCGCTGACGGACTGATCCGGCCTCGTGCGTCATCGGCTCTGGGCCGGTTAAATTGAAACTTGGTTCACTCGAGATTGGCTGCACCAAGCGAGAACTCTCCATAACGATTAATTTGTAGAATTAGATCCACTCGAGACAGTTGCTTTTTGAGGTCGAAAACGAATACCCAGGCTGGCGCGCCGACCGTCAGCGAAGCCCTGGATCATCTTTATCAAACAAGCCAGCTTGTTCGAACCGAAGAGAACTACCCCGCCGGCGTGGCGGACGAGGTGGCGAATAGCGAATCTCTTCACCCCGCGGCTCGGATATAGCCACCAAGCTGCATAAGTTAAATTGCGGCTTATGTAATATTCGCGCCAGGGCGCGTGGTCTGGCCAAACTGCCGTATACCAGGGCAATCGTACCGTCCGGGCATTCCCTATTTCATGAGCTGACTCGGCCGCGCTTATCACTGCAATCTTGTATCCGTGCGACCTGATACGAAGACAGTATTCGAAGTCGAAAAAGTCCATGAAAAAGTCTACGCGGGGCAGTCCGACCTTCTCGACAATATCGCGGCATACCATGCAACCGGAAAGAATAGCCAGATCGGCAAACCAGATCGGTTGGTCGAGCAACTCAGACGATGGTTTCACGAATCCTTCACGCCACAACAAGGGCGGATAGCACTTGCCCGTCTGCGGGTGCACGGGCAGCGGAGCTACCATCCCGACAGGCTCACCCGTGGCTTTCAAAGTTTCGATCGCGTCCGTAAGATGGCGGAGTGAATTTAGATCCGGCACGCTGTCGTCGTCGAAGGTCCACACCCAATCGTGGTGCTTCTCGGAAGCCGCATACGTAAGGCCGGCAGACCAGGCACCAGCCGCACCAAGATTTTCGCGCATCTTTAGAACCGTCACTTGTGGATAGCGCTCCGCGAGCAGTGCGCTGGTTCCATCCGTCGATCCATTGTCAACGACAATAATTTCTTGTACCGGACGAGTTTGCCGCAGAAGAACTTCCATTTGCCGGGGCAACGATTTCACCGCGTTGTAGGCGATCGTAACCGTCGCAACCGAGAGGCCCACGCCGAGATCAGGTGGCACATTCTGGAGCTGTTCATTTTCTGTTTTATTCAATTGAGTCCTGAACGTTAAGCGCTATCTTGGCCGGGCGACCCAACTGCCAATCCCACTGGAAACCAAGCCCAACAAACCAGTCGCCGATCGATGTGCATCAGCAGAACCGTCATGACCACGCCCATGCCAGCCAAAATCCCCAAAGCCGCATAGCCAAGTTGCGAGTGCTTTTGCCACGCTTTGAGCGAAGCACTTATTACGAAAGCAAGAAAACACAATAACGCAGGTATTCCG
>JBAPQU010000107.1:0-5621 GCA_049280795.1 Candidatus Sulfotelmatobacter sp.
ATTTTTACTTCGGGGATGTCAGCGACGCCAGCCGCGAATATAACCAGCAGTCAGTCAACATCGGCAATCAAGTGCAGGAAGAAGATCTTGGGATCTGCGAAGATGTGCAGCGCGGCTTGAAGTCGCGGGCCTATCGCGCCGGACGTCTTTCCGTTCGCCGCGAAGCCGGGGAGCAGCTATTTCACCACCTCCTCGCCGCCGATCTAAAGCGTGGGCTGGCTTCTGCGCTGGCTGCGGCGGACTGAGTTTTCCGATAGACACGCGAAGATTAGCGGCGAAAGTGGCCCTGAGCGTAGCCGCGAAGCGGCGCAAGAATGCAGCCCAGGGCGCAAGCCCTGGGTGAGGGAGAGAAAAAATGAACAAGCCCCGAAGGGGCGTAAGAATCGCCTGCGCGCTGCGAGATATTCTCGCAATCACGGTGTACTTTGCGCTGGCATCTGTTTCCGCCGCGCAAGTCATCGCCATCCGTGCCGGCGAACTAATCGTTCCAGACTCCGGCGCCGTACTCACCGGCCAGACCATCCTCATTCGCGACGGAAAAATCGAAACCGTCGGCAACAACGTAACCATTCCGTCAAACGCCAAAATCATCGACCTCTCCAAAATGACCGTTCTCCCCGGTCTCATCGACTGCCACACTCATCTCGCCGACGGCGCACACGACGGCGATCCCATCGGTCAGTTCAAAAAAACGGCAGCACAGGTAGCACTCGAGTCTGTGCCCAATGCTCGTGTCACGCTCGAATCTGGTTTCACCACCGTGCGCGACGTCGGCGTATATCGCGCTCTCGGCGATATCGCTCTCCGTGACGCCATCAATCGCGACGATATCATTGGTCCGCGCATGTTCGTGGCCGGCGCATACGTCACGATTACCGGCGGAGCAGGCGCGGCCACCGGGCTCGCTCCCGACATCACGCTCCCGTGGGACCTGCACTACGGCGAAGCCAACAGCCCTTGGGAAGTGCGGCAAGTCATTCGCAAGCTGGCCCATGACGGCGCCGATCACATCAAGATTCTCTCCAGCGGCGCCGTCCTCACGCACGGCAGTAATCCTCACTCGCAGGAATTTACCCAGGAAGAACTTCACGCGGCGGTCGACGAAGCCAACCACTTCGGCCTCCGCGTTGCGGCCCACGCGCACTCCCCCGAAGGCATTAAGAACGCGATACGCGCCGGCGTAGCCTCGGTGGAACACGCCACCATGATCGACGACGAGGGCATCGCCCTCGCCAAACAGCACGGCACCTATCTCGACATGGATATTTACGACGAAGAGTGCATTCAGGAAGATGGGAAAAATGGAAGCATGCCCAAGGACTTCCTGGAACACGATGCCCAGCTAGGCCAGATCCAGCGCGACAACTTCCGCAAAGCCGTTGCCGCAGGTGCGAAAATGTCCTTCGGAACCGATGCCGGAGTCTGCGCCTACGGCACCAGCGGAAAGCAGTTCGCTTTCATGGTCAAGTACGGCATGACTCCCATGCAGGCAATTCAAGCCGCCACCAGCAACGCCGCTGACCTGCTCGGACATTCCAACGAGATAGGCTCAATCAAGCCGGGAAAATACGCCGACATCATCGCCGTAACCGGCGATCCGCTCACCGATATTCGCCTGCTGGAAAATGTTCAGTTCGTAATGAAAGAGGGCAAGATTTACAAGCAATAGAAGCTTTGCGTACTAGGAAGCTTACAATTCTGCGAAAACCTGCAATCCTGCACGGATCGGGAAGGGCACGACTTCAGTCGTGCCATAAGCCAGCCAACCGATGCGGCTTCAGCCGCTGAGGTAATCTCGCCGATAACTCACTGATGATCTCTCGCAATCGTTTCCTGCCAGGTCTTAGTCTTTATCATCGTTCCGTCTTTCAGCAACTCGCGCGTGTACTTATAATAGAAATTCTTCTGATCCGTGGTTACTAGCAAATGTCCGCGCCAGGTCAACACGCGTCCCTTCAGCGTAAACACACTCTCCGCCTCGCCCTGCACCGAACAAGTCTCCGGATGCGCATCGTCCACATCGTAGGTCAGCTTTTCATAATCGATTTCTTCCCCCCACGGATACTCAGCGCTCTCCTGTCCCTTCCAATGCACCGTCGTCTTATGACGAGCTTCATCCCGCTCCACCGTCCACTCCCCCGGCCAGGGAAACCCTTCACTCTTGATGTCAGTGCGTTCTTCTGAAGGCTCGGGCGGTGAAAATGCCGGCGGAACGACTCCATGCTCGGGGACAATCGGCAAAACAATCCGAGAACCATCACCTCCACCAAGCTCTAACGAAGTCGTCATCGAGTAAGGCGTGGGCAACATCATAGGCCACAGCGCGTTCGAAATTGCCACGCGAATGCGATGCCCCTTGGGAAATACCCACGAAGTCAAATGCATTTCAATATCAAGTGGATAGACCTTGCCCGGCTCCAGATCGCGTGGCACGCTCATCGAATCCCGTTGCGCACCATTGATCCCCGCGCCGGTAATTTGTGTAACCGTTCCGTCAGGCGCAACGTCCGAAAGCCGCGCAAACCAGTCCGCCAGCGGTGCGGTAGTTGAGGCCTGGAGCAAAGCATGTGGCCTTCCCAGAATGGCCACGTCCTCCTGCAACGGCGCGGAATCATACAACAGGCTGAACGCATCCACCGGTCGAGGATCGCTCAACAACTCGCCCCACCAGAATCCAGCCTCCACGCCCACCGACGGCACATACTTCAGTTGATGAGTATCCGGCTGCGCGGCGCTCTCCGCCAGCGAGTGATTCGGCTGAAAGAAAAATGTTGAAGCCTTCGCCTCCTTAGGCGGCCACGCATCCTCTCGCCTCCACTCGCCCGGCACATTCTTCAGACTCGGATCGGGAGGATGCCAGTGCTGCATATAAATGACCAGCCGCGGATCGTGTTCCACACCGGTATCGCGTCCTTTCAGCCAATGATCGAACCAGCGCACTGCCTCATTTCGCCATTCGATCTGCGGCCCCGGTTCCGCCTCGTTCGGAAACGTATGGTTCCACGGACCAACGATCGCCTTCACCGGTCCGCTAGCCTGCATCAGCATGTCAGGCACGTTGTCGCGGTATCCATCGAGCAATCCTCCAATCAAAAAACTGGGAATCGTGATTTCCTTCAACGGACGCACCCGGTCGCGCCAGAACGGTCCATCATGCTGATGTTTCAGATAAAGCAGCGACCACGGAGGCGCATCAAATCGCGGACCCAGAACTTTTTCGTCGAGCGTATAGTCCGGCGCGCCTGTCCAACCTTCCGCCATATCCATGTTCAATTCGAATTCATCGATGTGCGCGATGCCATCGATGTAATGCACGTCATCATGAAATAATTCCGCCGTCGCATCCGTCGCGAGAATCGCCTTCAAACCCGGCGCATGCCGCATCGCCATCTGCAACGCGGTGAACCCCCCCCACGAAATGCCGAACATGCCCACGTTTCCATTCGACCACGTTTGATGCGCCAGCCACGCGATCACCTGCTCTCCGTCCTGCTGCTCCTGTTCAGAATATTCGCGCTCCAGCGGCAAGCCTTCACTCGCACCAAATCCTCGAATGTCTACGCGTACACTCACATACCCACGCCGCGCAAAATAAGCATGCTTGGGATAATCGCCGGCCGCAGTTCCATCATCTTTGCGATACGGCAAATATTCCAGCAGGGCAGGGAACTTCTCTGCCGGCTTGGCTCCATCCGGCATGTAAAGCGTGGCCGCGAGCCGCACGCCATCTTTCATGGGAATCCAAGCCTGCTCCATGCGAACTCCGTACGTAGGCCGAGAAGGCGGCTCACCGGCGAAACCGGCGGTAGATGTCAAGAGAAGAGAAATGAATAAGCCGAAGCAAAAAACACAAAACATCCAACAGCGCGCCGTTCTGATCAACGCAATCTCCTGAACGCTTTTGTGAAAGAATTTCTACCTGGAAGCCAGCAGGACTAACTTACTCCTGCGATTCTTGTTCCCGCCGCATCGCCCGCAAATCGATTCCCAACTGCTCGGCCTTCTTATAAAGATGACTGCGCTCCAGCCCCAACGACTTTGCTGCCATACTTACATTCGAGTGGCTGCGCTTCAACTCCGCCAGGATAACCTCGCGTTCAAAAGCATCCACACGCTCGGCCAGCGCCCCTGACGAGAAAGACGAGAAAGATGAAGCTGCAGCACCAGTGTGCGCACCTTTCGGTAAAGTCATTTCCACAGTCGCCAGATCGACTTGGCTGTCGGTCGCCAGCAGCATCAACCGCTCCACCATATTGCGCAACTCGCGCACGTTTCCCGGCCATGCGTGCGATTGCAACGCCGCCATCGCGTCCGAAGAAAACGGAATCGGCTTCCATCCATTCTGCGCGCTCACCTGCGCGGCAAAATGCACTATGAGCGCCGGAATATCTTCGCGCCGCTCGCGCAACGGCGGCAACACCAGCGGAAAAACATAAACTCGGTGAAACAGATCCTGTCGAAATTTCTCCTCGCGCACTCGCGCTTCCAGATCACGATGCGTCGCCACCACCACCCGCACATCCACGCCCACCGGCTTGTCGCCGCCAATACGCTCCACTTCTCCTTCTTCCAGCACGCGCAGCAACTTAGCCTGCATGGCCAGCGGCATGTCGCCAATTTCATCCAGAAAGATGGTGCCATGATTCGCCTGTTCGAACTTTCCGATGTGCCGGCCCGCCGCGCCTGTAAATGATCCTTTCTCGTGCCCGAACAATTCCGACTCAATCAGCTCCGCCGGAACCGCTGCGCAGTTCAACGTGATAAATGCTCCTCCGGATCGCGCGCTGCGTTCATGAATCGTTCGCGCCACCAGCTCTTTCCCCGTGCCGGTTTCTCCCAGAATGCAAACTCGCGTCTCGCTCGCGGCCACTCGCTCTAGTTGCGCCATCACACGCTGCATCGCCGCGCCCTGCCAGACAATCTCATGCTTGCCAAGCCTCTGCTTGAGTTGCCGGTTCTCGCTCTCCAGCCGCCGCAGCTTCAGCGCATTGTCCACGGTGAGTAAAAGCTTTTCCGTGGAGATCGGCTTTTCCAGAAAATCCATTGCGCCCGCGCGCGTCGCCCGCACCGCCATCTCAATATCCGCTTGTCCGGACATCATCACAACCGGCGCCGTCACTCCCTGTGCCTTCAATTCGTCCAGCAGCTCAAGCCCACCTTTGCCGGGCATCCTCACATCCGAAAGAATCACGTCGAAGTTCTGCACCTTGGCCAGCTCCAGTGCTTTGCCCACGTTGTCGCAAACAGTGGCCTCATGTCCCGCCAACCGAAAGGCCCGCGACAGAGATGCCAGCGTGTTCGCTTCATCATCCACGATCAGCAGATGTGCTTTTGTCGGCAAACATCCTCCCAATTTCTAAACGTACCCAGCGTTGCGCGAGGTGTTACGCGAGATGTCGCGCGCTGAATCAACTTCCCTCGGCAGCTCGATTACAAATGTCGTGCCCCGGCCGGGCTCACTCTGCACGCGGATTCTTCCTCCATGATCGCTCACCACCGACTGCACGATAGCCAGCCCCAGCCCGGTGCCATGCTGCTTGCTCGTATAATAAGGAGTAAAGATTCGCTCGCACTCCTCCGCCGTCATTCCCGAACCCGTATCCGCGACCTCAATGATCACC
>JBAPQU010000108.1:0-20097 GCA_049280795.1 Candidatus Sulfotelmatobacter sp.
CATTGTAACTCCGCAGGAATGGCGGAATTCAATCGAATCGGAGGGCCTGTGCTCCTCATTGGCCCTTTGTTTAAGCCTTCCTAACCACAGCTACTATCGCGTATAAGCGCGCGGATCCGGCAACGGCTCCAGCCCTCGCCCGGCAAAGATTTCCTCGAACTCCTTCACCAGCGCCGCGTGAATCAGCCCATTCGAGGCAACCGTTTCACGGCTGTCGATTACAAAAGGCGACCCATCGAACCGCGTCACTTTCCCGCCCGCTTCTTCCACGATCAGCACGCCCGCGGCTGTGTCCCATGGATTGAGATTGAACTCCCAGAAGCCGTCGAATCGCCCCGAGGCCACGTTGCATAGATCGAGCGCCGCCGACCCGGCCCGGCGCACGCCATGAGTATGCAGCGTGATCTGGTGATAAAAATAAATGTTCGGATTCTTGTGCCGCTTCTGGCTCGGAAATCCCGTCGCCAGCAGGGACTCTTTCAGCGTGGCGGCCTTCGAGACATGGATGGCCTCGCCGTTAAGCTGCGCACCTTTACCTTGCTCGGCAGAAAACAACTCATCGCGAGTGGGATCGTAGACCACCGCGGCAATGCGTCGGCCCTTGTGCTCTAGGCCCATCGACACGCAAAACACAGGAAACCCGTGCGCGAAGTTTGTCGTGCCATCCAGCGGATCGACGTACCAGCGGTACTCGCTGCCCTGGTCGCTGAGTCCCTGCTCTTCGCCTAGCACGTCGTGCGCAGGCCACTGCTTGCGGATGCGGTCGCGAATCAAAACCTCGGATGCGCGATCAGCCGCCGTCACCAGATCGGCCTCTCCCTTGTATTCAATTTTCAGGTGCTGGTGAAAGTAATCCATCAGCAGCGCGCCCGCTTCACGAGCGATGACCGACATGGCGGGAAGAAAGCTATCGTGGTTGGAGGACATAATCAGGGCTTCGGTGTCCGGGCTGCAGGCTTCGGCTTTTCGAGGAATCGTTCGGAGCAGAAGGCGAACTTACGATTTGCCGAAGCCCGAAAGCAGAAGCCCGAAGCCAGCTTCACTTCTTCCTTCCGCCGTCTTCGGCGATGTACATGATCTCATGCTTGAAAATGAACAGATTGGGTGCGCCTTCGCGCGTCAGGCGGATCATGTGCTTGTCGTAGTACTCGACCCATCCGCTCACGGTCTGGCCATCCATCAGCTTTACGCTGACCTGCTTCTGCTTCTCGCCCAGAGCTTTGAGAAAGCCAGCTTCTTCAAAAGTCTCTTCAGGAGGCGGAGTCCGCCCGCGCTTACCCGCGTTAGCGTTTCCCTGCGGACGGAAAGGCATGATCGCATTGTACACGGAGCCGTTCGGGTGAGCAGCCAAACCAGAGCATGGAGAAACAAACCGCTTCTCGCCGCTCCTATCCGGTTCCAACCATCGTATGACCACAAAAAAACACCAGCCCATACTGTGGGCTGGCGTCGAAAACTCATCCTTCGGTTCGGTTAGAACACAAACTTCAAACCAAACTCGATCTGCCGTGGCGAACCCAATGTGTATACACCGGTGCCGGCACCCACTCGTTGGGCGAAGTGCCCGACGTAGTTAGTCCCGTTAATGCTGCCCGGCTGGCCATTGAGAAGTCCCGACATCTCGCTGGTGGGCAAGTCAAAGTTTACAAAGTTGAAGATGTTATAAGCGCCCACGGATGGTGAAATCGTGAACCGTTCTTTGAATTTGAAATTATAGGTTAAGGTGCTGTCGACGGTCCGGAGCCATGACATATTGACTTGCCCCGGAGGCGCGAGAGCCAGAGCGGTCCCGCCGTTATAGGTGCCGCCTAGAGCCTGCAGTTGTGCCTGCGTCATCAGCCCACCCTGAATCAGAACGTTGCCAGCAGGGGTAGGCGTTCCAGCAGCCACGAGATTGTTGAAACTGGTAATCGCTGTATTGATGTTGCTAGCGTTTATGCCTCTATCAAAGCTACCCACGTGAGTACCCGGAAGCGGATCCTGCGTAACCCCGCTGCCGGTGAAGTCGGTGCGGAATATCTCGCCGGCGCCAGTTCCCGTATTTGGCACCGTTAGAGTATTTGGAAATGGACTGTCGAAATGGGCAATTAATCCCCATTGGAACCCACCACGGAAGTTGACGAAACCACCGAACGATAATTGATGCGTCCGGTCCAGTGTGGAAGGTCCGAAATAACGGTTAACATTCGCATTATCCAGAGCCGGAATAATGAAATCCTGATCGCCGCTAGCTGCCGTGACCGGATTATCAGCGGTAACGCCGCCACCAGTATTCTCAAACTTCGACAGCGCATAAGATATCTGGAAGTTCAACACCGTCACGCCCGGGAAGGGGTTGGCCACGTTCTCGGCCAACTTGGTTTGCAGCCCATTATAAACGGAGCGGCCCACCGGTGAAAGAAAGCTGAGCGGCGGAGCCAAGGGATTCTTGCCGCCAAAAGCACATCCATATCCCAGAGCTGCAAGACAACTGGACCCCCCGAAGTCGCTAGAGGATCCCAAACCATTTCCGGCAAAGTTAGCCATACTCGCACCGATGGGGGCGCCGCCGGCGGTAAAGCCGTTGACCGCGGAGCAATTCGTTATGGCAGCGTCGATGCTGGCCGCCCCACATTGGGTAAGCGTCGCTGCGATCGCATCCGCTGCTCCAGTTGGGTTGAAGTAGCGGATGTCGCCGGCATGGTTCTGGTCTACACCCAACAGATAGTGCGTTTGGACGTTGCGGATGAAGTCTGCGGATAAAACCATACCCTTACGCAATTCCCGCTGAATGCCGATGTTCATCTGAATGGAGCGCGGCGACCTGTAGTTGGGGTTATACATATCGCCCCCCGAACTGAACGAACAATTCGTTCCGCCGGCGCAATCCGTCAGGTACTGCCCCACATAGGCCGGATTCGCGGCTTGCAGATTGAATGGAGTGCCAGCGGCAAATTGCTGTTGCAATGCGATAAGCGGGGCAACGGCATTGCCAATCAGAGGAAAGCCGCTGGCACCTTGCGGGCCACAGATTGCAGTCGCGGACGCGCTGCCCTGAACATTGATTGGGCCGTTCACTGTTTGCAACGGCACAGGCTGTCCCGGCGCGGAGCATGGTCCAAAGAACTGCAGAAATGCTCCAGTTTTTTCGCGGGGTGGGCCATCAAAGAGAACGTTGTTCCAGATTGCGTTCTCGAAGAACAGGCCGATGCCGCCCCGAATCGAAGTCTTTCCACTCTTGGTGGGATCCCATGCGAAACCGACTTGCGGAGCAAAGTTCGAATTAGGCTGTTTTACCGCGTCGCCCAATCCGGGGATTAAAGCGCTGAGCTGAGGAATGGCAGGAAATTGGCTATCCGTACGGCCGGTATCGCGGTCGTAACGCAAGCCATAAGTCAAAGAGAAACTGCTCTTGATCTTCCAGGTATCACCCAGGTAGAGCAGGACTCGATTATCCGGGCCCAGCCCGCCGGCAGGGAAACCCAAGGAGGGATCGGTAAAAGAATAGCCCAGTTCGTTGGTCAGCGTCGCGAAGTCTGCCGGGTAGTTGAATGGATTGGCCGACCCGCCCGGGAAAGGGCCGCTGGCTGCAGCTGTGACTTCAGACCCCAAAACTGCAGTACCGATCTGCGGACCGTTCCTGAAGAACGAAGCGAAGCCGCCACCTCGCAGGTGATTGTAAGCAACTCCGAATCTGATGGCGTGTGAACCCATAATTTTGCTGCCATCGTATTTGAATTGATGGTCGCTTTGTGGTGTGCTTTGCGGCGCCAATAGATTGGGACCAGCCACCAAGTTTCCGGCGAAGAGTTCCGCATGGAGGTCGTCAAACGGAAGGGTGCTATTCCCCGTCGTCGCATCCACAATTTGATTCTGGAACTTCAGGTACGAAAACCGGATGGAATGGCTGAAGCTGCCGGTGTTGAAATCCACGCCTACCATTTCGTTGCGGGTAACATCGACATTGTCATAAAGCGAAAACCCATAGCCAAAGGTTGCGCCAAGGTCGTTCTTGAAATATGAAAAGCGTCCGAAGATGCGTGCGCTCTTGGTAAGTTGGTAGTCCAAACGGGCCAGAAGATTGCCCTCATGGAAGGGATCGGCAAAGGTGCCGGAATAGGATTCAAAAGGAGCGGATACGGGCACCGGAACCTGTGTGTGCTGAATCGTGCGTTCGCCGTCCATGAAAAAGAACAATCTATCCTTGATCACTGGGCCGCCGAAATCGCCGCCGTATTGGCTGCGCTGGAAGGGGGCGGAGAATCCGGTAGGGGTGGGCAATTGCGACGAGAATGAACTGTCACGGAACTGGCCGAAAGCTTCGCCATGGAACGTGTTGGTTCCTGATTTCGTGGTCACATTCACCGAACCGGAAGAAGTGAGTTCGCTCGACATGTCCAAGCTGGACTGGCTGATTTGGAACTCTTGGATGGCGCTGGCTGGGATATCTGTCGTAGTGGTTCCAACCGTTTCGTCCGAGACGTCAACACCATCGACCTCAATGCGGGCAGTGCGTCCGAAGCGGCCACCGAATGAAATCGAAGAGTAGCCCGCTTTGGTAGGATCAAAGTTCTGACCGTCCTGGATTTGGACACCGGGCTCAAGCTGCGCCAAGTCCAGGAAATTCCTCCCGTTCACCGGCAAGTTTTCAATCTGACTCGCCGTCAACACTCCTTGAACCGTTGCCTGCTCCGTATTCACCTGCAACGCGCTTCCCTGCACTTCCACCACGGTACTCTCTTGGCCAATTTCCAATTTCGCGCTTCCGTTGGCCGCATTGTCGACTTTAACCTCCAGCGTTAACTGGGTTGTTTTAAAACCTTTGGCCTCAATGCGCACAGCGTAGGTGCCGGGGATCAATCCACCGAAAGAATACTGTCCCGCGTTATTACTCATGGCTCGCAGGGTCTGCCCCGTTGGACCAGTCATGGTGATCTTGGAGTTCGCCAAAACTGCGCCGGTAGCATCTGTCACGTTACCGGTAATACTTCCAGTCGAAACCGAGGTCTGGGCAAAAGCTACCGTCGAAATCAGCAACGCGGACAGGGTGATCAACGCCAGCAGCATAAACCGCGCGCCGGGGCGGGAGGAATTGAGGTTCAACATGGTAAACCTTCCTTTCGGAAATGTTCTCATCGGAGTTTTTTCACCTAAAATTGTCTGGAATCTTTGTCTTTCAAATACTTGCCGGAGCCCAAGCAGCGGCAAAACAAAACCTTTGCCGCGAGGAAGAAGCCACAAACCCCCGCAGATCGCAACCACCAAAACCTCTTTTTCGTGCGTTCTTCAGCAGAATGAAACTGAATTGCCGCGCATAACAAAGCAATTTGTAGGCCAGCCCACAACCGATCCTCAGTTATGTGACACCGATATACATATCAATAACTTACGAATAATGTTTTGTGAGCATCCTGACAAAACATGAACTAAACAAATACAGAAAACTCCATAAAATCATATTTATATTCCTGAAAACGAAACAGCGTTCAGTTGTTTGGTTCAAATAACTGTTTTGTCAGTGTAGTGGTCCAACTTGGGGTTTGCTGCAGGAAGAATGCTAAGGTTCCCAACCAGAATGCAGGCCCTTATTCAGAAATCCGACTTCATGGTGTAGTAGCCTGCGCGGTGACGCACCAGGTAGGTAGTGGAATCCGGAGGCCCGGATACGCTGACTTGAATCCGGCGAAATTGTGAGTTCGACAAGCGCTGTGAGGGATAGTAGGCAAGCAGATATTGTGTGCGCAGTTCGTCGCTAATCTGGCGGAAGGCATCGTCGAGCTGCGAAATCGAGTTCGCGTAGTAATACTTGCCTCCGGTGTCTTCCGAAAGCTGGATCAGCGCGTGCTCACCGCCGATTTCGCGTCCGGCACTGTTCTCGATCGGCACCACGATGATGCTGTAGACGATAGCTTCGGCCTCTTCCGCGGCGCGCACGGCTTCTTTGTAATCGATTTTGCTGATGGTGTCTCCACCGTCGGTGATCAGCACCATTACTTTCCGTCCCTGGCGCCGGTCGAGCGAGCGCGAGGCCAGATAAACGGCGTCGAACAGCGCCGTGGCCGCGCCCAGGCGGATATGGTCAATGCCTTCGTCGATGCGCTTCAGATCGGGCGTGTAAGAAGTAGATTGCAGCACAGTTTCACTGAAACCAAACACCGACAATGCATCCACCGGCCGGACGATGGTACGGGCAAAGCGTTTAGCAGAAGCCTGCTCTAGTGGAAGATCGTGACGCGTGCTTAGGCTGGTATCAATCGCCAGCGCAATCGAAAGCGGCACCGCGGATTCTTTGTCAAAGACGGAGATGGTCTGATCTTTGCCATCTTCCTTCACGGTAAAGTTCTCTTTCTTGAGCCCGGTGACGGGGCCCCCGTGAGAGTTCGTGACGGTTACATAGACGTTGACCAGCTTCACATCAACCGTGAGCGTGGGTGAGGGCGTTGGTTGAGTTTGGGCGGGAGGCTTCTGCGCGTAGGCGGCGCAGGTCAACAGCAGCACAATTGCAGTAGCGGGTTTTCTCATTCGCCAAAACAAATATATGTGGAGACAGCCGCTTCGGCCTGCCTGCCCCGAGCTATGCCGAAGGGTCAGCCAGCGCCGCGAGGCCCTCGTAAGCCCGCTCACTTAGATGCGGGTTGCGTTCCCTGGCTGCCCACCGTGTACCGAATTTCCTCAGGAAACGGTTCGCCGTCGGCCCAGACGGCCCCGTCTTCGAAATATTCCTTCTTCCAGATCGGTACCGTGCGCTTCAGCGTATCGATGAGCCAGCGGCAGGCTTCAAAGGCAGCTGCGCGGTGGGCCGAAGCTACCACGATCAGCACGCTGGTCTCTCCGATCTCCAGCCGCCCCAGCCGATGTACCAATGCAACGTCACGTATTTGGAACTGTTTCAGCGCCTGCTCCGCCAGTCCTTCCATCTGCTGCAGCGCCATCTCCTCGTAGGCTTCATAATCGAGATAGAGCGTCTTGCGGCCACGTGTCTGGTCGCGAACCACACCCTCAAAAACGACCACCGCACCGTCCTCGCCCCGCTTGATGGTCGCCAGTATTCGCGCCGTATCGATTGGATCGCGCACCATCGAGGCATGGCTTGAACCCCCACTCACGGGGGGTAGCAACGCGACTTCGTCATCAAGTCTCAGCACAGTCTCCGGTCCGGCATACTGCTGATTTACAGCCACTGCCAGCGAAACCAGCGATGCTTTCAGCCGCGGCGACCGCGCGGCATAGTGATCCAGCACATCGCTGACGGACGCGCTTTCCGGAAGTTCGATCCACTCGTTGGCTTTCCCTGCGAGATCTTTCAACACCCCGAAAAAGAGAACGCGTACACGCATAGGAACCGTTGCCAGTTTAGCGCGAGCGCAACAATCCTGATAGATGAGCGAGTTGCGACGATCAGCGCCAACCTCGAACCGAAAAAAATGCCAGCCCCGAAGGACTGGCAACGAGTAGCCGATAACTACTCTTCAAGCCTGGGCCATAGCCTTCTCGTGGACTCCTTCAGGCGTCGGCGTCAATATTTTCGCCGCCACAGACTGCGTAACTTCGGGCAACGAGAAGCGCAGCGCCTCATCGATTGTCTTTACATAATGCACGCTGAGGTTCGCCAACTGCTCGGGCGTTAGGTCTTCCTCAACGTTCATCTTGTTTTCCGCCGGCAGAATCACGTCGGTGACTCCGGCGCGTTTTGCGGCCAGCACTTTTTCTTTAATGCCGCCTACAGGAAGCACGTTGCCGCTGAGCGTGATCTCACCGGTCATCGCCAGCAGAGGACGGATGCGATGCCCCGTCAGCAACGACACCAACGTCGTCGCCATGGTCACGCCCGCTGAAGGGCCATCTTTCGGAATCGCTCCCGCCGGAACGTGCATGTGAATGTCGTGATCGGCAAAGAAGTTTTCCGCGATGCCCAGCTGCGCCGCATTCGAGCGCACCCAGGTCAGCGCGGCCTGCATGGATTCCTGCATCACCTGGCCAATCTGGCCAGTCATAGTGAATCCGCCTTTGCCCTTCATGGCATTCGCTTCGACGAATAGCACGTCACCGCCCGATGGCGTCCATGCCAAGCCCACTGCCACGCCGGGACGCTCAGTCCGCTCCTCGATCTCACCTTCGACGCGGATCTTGATGCCACCCAGAAACTCCTGAATGATTTCCTGCGTGACCACTAGCTTCTCGGTCTTGCCTTCGGCCAGACGCCGCGCCTGCTTGCGGCAGATGGTTCCGATGGTGCGCTCGAGACTCCGCACACCGGCCTCGCGCGTGTAGTGGCGAATCACATAGCGCAGAGCTTCGTCCGGAAATTCAATCTGCTCAGCGGTGATTCCATTCTCTTCCACTTGCCGCGGAACTAAGTAACGGCGAGCGATGTGCAGCTTCTCTTCCTCGCTGTAGCCCTGCAGTTCGATGATCTCCATACGATCGCGCAACGGCTCGGCAATTGGGTCGAGCATATTCGCAGTCGTAATAAAGAGCACCTTCGACAAATCGAATGTGACGTCGAGATAGTTGTCCCGGAACGTGGAATTCTGCTCAGGATCGAGCGCTTCCAGCAAAGCCGAAGCGGGATCGCCCCGAAAATCGCGCCCAACCTTGTCGATTTCGTCGAGCATGAAAACCGGATCTTTGGTCTCCGCCCGGCGAATGCCCTGGATAATCTGTCCCGGCAGCGCTCCGATGTAAGTGCGGCGATGGCCGCGGATTTCGGCTTCGTCATGCACACCGCCAAGCGACAACCGTACAAACTTGCGGCCCAGCGCCCGCGCTATCGACTTACCCAGCGAGGTCTTGCCCACGCCAGGAGGTCCGACGAAGCACAGGATCGGACCTTTCATATTCGGCTTCAGCCGCCGCACAGAAAGATAGTCGAGAATGCGATCTTTAACTTTTTCCAGATCGTAGTGATCGGTATCCAGAATTTCTTTGGCCTTCAGTATCTCAATCTCCTGCCCCGAAGTCTTATTCCAGGGCAGCACGGCCAGCCACTCCACATAGTTGCGCGTGAGTGAATAATCTGCGGCCATGGGAGACATGCGCGAGAGGCGGCCCAATTCCTTGAGCGCTTCTTTCTTCACTTCGTCGGGCATGCCGGCTTCGTCGATCTTCTTTTTCAGATCTTCGACGTCGCGCTGGCCTTCATCCTGCTCGCCCAGTTCTTTCTGGATGGCCTTCATCTGCTCGCGCAGGTAATACTCGCGCTGCGTTTGCTGCACGCGGTCCTGCACTTCGCTCTGAATCTTATTGCGTAATTGCTGCACTTCAAGTTCTTTGGCGAGATGCTGGTTGATTTTCTCCAGGCGTATACGGATGTCGAGCGTTTCCAGCGTGTCCTGCTTGTCGGGCGTTGAAAGCGACGGCAAAGAAGACGCGATGAAATCCACCAAGCGGCCTGGCTCGTCAATGTTCAGGGCCACAGTGGAAAGCTCGTCGGAAAGCGTAGGCGAACCGGCTACGATCTGCTGAAACAGCGTCAGCACATTGCGCTGCAACGCTTCGATTTCAGAACTATCGGGTGGAACCGCTTCCGGAATCGATGATACTTTCGCGCGCATAAACGGCGCCAGTTGCGTGAACTCGCCCAGGCGCACGCGCTCCAGGCCTTCGGCAAACACAAACAGGCTCTGGTTGGGCATTTTTACGACTTTGTGCACGATGGCAGAAGTGCCTACCGTATAAAGGTCGCTGGGTTGAGGGTTGTCGACGCGCGCCTCGCGCTGCGCCACCACGATGATGGTTTTATCCTCACCGAGCGAATTAATAAGCTGGACAGAACTCTCACGCCCTACCGTTAGAGGCAGGACGGCGTGGGGGAAAAGAACGGTATCCCGCACAGGAAGCACGGGCAACGCCCGTACGTCATTGATTTCCCGATGCTTAGGAAGTGGCTCGGAAAGCGGCTGTTGGCTCATTGGCTCTCCTTGAGTGTAACTCACTCAAGCTTAGATGATGCTTTGCCGGAAAGGTTTCATCCCATCCGAGACGAGGCTGTTGCATTCTATCGGCAATTCCCTTTCCGTCACATGATGCCTAAGGTACCGGGGCTAATGCTCGGCTGCCGGGTATATTCCCAGCACCTTTACGAACTCCGCTACTTCGCCCAGGTGTCGCAAAGCATTGCGGGCAGCTTCATCGTCGCCGCGAAGAAAGTCCACATAGAAGACATATTCCCACGGCCGTCCTCGCATGGGCCGCGACTCGATCTTGCTCAGACTAATGTCGCGCAGCGCAAAAACGCTGAGCGACTTGAACAGCGCTCCGGGAACATTCTTAACCTTGAAAGCGATGGAAGTCTTGTTGGCTCCGGCTGGAATAAGCCGCTGGTAGCCGTGTGCGGAGACGCTTTTCTTTTTTCGTGAAACTGCTGCGCTCGAACTCGCCGCCAACTTGCGAATCAGAAAGAAGCGCGTGAAGTTGCGCTTGTCGTCCTCAATGCCAGCCTGGAGAATCTTGCCCGAGTACTCGCGCGCCGCGTGCCGTCCGGCAATTCCGGCCGCATCGGGCAACCGCTCGGCGATCACATGCTTCACGCTTCCTGCTGTGTCGTAAAACGGAACCGCTTCGATCTTCGGATTTCGGCGGAAGAAATCGCGGCACTGATCGAGCGCCACTGGATGCGAGAATGCGCGCCGCAATGCGCTGAACTTCACGCCGGGAGCGCCGATCACGTTGTGCACGATGCGCAACAGGAATTCGCCTTGAATAAATACGTCGCGCTCCACCAGAAGATCGGCATGCTCGGCCACCGTGCCCGCCAGCGAGTTCTCAATGGGGATGACGGCAGCAGCAGCCGATCCGTTCGCGACACGATCGAACACTTCGGCGGAACGCGCGCAAGGCACGACGGTGCAGCGCGGCAACATTCGTTCCGCCGCTTCATGGCTGAAGGAACCGAGTTCACCCTGAATGGCAACTTTGATGGCGGCTTTCATCACAAGGCAAGGTAGCTGGATCAGGCGGGAAAGTGCAAATTGATTCTGCGCCGGGAAAACTAAACGAGATTTTTCTCCAGCACCAGCGCATCCACGCCGTTCGAATAGTAGCGTGGAAAAGTTCTGGTCACGCTATAGCCGTGGCGTTTGTAGAATGATAGTGCAGAAACGTTGTCCACAGCGGTTTCCAGTTCAACCAGAGTGGACCCGGCAGCACGCAGCCGATCTTCCGCCGCGCACAGGAGCAAAGATCCCACTCCGAAGCGCCGGACAGCAGCGATCACGTCAATAGTAATGATATGGCCGCGGCTCCTGCTACCAGCTTCGGCCACAAGAAAACCAACGATGGCGGCATTGGGAGAAACACTTTCAGGAGAGGATTTGCCGCTTATCCTTGAATCAGAATCGGCCGCTTCGTCAGCAACTCCGGTCACCACCAGCGTGAACGAACCGCGCCTCCGCATGTAGACCTTGAGCTCCGTCCGTGAATACGCGATGCCGCCGGGAAAGCAGGTTTGATCGATACGCCACAATGTGTCGAAGTCCGGGGACTGGAAGTCGCGGATGGTGAAGGGCACGCCGCCATTGTAGCGGGGAGGCGGCGCGGTTGCTGGTGGAAAGGCCGGTTGCTTCTCCGGAGACTTGGCTTAAATACCCCTCTTGTTGGGCGGGTACCGCTGCAGTCTGCGGCAAGTGTCTCGGAGTTTGTTGATTTGTTCCTCTGTCATCTGTAGGAATTCGAAGCCGTAGATTGCCCCGACATTGTGGCGTACGTACGCCCCAACCGCCGCCGCCGCCACCGGCTCCAGCCGTACCGAATCACCCACTTTCAGTGGGGATGCCAGCATGGCCGAGAGGCCACTCTCGCTGATCTCTAGCGTCATCGCACGGATAACCCGGCCGTCCTCGGTGCGAACCGAGATGGGAACGGAAAATCGGTACCGGGCATGGCGTCTTCTGTCGACGGGGGAATTCGCGGAACCGGTTTGCTCTGTCGATGCCAGCGTCATGTGTTACTCCTCAGTGTCTAATCGGCTGGCTTCCGGTTTCGCTTTAGCGCTCCAGAATTTTCTTTGACTCTCACCCCGAAGCGCCAAATTTCCCAGTTTTCCACAGCTCAGTCCCGTCTCGGTCGCAGGAAGGTGGGAATCGGGACCATTGGCCCTTGCGCCGCCGCAACCTCGGACGTACCATGAGCATCAGAGGAAGCGTAGTGGGACGCCTTCTGCTGATTGACGCGGCCGGTTCAGTCGCCGTCTTGGGACTGTGGTACGTAGTGTTTTCTACCTACAATCGAAAAAAAGGAGCGACCGCCTTGCGCTGGGTGCAGACTGCATGCGCCGGCAAGGGACGCATCCTGGACTCGCGTTGGAAGGGAACCTCACGTCTGCAGGCGCGTTTGCATTTCCCCTCAGGATGGTTCGAAAACGCGCGTGTGATCGTGAAGTTCCGGCCGCGGGCTCTGCCTGTGCAGTGGCTGGTAAGCTGCTGGCGTCGTCAGAACGAAACTCTCACCTTTGAAGCCGATCTGGGCGGTTCTCCGAGCTTCCATCTGGAAGTGGTGCGGCACCGCTGGTGCGCCCATAACCGCGGCATCTCGTCGCGCAAGCGCGCCAACCGCGAGTGGGATATCTACGAGCCGGGTCCCATCATCCTTACTACGCGGACACACTGGAAGCAGGATCCGACGGCCGAATTGAATGCGCTGATGTCGGCGCGGCGGCAGGATATTTTGCGGGTGCAATTCCGCCCGGAGTCGCCGCAGTTCTCCGCCACTGTCCGCCTGGAAGCGTTGGCTGATCAAAACGCAGCCGAGGAATTTGTCAGCGCGTTGCGCGAGATCGCGGCGGGGGCATCGACGCATCGGCAGTAGCCAACTCTTCTGGTGTAACCAATTCTTCTGATATTCTTCACGCAATACCGGGCTAGCCTTGGGATTGAGAATCTCGTGACGAGGTGAGTGCAATGGGTCGGTTCTTCCGATTCTTAATTGTCCTGCTCCTGCCACTTTCTTTCGCATTTGCGCAAGATAACCCTCCTCAGCAGCCTCAACTTCAGCCCCGCACTGCCGAACCAGAGAAAGTCCAGGCAAATGGTCCCGATCGGCGAATCACTCTCGACGTGCAAGTGACCGACAAATCCGGCACGCCTATTCGCGGCCTCCAGCAGCAGGATTTCACGCTTCTTGACGATAAACTGCCGCAGAAAATTCTTTCCTTTCAAGCCATAGAAGCCGCCACTCCCGAACTGCCTTTGCAAGTCATTCTCGTCGTTGATTCGGTCAACACCTCGTTCAACGCGGTTTCTAACGAAAAAAATGAGCTCAAGAAGTTTCTACTGCAGAATAACGGCAAGCTTTCTCAGCCGACGTCGCTTGTTATATTTGCCGATGCTGGAGCCGAGATACAACACGATTCCTCGCGCGACGGAAACGCTCTGGCAGCGCTACTCGATAAATACGAAGTCGGGCTGCGTGAAAACCACCGGTCTCAAGGCATCTATGGTGCGGAAGAGCGCTTTAACAAGTCGCTCAAAGCCATGGACGAGCTCGCAGAATATGAGCGGACACGGCCGGGCAGAAAACTTGTGATCTGGATCAGCCCGGGATGGCCGCTACTCTCGGGGCCGCGCACCTACATCTCCCCCAAAGAAGAGGCATGGCTTTTCAACGCGATTGCTGCAACGTCGACTAAACTCAGGCAGGCCCGCGTCACGATGTACAGCGTCGATCCGCTTGGCCTGAATGATTTCCGCGCAGCCGTCTACTACGAAGAGTTCGTGAAGGGTGTAAGTTCGCCTTCGCACTCGATGCCGGGCAATCTTGGCCTGCCGGTGCTCGCGGTTCAAACTGGCGGCCGCGTCCTCAACCTGACCAACGACGTAACCACGGCCATTGCCGAATGTGTGGTTGACGCCAATTCTTTTTACGTGATCTCCTTCGACGCTCCGCGAGCCGACAAACCGAACGAGTACCACTCTCTCGCGATCACAATGGATAAACCGGGAATCATTGCGCGCACGCGCACCGGCTACTACGCCCAGCCCTGAAACAACTGTCATCCCGAGCAAGCGCTTTTTGCGCAGCGAGGGATCTAGGCGAGCGGCGCGTTCTTTGTGACGCAATAATCGCGCGTTCGGCTCGCTTCCTTATCAAGTTTGCACCACCCACCGGCGCAGTTTTCCTTCTTCCCACTACCGGATGCGGTACTATCGTTTCCGGCCATGAGTGACAGCTTTAACAATCCCACGCCACAGTTCGGTACTGCCGAATACGTCGGCGCGCCGGGAAGCGACCGATGCCGCTTCTGCCAGCAACCCATCGCCGGTAGCTATTACCGCCTCAATGGTGCCAAAGCGTGTCGAGCCTGCGCTGAAAAATTGCAGAGTGAATTGCCCAAAGACAGCCACGCCGACTATACGCGCGCGCTTCTATGCGGGGTAGGCGCAGCCCTCGTGGGCCTCATCGTATATGCCACCTTCGAAATCCAGACCGGCATCATCATCGGCTACCTTTCGCTGGCTGTCGGTTGGATGATCGGCAAAGCCATGATGAAAGGATCGAACGGACGCGGCGGACGCCGCTACCAGATTACCGCCGCTTTGCTCACCTACGCGGCAGTGTCGATGGCTGCAATCCCCATCTGGATTCACTTCTCAGGCAGCCAGAAGCACGGTCATCATGCCGCGCAACAACAGCAGACAGACGAGGAACAAAACCAACTCGACAACGAGACGGAACAAGCGCAATCCCCCGCTAGATCCAAAGAGGACATGGGCAAAGCCTTCCTGCAATTGGCATTTCTAGGACTTGCATCGCCGTTTCTGGAACTGGCCGATCCTTTTCATGGAGCCATCGGACTCTTCATCCTCTTCATCGGGGTTCGCATCGCATGGCAGCTTACCCGAGAGACGTCGCCGGTGATCAATGGACCCTTTGCATCATCGCCCCAGCCATCCCCGGGAATCAGCGCGGGCTGAAGTGTAGTATCGAGAATCGTGTCCTCCATCACTCCTGAGCTGATTCGAAACTGCCGGCGTTGCGCCCGCGAACTTGCGCCCGGCGCACTCGTCTGCGACCACTGCCACGCGCTCGTACACTCCGAGGAACTGGACCAACTCGCCGCAGAAGCAAAAGCTCTGGAAGCCAAGGGAGACCTGAGGGCCGCGCGTGAGCGCTGGCTTGCCGGACTTTGTATTTTGCCGCGAACCTCCAAGCAATACGATTGGATCAAGCAACGTGCCCATAGCCTTGAAGTCACGGCCAATGAAGCTCAGCCTCCCAACCCCACGGACAACAAGTGGGCGAAAAAACTGGGCCCCCTAGGTCCGCTTGCCGTTCTGGCTGCGAAAGCCAAATTCCTGTTGACGGCGCTGTTCAAGCTGAAATTTCTGCTGAGCTTTGCCGCCTTCATCGGAGTCTATTGGGCTCTGTGGGGCATGAAGTTCGGCATCGGCTTCGCCGCGCTGATTCTGCTTCATGAGATGGGCCACTTCATCGACATCAAGCGCCGCGGCCTGCCTGCGGAAATGCCCGTCTTTCTGCCCGGCGTGGGAGCCTACGTTCGCTGGCAGGCGCTGGGCGTGCCGCTCGAGACGCGAGCCGCCGTCAGCCTGGCCGGACCGCTGGCCGGATTTTTCGTGGCAGTTGCATGCGCCGTTATCTGGTGGCAAACCGGCAATCCACTCTGGTCCGCTCTGGCGCGCACCGGCGCACTCTTAAATCTGCTGAATCTGATTCCTGTGTGGGTGCTCGATGGCGGACAAGCTGTGCTGGCCCTGAACAAGATGGAACGTATCATTCTCCTCACCGCCTGCCTCGCCCTGTGGCTGGTACTGAAAGAAAATATGTTTTTCCTGGTAGCCATCGGCGCAGGCTATCAAGCATTCTTCGCCGGAGGTCTGCCAGCCCATCCCAGCCGCTCCACAACGATCTACTACATTGCAGTGCTAACCGCGCTGGGCGTGATCATCCGGTTGATGCCGGGAACGGGCTTTGGCGTGAATTGACTCAAATGCCGAATCATGTAGGATACCCGCGACCGGAATCAGGAGTCGCCGATGAGTATTCACATTGGGTGGTCCCGCCTCACATTCCTCTGCCTGCTGGCAGTTTCGCTAATCATCACTTTTTGTCGCCCATCACTCGTCCTGGCGGGAGAACCCCAATGGGTGGAAGTGCGCTCGCCGAATTTCTCCGTAGTCACTGACGCTGGCGAAAAACGCGGTCGCGAAGTCGCGATGCACTTCGAACAGATGCGCGCGGTATTTGGCGCGCTCATGACCAAGGCAAACGTAAACCTCTCGATTCCGCTGCAGATCGTGGCTTTTCGCAATGGCAAAGAGATGCGCCAGTTTGCTCCCTTATTTAACGGCAAGCCCATTGAACTCGCGGGACTCTTCCAGCAGGGCACCGACCGCAGCTTCATCCTGCTCGATATGTCGGTGGAGAATCCTTGGTCCGTCGTGTTCCACGAGTACGCTCACCAGTTGATGAATGGCAATCTACAGGGTGAATTCGACCCTTGGTTCCAGGAAGGGTTCGCCGAATATTTTTCCAGCATTGAAGTCGATAGCAAAGAAGCTCGTGTTGGAAAGATTCCCCACGATGAATATGTAATCCTGCAGCAAGTTGGAACGATGAAGATTTCCGACCTGTTCCGAGTGCGACCGAATTCTTCGGCTTATAACGAGAGTGGCGACCACCGCAATTCGTTTTATGCCGAGTCCGGCATGCTCATGCACTATATCTACGACAATCAGCTGTTGCCCAAAGCTGCAGTCTACTTCGACCTCGAAGAGAACAAGCACCTGCCCCTAGAGGATGCGGTTCAACAGGCCTTTGGCATGAGCCCCGCGCAATTCGATAAGACCCTGCGCAACTACGTCAGCTACGGCCCTTACAAGTATTACCCCATTCCGAACCCGCCGACTATCACGCCCAACAACTACACCGCCGTTCCGCTCAGCGCAGCGGCCGGCAATGCCGTACTGGCAGATGTACATCTGCATTCACGTGATTATCAAGTGCAAGCTTTAGCTGAATTCCAGAACATTCTGAGGTCCGACCCCAATAATGCCGCGGCCTGCCGCGGTCTGGGCTATGGCTTTCTGCAAAAGCAGGACTTCACTCAGGCCGGAGAATATTTCAAGCGCGCTTCACAACTCGACTCCAAAGATCCGCTGGTGCACTACTACAACGCTTTGTTGATCGCTCGCGCGGGCGGATTCGCCAGGGGTAGCGATACATCCGCCATGATTCCTGAGTTGGAAACTTCCATCAGCCTCGATCCAAAATTCGCGGATTCTTACGCGCTCCTCGCCTTCGCACAATCCACTGCCGGCGACCCGGCGACGGCGCTGGTCACCATGCGGAAGGCAATTGCGATCAGCCCGCGCAACCAGAATTACTACCTGAATCTGGCCAATATTTATATGGCGAACCGGGACGTAGATCATGCGATTGCGATTCTGCAGTCTCTGCAGACATCCGCCGACCCCCAACTGGCGCCACAGGTAAACGCCATGCTCGCGCAAGCGCAACAGTTCAAGTCGATGGTCGAAGCGCAAGGTCAGAACACAGCTCCGGTTCTAGTTGTTGAAAGCCAACAGCCTCCGGCGGAGTCGAGAGTGCCTACCAGTGCGAAGACGCCTTCGGGACCGGTGAAATTCCTGAGCGGTACACTGACCCACGTGGACTGCTCGAAGTCGCCTCTGGCCTCGCTTACGTTGGTTGTAGGTGCAAAGACCTGGAAGATGAATGTGGCCGACCGAAACCATCTCATCCTGATCGGAGCCGACACGTTCTCCTGCGACTGGAGCAAGAAAAAGGTCGCGGTCAATTATCGCGGGACTTCCGAAGGCGAAGGCAGTGTTGTTTCTCTGGAAATCCAATAGACGGTTCGAGGTCCCAATTCAACACTGCATAAATCTCTTTCATGCCTCGTATCAGTTTTTTCGATTGTCGTGAGTTGCGCACCCGCGTTATTCTTTCCTGTTGAAGTCCAGCCCTTTCAACTGCCTGTGTCCGTGTGGAGCTTACCGACATTATTTTGCTGGAACGAATAGGAGACTGAAGGACATCCATGCCTAACGAACTGCGCAATTTTCTGGCACTCACCTACGACGAACTCGAAGACCTGAATCTGGAGGCGAAGGAGCAGCGCAGGAACCGCGTCCCCATCGGCAAGATCCAGGAGAAGCGGCTAAAGTACCTCACCGACGAGAAGCGCATCAAGGCTGTGACCGTGCTCTTCAGCGACCTCGAAGGCCGGCTCCACATGCTCGATTACGATAAGAAATTCCTGATCAAGAGCTGGGACAACCTCACCTTCGACGGCTCTTCCATTCGGGGCTTCACCGCGCAGCGCGAGAGCGATCTGCGCCTCGGCATCGACTGGTCGGCCTTCTACTGGGCTCCAGCCGATGTCTTCGGCTCCGGCAAAGTGCTGGTCTTCGGCGAAGTCATCGACAAGGGAGGCACTCCCTACTCGGCCGACATTCGCGGCGTGCTGAAAGGCTTTGCCTCCGACTTGAATAAGAAAAAAGGCTACACACTGAACGCGGCCAATGAGATTGAAGGTTTCCTGTTCCAGGGCTCGGATGCCGAGCGGCGCTATCACGAGACGGGCAAGTTCGAATACGTCAACACCGGCGGCTATTACCATTCGCTGCCCGGCGATCCGCTGCGCACCTTCATCGACACCACTGCCGAAGTACAACGCGCGATGGGTTTCCAGAATGAGAAAGACCATCCCGAAGTTGCGCCTTCACAATTTGAAATCAACTACGGCTACGGTGAAGTAGTCGCAGCCGCCGATCAGATTCAGCTCTACAAGCTGATCTGCCGCCAGGTGGCGACCAATCTGGGATTCACCGCGTCATTTCTGCCCAAGCCGGTCGTCGGCGTAAACGGCAGCGGCATGCACACTAACGTTTCCATCAGCTCGGACGGCAAAAATCTTTTCTGGGACGCGAAAGGCGAAGAAAAGCTCAGCAAGATGGGCTGGGGCTTCGTCGATCGCATTCTTACGCACGGCAACGACGTTTGTCTGCTGCTGAATGCCAGCGTAAATGCCTATCGTCGTCTCGATCCGCACTTCGAAGCGCCGAACCAGATCAAGGCCTCCGCCGTGGATCGCGGATCGATGATTCGTATTCCCATCGGCAACGAGAAAAGCATGCGTGTGGAGGTTCGTTCGGTATCGCCGGATGCGAATCCGTACCTGGTGCTCTACTCGATCTTCAAAACCGGACTCGATGGCGAAACCTCGAAGATCAAAAACCTGCGCCAGGCCGAGCGCTATTTACCGGACAACGTCTATGACGCCCTCGCGAACTTCCGCAAGTCGCAGTGGACGACGAAGATCCTCGGCGAAGATGTAAAGGGCCGTTATGCGGATCTGAAGGAAGAATCGGCGGACCGCTGTCCCCGCAAGCTGGGAACTTTTGTGAAAGCGCCCGAAGTGCAATATCACCACGACGTCTACAACCAATTCCTCTGGAATTTGTTCTAAACCGCTGCAGTTCTGCCGCAAAACGCTCTGGCCGCAAGCCGGGGCGTTTTTTTTGGTTTGGAACTAGCGACGATGACAATTCAACCGCAGATGAGCCGCTACAATGCCTGTCGGAGGATTCATGTCGAAATCGCGCAGGGAGTTCCTGACCCAGACATCTCTTGGCTTGCTGGCCGTCGCAACTGCTTACCGCAGTTATGCGCAACAATCCACCGATCTGCCCCCGGGCGCTCCTCCTGCGTTCGGCGTAGGGCCAGCCGTTGGACCTGAAGTTTCCACTTCCACCTTCGCCGAAGCGGAGAAGTTGGTCCAGTTTGAGTTGAACGCCAGCGAACGCACGATGGCAGCAAACAGTTGGCGCAAAACCATGGCATCGCTCTACGAGCGGCGCACCGGGCCGCGCAAGTTGGCGCTGGAATCTACCCTTGCGCCTGCCATGCGCTGGGATCCAGTGCTGCCAAACCTACTCGGAAAAACCGGCCCTAAGCGCGACCAGTTCGTGCGCAGCAAAATCGATCCAGGTCCATTGCCCGCAAGCGACGAAGAGATCGCCTTCGCCCCGCTAACCCGCCTTTCACGCTGGATCGAGGAACGAAAGCTGAGTTCCGACCGGCTCACCCGCATTTATATAAAACGCATTGAGCGGTTCGACCCAAAGCTGCACTGTGTCATTA
>JBAPQU010000109.1:0-9698 GCA_049280795.1 Candidatus Sulfotelmatobacter sp.
GTGCTCGCCCGAGTACATGGCGAGCTACGCGCGCAAGTTTGTCACCGCCGGTGCTCGCCTGGTTGGGGGATGCTGTGGAACCACACCCGATCACATCCGGGTAATGAAATCCGCATTACGTGTCGGCGAGGCCAGAGGAAAGGCATCTGCCGCGCACACTGCGGGAACGGCAGCCGCGCCTAAGGCGATACCGGCACAACCATTAGAAACACGATCCCTTCTGGGAGCGAAGCTGGCTCGTGGTGAATTCGTAACCATGGTGGAAGTGGTTCCTCCGAAAGGAACTGATATACGCAAGGAATTAGAAGGCTCAAAATACCTGAAGTCCGTAGGTGTCGACGCGGTCAACATTCCCGACAGTCCACGGGCTTCGGCGCGCATGAGTAACCAGGCGCTTTCGCTCTTGGTGCAGCGCGATACGGGACTTGAAGCGATTCTTCACTACACCTGCCGCGACCGCAACGTGCTGGGCATCCAGAGTGATCTGCTGGGCGCGGCCGCGGTCGGAATCAAGAACCTGATCTGCATCACCGGCGATCCACCCAAGATGGGCAACTATCCGGATGCGACCGCAGTATTCGATGTGGATGCCATCGGCTTGGTTAATATCGTTCATAACCTGAACCGCGGACTGGATCTCGGCGGAAATCCAATCGGGGCGGGCACGGGTTTTGTGATCGGCGTGGGCGCAAATCCGGGGCTGACCGATTTGGATGAAGAGATCCGGCGCTTTGAATACAAGGTTGCGGCCGGAGCCGAATACGCAGTAACCCAGCCGGTGTTCGACATCCGCCTGCTGGAGAATTTTCTGCGGCGCATCGAGCACTGCCGAATTCCCGTCGTGGCGGGGATCTGGCCGCTGGTCAGCGTCCGCAATGCGGAATTCATGAAGAACGAACTCAGAGTCTCCGTGCCAGATTCGATTGTGGAGCGAATGGGGCGAGCGCAGTCTCCGGAGGCGGCAAGGCAGGAGGGCATTGCCATCGCACGGGAGATGCTGCTTGCGGTTCGACACACCGTGCAAGGAGCGCAGATCAGCGCGCCACAAGGGCGTTACAGCTCGGCTGTGGATGTGCTTGAGTCACTGGGAACAAACGGTTCAACAAACAATTAGAATTCCCTTTGTGGAGTGAACTGACTCCCATTCACCAACTATTTACAAAAAAAGACTGGACACTTCGTACAAGTAGTAGCATCAATAAGGGAGGAGCGAACCCCGTTGGCGAAATTTGAAGAGTGCCTTCAGCGGTTGGAAAAGATTGTTCAGGAACTGGAAAAGGGAGACGTGCCTCTCGAGAAGTCTCTTACCCTTTTCGAAGAAGGCATGAATCTTTCTTCCACCTGCCGCAAGGAACTTGAGCAGGCGGAAGGCAAGGTGGAAATTCTGCTGAAAAAAAACGGGAAGCTCCAGGCCGAACCCTTTGAGCCCTTGACGGAACAGGCACCTGCCCGCGGGTAGGCCGTGAATTCGTCTCCGGGCTCGTTAAGTTGTAATGTCTGTGGAGTAGCGGTGCCGAACCCTTCCCCGCAGCCCTAGTCCGCCGTAACTGACGGTCGTATGTCAGGAGGGTCTATGGGCTTCAGTGTTGTCGTTCTCGAAAGCGACCCCAAGGTCGCCCGATCTCTTGCCGGCAGTCTTTCTTCTCACTTCCAGTCGGTGCATTTAACGCGTTCAAGGGACGAACTCCGCGAACAAGTTGCCCAAAGCCGCCCCGAGGTCGTAATTGTCGACATGGAATATTCCCGCCTTGCGGATGTGCGCAACTTGCATCAGGATTTTCCCTCCCTACCGATTGTGTGCACCTATCGCGTGCCGGACGATGAATTGTGGATCGCCGCCATGGAAGCCGGCGCCAGCGACGTGTGCCCTGCTGATGACGTTCAAAATGTTCTGACTTCGGCGTTGCGCAGCCTGGCACTCTCAAAAACCGCAGTTGCATAATTTTGGTTGCGACTGCGTGATTGTGGATAGGCAGCACTTCGGCGCCGCGAAAGAGTGACTTGCCTTTGCTTAGAAAGGGCGCGGCTTCAGCCGAGCCGCAAGACTAACCCGCGTCTTGTTATACTCACGCTCGATGCTGCAAGAGACGCTCGAACAAGGCCGGGCTCGAACCGATGCCGCTCTGGACCATCTGATTCCGTTGGAAACCCAGCATCCGGTTTCCATCCACAAGGCCATGCGGCACAGCATCTTCGCCGGTGGTAAACGCCTTCGGCCGGTGCTGTGCATTGAGGCTGGCCGCATGGTCGCCGGATCGTTGCCCACAAAGATTGAGGAACTGGGCGCGGCCCTGGAGATGCTGCATACATACTCGCTGATCCACGACGATCTGCCCGCGCTCGACAACGACGATCTGCGGCGGGGACGTCCTACCTGCCACAAAGTATTCGGGGAAGCTCTCGCAATCCTGGCGGGAGACGCGCTCCAGACCCAGGCCTATGAAGTATTGGCGAAGCTGGCGTGTCCAGCGGAAGCGCGCGTGCGCATCATCGAAGAGATCGCACGCGGCACCGGCACGATCGATGGCATGATTGGAGGGCAAGTCGTGGACCTCGAAGCCGAGCAGACGAAACCCACGGCGGAGATGCTGGAGTATATCCATCGCGCCAAGACCGCTGCCCTCATCGCAGCCAGCTTGGTTAGTGGCGGGATTTACGCTGGAGCAAAAGACCGCGAGGTTGAGAAACTGCGAGCGTTTGGGCAGTCGATTGGTTTGGCATTTCAGATCGTGGACGATGTGCTCGACGTGACCCAGACCTCGGAGCAGCTCGGAAAAACTGCCGGCAAAGATACCGCCGCGCAGAAAGCAACCTATCCGGCGCTGTTCGGAATTGAAGAGTCCGAGCGCAAGGCGGATGCGCTGGTGAGTGCAGCCTTTTTGGAGTTGGAAAGTTTCGGCGAGCGCGCGAACACGCTGAAGGAACTGGCGCGATATTTGGTGGAGCGGAAGAAGTAAAGCACCGCAGTTTTGAAACAAGCAGACTTGACTGAACATGCCCTCAAATTCCCACGACCTCGACATTCTCGCCATCGCCGCGCACCGCGACGACGTGGAGCAAACCTGCGGCGGCACACTGCTGAAGGCGGCCCAACGCGGGCAGCGCACCGGCATTCTCGACTTAACCCAAGGTGAAATGGGCACGCGCGGCACCGCCGAAGATCGCGCACGCGAGGCCGCAGACGCGGCGAAGATTCTCGGCGTGATCTGGCGCAGAGCACTCGATATTCCCGACGGCCGCGTTGAGAACACCTGGGAGAATCGCCTGAAAGTCGCGAGCGCGATCCGCGAGACCCGCCCGCGCGTCGTGATTCTGCCTTACTGGAAGGGACGACACCCCGATCATTACACCTGCTCAGTGCTCGGCTATGAGGCTTGTTTTCTGGCGGGGCTGGCAAAATTGGCTCTCACCAGCAGTGAAAAATCAGCACTGCTCACGCCGCATCGTCCGTTCAAAATCATCTACGCGACGCTTTACTACGACGTGCGTCCCACGTTCGTGGTCGACATCAGCTCGCAGTTCGAGCAGAAGTTCGCGTCCATCCTCGCCTACAAGTCACAGTTCAGCGATCAAGAAGCCGGCAAGGATCTCTTCCCTGCCCACAACGAAATTCGCGCCCGCGTGGACGCGATGGCGCGCTATTACGGCATGCTCGGCGGCGTGACCTATGCTGAATCTTTTCTGCAAAAAGAAATTGGGTTAGTCGAGGATCTGCTGGCGATTCCCGTCAAATCGATCTAACAGTTAGGAGCTTGACTCTATTCCAGGTGTCATCCCGAGCGAAGCGAGGGACCTTGGTGTTGCCTGCCGCGATCATACCTGCCGGCGCAGGCAGGAACCAAGGTCCCTCGCTATGCTCGTGATGACAAGCGTTTTCGGAAACACCCCTCTCTTCACTTCTTCAACCCAACCGCCAACCCGTCGCGAATCGGCAGGATCGTGGTGTAGAAATCTTCGGAAGCATAGAGCAGACGATTGAACTCGAGGATGGCCTTGGTGCGTGAGTCTTTGGGGTTCTTCTCCGCGACGCGGCCGCTCCACAGAACGTTATCTGTAATGAACAATCCGCCTTTGCGCAGACGCCGCGAAACCAGACGCAGCACTCGCGGATAGTCTTCCTTATCGACATCGTTAAAAATAATGTCGTACTGCTGTTTCTGCTCCGAGAGCACCTCTAACGCGTCCCCAGTGTGCACGGTGATGCGATCGGAAACACCGGCGCGAGCAAAGTATGAGCGAGCGCGCTCGGCATTCTTCGGATCGCCATCTGTATAAATCACGCGGCCTTTTTCGCCGACCGCTTGCGCCCACCAGATGGTCGAGTATCCAATCGCTGAACCCAGTTCGAAAACCGTCTTGGCATTAATCGTCAACGCAAGTTGTTGCAGCACCCGCGCCACAGCAGGACCAACAATGGGAATGTCATGCTTGGTGGCATAGTCTTCCATCTCCGCCAGAACTTCACTGCGCTTTGGAAGCATCGAATACAGATAGTCGTCGACTGGACCAGCCGTGGCGAAGTTATAGTGTCGCCAGTTAGGTTTACTTTGTTTCTTAGCTTTTTTTGTCGCCACGTGTCTCCCTCTCAAATTATGAATCGTAGTGATTCTTTCTCAATCACTGCAAAGTCGCGCCCGGTTTCATAGCTACAATTTCAACGCCCGGTACCAGTTTCTGCAATTCGCCCGGGGTTCCCGTCAACACCGGAAACGTTCCAAAATGCATCGGAATCACTGTTTTCGGCTTGAGCAGATTGCAGGCATAAGCGGCCTCACGCGGACCCATGGTGAAGTGGTCGCCGATTGGAAGCATCACGATTTCGGGCGCGTAAAGGTCGCGTATAATCGCCATGTCGCCAAAAACATTTGTGTCGCCGGCGTGATAAACCTTGACGCCGTTCTCGAATTCAATGACATAACCGCAAGCTTCTCCGCCATAAATCAACTGGTCGCCATCCTGAATGCCGCAGGAATGGTCGGCATGCACCATGGTGACTTTGATGTCGCCGATCTTCTGCGTTCCTCCCTTATTCATCGCGCAGATTTTTCGAGCGCCTTTTTTCTCCAGCCACGTGCACAATTCGAAAATGCCGACGACCTGCGGATCGTGTTGCTTGATGACCTCGACCGCATCCCCAATATGATCGCCATGCCCGTGCGTACACAGAAGAGTATCGACATGCTTCACCTTTCGCTCAGATGCCGGGCACGTCGGGTTGTTCATGATCCAGGGATCGATAATGATGGTCTGACCACCGGGGGTCACGATACGAAATGTCGCGTGGCCAAGCCACGTGAGTTGAACGCCTTTGAGATTCATACATGAAAGCTCCGGATGATGTTGTGCTTGATAGTTATTGTGACGCCATTGTGACGAGCTTTAGTTTAATATGAAACGCCATGACAGAACTGAAGGTGCTGATTTCGCGGGACCAGATTGAGAAACGAGTCGCCGAACTGGGCGCGGAAATCACGCGCGACTTCTCCGGCCAGCCCGTAATTCTTGTCGGCGTATTGAAAGGGTCCGCAATTTTTCTTGCCGACCTGGCGCGGCAAATTAAACTCGACGCCACCTTCGATTTCATCGGCGTCTCCAGCTATGGGAACCGTCCCAGTCCCACGCAGGAACTTAAGAGCGGCTGGGATTCCACGGGCGAAGTGAAGTTGACAAAAGACGTAGATCAGTCGATGAAAGATAAGAATGTGATTGTGGTGGAGGACATTCTGGATACGGGATTGACGCTCACGGTTCTGAAAAAACTCCTCATGGCGCATCAGCCTCGCACGCTGAAGATCGCTGCTCTCCTCGACAAACCCTCGCGCCGCAAGCTTCCTCTGCAAGGCGATTATGTTGGCTTCACCATCCCCGATGAATTCGTAGTCGGCTACGGCCTCGATTACGCCGAACGCTACCGCAACCTCGCCGATGTATGCATCGTACCGCGCGAGTAAAAACCAGTACCCAGTACCCAGAACTCAACTGATTTGCGTTGTTGAGCGTTTACTGGGTACTAGGTACCAGCAACTGGGTACTGAAAGCACGGCTGCTATCATAGAAACAAATGGGGGCTGTTCTGAGCAAACCTGGACAAAGTCTTCCTATTGAGCCGCTGTTGCTCGAAGTCGCTGATGTATTGTCGACATCGCTCGATCTGGATACGACCCTGCGCCGGGTCGCCGAGGTGGTCCGCAAAGTTATCGACTACGAAATCTTCGCCATCCTGCTTCTCAACGAGAAGACTCAGGAACTGCGCTTCCGCTTTCAGGTAGGTTATCCGCCGGAGTTCGCGGAGCGCGCCCGTGTAAAGGTGGGTGAGGGAGTGACCGGACAGGCGGCGCAGTTGCGCCACGCGGTTCTGGTGGATGATGTAACGCAGGATCCACGGTACATCGCTGCCATTCCCAATGTACGCTCGGAACTGGCTGTACCTCTCATCACCAAGAACAGAGTCATCGGCGTGATCGATCTGGAAGGCCAGAAACCCGGCTACTTCACCGAAGAACACAGCCGTTTGCTGACCCTGGTCGCTTCCCGCATTGCCGGCGGAATCGAGAACGCGCAGCTTTACACGCGCACCACAAAACAGGCCCGTATTCTGCTGTTGCTGAATGAAATTGCCCGTGAGTTATCGTCCATTCTGAATCTCGACGAACTCTTGAGCCGGGTTGCGGAATTGCTGCGGAAGCTGATCGATTATCAGATGTTCAGCATTCTGCTGCTCGACGTCTCCAGTGAGAAATTGCAGCATCGTTTCTCTCTGCGCTTCAACGAAAATATCCATCTCAAGCACGAGGTTCCGCTAGGACGCGGACTCGTCGGTTATGCGGCGGAAAGCAAACAGGCAGTATTGGTACCTGACGTAACCAAAGATCCGCGCTACATCGAAACCAATCCGGAAACCCGCTCGGAGCTGGCCGTGCCGCTGATTTACAAGGACAAAGTCATTGGAGTGCTCGATTTAGAACACACGCGCCGCGGCTTTTTTACCGACGATCACCGGCGCACCATGATGACTCTGGCCGCGCAAGTGGCAATTGCAATTGAAAACGCGCGCCTGTACGAGGAAATCGCTCGGCAGGAGCGGCGACTGGAGCGGGATTTGGCGCTCGCCCGCGAATTGCAAATGCGCCTGCTTCCACAAACGCTTCCCAAGCAGGCGCATCTGGAATTAGCCGCAAAGTTTGTTCCTGCCCGCGCGATCGGTGGAGATTTATACGATTTCATCCCTTACTCACTTTCGCGGCTGGGGATTGTAATTGGCGATGTCAGCGGAAAAGGCGCGCCGGCCGCCATTTACGCCGCATTGGTCAGCGGAATCCTGCGCTCGCATGCGCCTATTGAACCCGCACCTGCCGAGATGCTCAAAGCCGTCAACATGTCGTTGGCGGAGCGCCGCATCGAGGCGCAATTCGTTTCCCTCATCTATGCGGTCTGGGACGATGAGCACCGGCTGCTCACCGTGGCCAACTCAGGCTTGCCGCGCCCCATCCACGTTCACGATGGAAAAAACCACGTGATCGAGGCCACCGGCTTGCCGCTTGGGCTTTTCGACGACGCCGATTACGATGAGTTCCGCTTCAAGATGAAGCCCGGCGATCTGTTCGTGTTCTTCAGCGATGGCATTCTGGATGCGCGCAATCGCAACGGAGAAATGTTTGGCCGGACACGTGTAGAAAAAATCGTTTCGGAATGCAAGAGCGGAACCGCGGACTGCATTGTCGACTCGCTCTTCAAAGCCGCGGCCGAGCATTCCGCCGGGGTTGAGACCTTCGACGATCAAACTGTAGTGGCGATCAAAGTTAAGGATGGCGCGGGGCCCGGCCACTCCAAAAAGAAATGACGCGGCGCAAGGAATCTGCGGGCCTCGAACGTCCTCCGGCGTTCGTTCTTCAAAAGCAGCGGAGCATTATGCGCGGAGGCGAAGGATTTGTTCTGCATTGCGACGATCTTCCACTTCCAGAATTGGCCAAACGCTACGGAACGCCTCTGTACGTTTATTCGGCTAGCGCGATCCGCCAGCGGCTGGCGGCCTTCGAAAACGCATTTCGCAAAATCCCTCATACGATCTGCTATTCCGTTAAAGCAAATTCCAACCTAAACATTCTGCGCCTGCTAGCGCAGCAGGGGTGCGGCTTCGATGTAGTTTCTGGCGGAGAGCTGGAACGCGTCCTGGTAGCCGATCGCCGCGCGGCTAGGAAGATTGTCTTCTCCGGTGTAGGGAAATCTCGCGACGAGATAAGCGCCGCGTTAAAGGCGAGGATTCTGCTCTTCAATATCGAAAGCGAATCGGAGCTTGCAGTGCTTGCAGAGTGCGCCACAAAGTTGCGCACGGTCGCGCGCGTGGCTCTGCGAGTGAACCCCGACGTGGCTGCTGACACCCATCCTTATATCTCTACCGGTTTACGCAAGCATAAGTTCGGAGTACCGATCAACAAGGCGCGCTCTCTCTACGCCAAGGCCTCTGAAGCGCGTTATCTGAAGGTTGCCGGAGTCAGCGTACATATCGGCTCGCAGATCACAGACGTTGCGCCTTTCGCAGAGGCCATCGCTCGCGTGGCTGACCTGGTTCGCGACCTGCACTCGGATGGACACGAGATCAACTACGTCGACACCGGCGGAGGTTTGGGCATTGATTATCAGGAACCGTCTTCGGATTTTGCCGACGATGTTGCAAAATATGCGCGTGCAGTAAGCAAACCTCTGCGCAGTCTTAACCTACATCTATTGCTCGAACCGGGACGTTCTATAGTAGGGCCAGCTGGCGCTCTGATCACTTCCGTGATTTACAAAAAAGAAAACGATGGCAAGCGCTTTCTGATCGTCGATGCCGCTATGAACGATCTAATCCGGCCCGCGCTCTATGGCGCTTACCACCAGATCGTTCCTGTAATTCGGTCGAAGGAGTTGGCCGCCACAAAAGAGATTGTCGATGTGGTGGGGCCGGTATGCGAGTCCGGCGATTTTTTCGCGCGCGACCGCGAATTGCCTCGAGTGGAAGAAGGCGATTTGCTCGCAATCCTCGATGCCGGAGCTTACGGGATGGCGCTGGCCTCGAATTACAATACGCGCCCGCGGCCTGCAGAAATTCTGGTGAGCGGAAAATCAGCGAAGGTGATCCGTCGGCGAGAGAAGGTGCGCGAACTGTATGCCGCGGAACTATAGAAGCACGACGGCTTAGCTTCCCCACTTCAGTTTTGTGCGCAAGACATGAAAAAAGTCAGATTCGGTGCGGAACAAGCTGACTCTGTGCTCGGAGCGGCGGCAACGCACTCTATATCCATCCCGCAAATCCAGGCCGGGCTGGCCATCCAGGCTGAGGTAGGCAACCTCCTCGTCGCTGCGCAACACAATTTCAATCACCGCGGAATCGGGCACAACCAGTGGGCGGTGCGTGAGCGAATGCGGCGCCACCGGAGTAATCACAAAAGCATTGACCGTCGGCATAAGCACCGGCCCGCCAGCGGATAAAGAGTAAGCTGTCGAACCCGTAGGCGTGGCCACGATCATTCCATCGGCCCGGTAGCTGGAAACAAATATTTTATCGACGAACAGCTCGTAGTTGTTTAAGCGAGCCAGCGCGGTCTTGTTGACCACGGCATCGTTGAAAACCATGTAGCTTCCCAAAACCTCGTCGCCGCTCAGCAAATCGCACTGCATCAGCGAACGTTGCTCGACGTCGGCATGGCCTTGCACTATGG
>JBAPQU010000110.1:0-2663 GCA_049280795.1 Candidatus Sulfotelmatobacter sp.
TACCGTCTGACCTGCAGCAGAAATTGAGACAGCAAGTGTTAGACAGGCTTGGAGAGTCACTACAAAGAATGATTTACGCATAATAGGGCGCATAATGAAATTAAAGGCTACAGGTTTCGACGAAGGGGCAGATCAGCGCGCTACCTAGTGGCGCTAGGGGAGAATTAAGTCTATACAGCGATTCCCATTATGGTCAAGAGTCGAAAGACTCTAGGAACCTTCCGAATCGCAAACTTTTGCCTCCCGATGAGTGCTATAAAAAGCACATTTCATTAATGCTATAAAAAGCACATTTCATTAATGATCAGTCGGCTTAAGTCCGCGTAGAGGTATCCATGTTCCAGCCTGCAGTTGGTTCTGAAGTCCTCTTAACTTGATAATTCAGTTTCATTTCTTTTTAGTCCGTCTTACGGCAGAAGGCCGTAGAAATCCAATTCGGTTTGCGTCGGGACAAAAACCTTGCCGTTGACAATAGTCGGAACTGTGAACTTTACCGCGGCTCCAGCCGTGTCGCGAAAACCAGCCATCGTGCTGTTGTAGAGTTCGTCGCCTAAATTTAGGGCATCGTAGGCGTGAAGAACAGCTGGGGTATTCTTCACGAAGCCATCGGTTTCCAATGTCCAGACGATCCCGGCGGCAGAACCGTTTGATGAGACAGACGGAGTCGTGCCGGGATAACCGTTTTTGCTGGAGCTTTGCGAAAATGGAAAGGTCGAGAGTAAGCCCTCGGATAGCTCGAAAGCCTTCACCGTGTCTGCGACGCCGGAGACATAGACCTGGCCATTCCAATAGGCAGGCCCGCCACGGAGGCCCACTGTAGTAGTCCCGGGAACAGTCAACACATTTTCCAGTTCCTGAACGATGTTATCCGAACCAGGTCCATAGCCTCCCAAATCATTTCGATTAACGAGATAGAGAGAACCCGTCTTGCCGCCTCCGATTAGAAGGTTGGCAACCGGTCCGGGCTGGGACGGCAGCAGCAGCACACCTCCAGATCCCAAATCCAGATCGTCGGCGCCCATAGTACCCTGGTTATAGGGGGAGAAGTAATCGGCGACAGCGATTCCGATTGACGTGGTGAGCCTCAGGAAACAATCGCCGTAATCGGTTCCTCCGAGGTTGGCATCGAAAGTTCCGTTGCCGGTGGCCACATAAATGTTGCCCTGGGCATCCGCCGCGGTACCAATTCCCGATTGCCAGATTCCACCCTCTCTTGCATTCGGAGTGGTGTTGAAAACTGCGACCTGCTGCATGGTCGTTTCGCTATAGCCCATCACCCATCCGTGGAAAGGGTTTTGATCATTAAACGCCGCCCACGAAATGTAAATCACGCCGTCCAGCAGCAGCAGGCCCGGGCGCTGGTTTTCAAGCAGGGCATTGAAAGAAATAGTTCCACTGCTGGCTCCCTCGCCGGAACCGGGAACCGACGCTTCAATCACGACCGGACTGTTAGACAGCTCGGCGCCCGTGCTGAGGCTGAGCGCGTGCAGGCGCTGGACCCACTGGTAGGTGCCCGATCCGCTCTGATATTCCTTGGTCGCTGCAACCACAAAAATTGCGCCGAGGCTGGTATCTATCACTGGAGTCGAAGTAATGCCGATCTGAGGAATGAGATTGCCAGCACTGCCCGCTATTAAATCTGTGGCAGGAATCGTCGTGACATTCGGAGGGTTGATGAAGCTGGTTTTCCAGAGCTGAGTTTCCGAGTCGGCGTCGATGGCAAAAACACTATCGTTCTCGGTGGCTACGTAGACGGTGTTGTGAGTTCCCTGGCTGGGTATGCTCACACCTTCAACGTATAGAGGTTGGGCATAAACAAACCCATCCACCGTAAAGTGGCCGAGTTTCCCGAATTGAGTTTTGTTTACGTTGGCAGGGCTAAGCACCGTTTCGGTGAGATTCCGGCCGGTTCGCGCATTGTCGTTGTGTTGGGTAAAGACACCGCCGTCGTTTATCACAAAGACCGGGACATCGGCGCCCTCCGTCGGTGTGGCTATGCTAGTTGCCATGACGGTGTGCGTGCCCGCACGTTTCGGAGAGGCGTACAATCCGCTCGTTGAAATCGTTCCCACTGTGGCATTGCCGCCGATAATTCCGTCCACCGACCACGTTACATTCGAACTCGCGATTCCGCTGATCGTCGCCTGAAACTGTTCTTTCTGATTTGACGTGAGCGAGAGTTGATTCGGGGTGATGGCAACGGTCGTGCTTGGCGACCGACCCGTTCCTGTCAGCGTGACTACCTCCAGCATGGGCGGATCGGTAAAGTTCACGACCACTTCGCCGGTACGGCTCCCGCTCCAGGAAGGAGTGAATGTGACATCGATCGTGCAGTTTGTATTCAGGATGGGACCGCAGGTGTTGGTTTGGGCGAAGTCTCCACTCGCATAAATACCCTCGATGGCGGCTGGAGCGCTCCCGGCGTTGGTGAGGGTAACGACCCGGGCTCCACTGACGCTACCGACTAGCTGGCTGGCAAAGGTGAGCGCCTTGGTGGACAGGCTGATACTCCCTCCACTTGCGCCCATGCCCGATAAAAATACCGGAGGTGCAACGATGTTGCTTGCCACAACCATCGTTCCCATCCGCGCCCAGGTAGCAGAAGGGGTAAACGTGACCGTCACGCTGCAGGTGCCTTTCGGTGCGATTGAACCGATGCAATT
>JBAPQU010000111.1:0-4473 GCA_049280795.1 Candidatus Sulfotelmatobacter sp.
ATGGCGAGATCCCAATCGGAATCTTCCCGGCGCTCGATAGCAGACCTGGCATCTCGCCAGCTCGAGGGGAACGCTCGTCGGATGCAGACGCCCCGCCTTCGCCATGGTCCAAGCGTCGCGATCATGCCTCGCATCGCCACGCCCTCGAACCTCTAGGCGGACCGATCCCGCTCGACGAATTGCACGACATCGCGGAAGAGTCGAGTTTCTCCTAGCGTCGAGCCGACGAAGCTGAACGCGAACTCATGGAATGGAAGAAGGTCAAGTTCATGCAGGACCGCGTGGGCGAAGACTTTGACGGCCTCATCACCAGCGTCACCAAGTTCGGCTTCTTCGTCGAGCTAACCGACTTGTTCGTCGAAGGCCTCGTCCCGCTGAACACGCTCACCGACGACTATTACACCTATCACGAAAATACGCGCCAAATCATCGGCCAGCGCTCGCGCAAAACCTACAGCCTCGGACAAAGAATTCGCGTGCTGGTCGACCGCATCGATCCGGTAGAAAAGAAAATCCAGTTCGCCGTCCTGGAAGAAAAGCCGATTCCTAAGCGCAAGTGAAAGAAGCACTGAGCAGAATCTATGCCGGAATGGAATTTCCGTTGGGGGATGCTAGCCGGATTGGTGCTGATGTGCGCAATCGCGCCGGTCGCTGCGCACGCGCAATCCTCTGCTGCATGCCAATACGTATCTTTTAAGGTGGCCCTTAATGCTGGCGATGATTTCGAACGGGAGTTGGGTGGTGGGTTGTTGTTCCGGCTAAGGAGCCAAAAAGAGCAGAGCTGGTTCCTGGACATTGTGCCGGCGGAAGCGAATACGAAGGATTACATTTACCCCGTGAACCTTCCGCTGCGCTTCAACGCAAATCAAACGCTGGGGCCCGGTTATGGCGAGACCGTTAAGTCCTCGTTAGCTCATCCCCATGATATGAAATTCCTACTGAGCCGAGAAGATTACGACCGGGTCTTCGGCCTGATCGGGAATGTCCTCTGGTCTTATAAAACTTCGGACCCGGATAAGGCACTCTCCGACTTCATGGAAGCAGTGGACGAAGCACGTAAGGGATCACTCGTGATTCACGTTTCTTCCTACAAAACGGATCCGAAGACCGGTGCATTGACCCGCATCAAGCTGCGAGTAGAGATCACAACCCCCGCGAGTTTCCAGTTTGCTCCTCACTTGAATCCCTTCTCCTGGCCATGCCATCCTTAGAAAAAATTGGACACGACAAAATCGAGTGCGGACGCACCAAATCACTCGGCTGATGGTAAAATCCTCTAGTTAACCCCATCCGCCGCAAACGCAAAGCAGCGGGTTTCCTTCCTAGTCGGGACGTGGCTCAGCCTGGTAGAGCACTCGCTTGGGGTGCGAGGGGTCGGCAGTTCAAATCTGCCCGTCCCGACCATACTCTTTCAAGGCGTTCTCTGTGAGGCTCTTCGCCAGGGTAGTGATCAGGATTATTTTTTCGCCTTGGTGTGATCTGCTAGATCGCGGTAACGTCTAGCGGCTTGCAGGATCGCACATTCCTCGTGGATAGCCTTCCCATCTTCGTCAGTCTTGCTCGGTTCAATCTCTACAGCTTCGTTGCAAACTATGCATATAGGCAGCTTGTGATAGTCAGGGGTTGCCATCTGCAGACGCCTTTCTTCATCACATAAGTCTAGGCATTCCGTCACGGCCTGTCTGCACGCTAGCGCACTTTTGGGTTTCGGAAAAGCAGTCAGGGGCAGCTCGACAATCTTGCGCGGGAGGCTCCTATCTGCCCGTCCTGACCATTCATCCTGTTACTTCAGGTCGTTCACCAGATATAGATCGGAAAGTGTGCGGCCGTATTCGTAGACGTAGTTGTTGCCGTTGGGAGTGATGAGGATCGAGCTGATGTCGGTGACTCCCGATACGTCGGGTGGAACCAATTTTTTCCATGGCTGCTTGCGGCCGGTGGCGAGGTCCAGCCGGTTGACCGTACTAGGAACTTCGCCGAGTTTGTAGACAAATAGGGAGCGGCCGTCGCCCGACCAGGCAATCGGCGCTTCCCCAGGATCCAGTCCAGCTATGGGGTGAATTTCGTCGCTTTCAACCGTGAGCATAGCGGGTTTCTGATCCGCTCCCACTATCGCGATCTGTTTGCCGTCGGGAGAAATGGCGAGCAGGCTTCCGTTCACACCTTCGCCGGAAATCGCTTTCGGTGGGTTGCCATTCACATCTTGCACATAAAGCCGCACGCCCTTACCGGGCTCGTCGGCTGAAAACAGGATTCGCTTGCCGTCAGGAAACCAGCGCGCCCAGAGGCGATTGATATTGTCATGCGTGATCTGCCGCGTTTCCCCCGCGCCCGTCGGGGCAAGGCCGAACTGCACCGGTGGCTTGGGCAGACCTGTCAAAACCCATTTTTGATCGGGAGAGAGCGCGAAGCCCAGTCCGTCTCCCAGGCGAACCGCTGGCGATCCATCGGTACCCCGAATGTAGGTGGAATAATTCTCGCCGCCCGCCTCACCCGACTCGGTAAACAAGAGCTGCTTCCCATCGGCAGACAGATCCTTGGGCGCTGACCAGTCGAGCCAGGAAAGGTCACGCTCCTTGGTCGCGCCGGCAATCATGCCGACCATGCCGACCCGGGGCACATCGCGAGTAATCAGCACGCGCCCGTCTTTGGCAACGTCTTGCAAGGTCAGCGTGCCGGGCTCGCGGGCGAGAAGCCGCTCTTTGCCGGATAGAGTTACCGCGGAAAGATATCGTCCGTAGCCCAGCCGCGTGCTGGAAAACCAGATCTCGTTTCCATTCGGAGACCAGCCCAAGCCCCACGCGGTTTCCCATCCGGTGGATAAAGTTTTCTTTTTCCCCGCGAGATCTACGGCGCAAATCGTGCCTGCATCGTCGCGCCGGACAGGATGCTCGATGAAAGCCACCATGTCCCCCTTGGGACTGACGCGCGCGTGGCTGAGCCATCCTCCAGTTTGATACAGCACTTTTCCAATGGGATATTCAATGCGGCTCAGGCCGCCGAACTCGCGCACCACGGCGAAGTTCTGGCCATCCGGCGACCAGTCCGCCCACTGCACATTCTCCAGGACCTCGCGCGGCGCGCCTCCGCCAAGCGGCACTCGCCCCAACGTTCCAACATTAATGTAGGGGTCAATGTTGTGACTGTTCAGCAGAACCGCCATCTCGCCCTCGGCGGAAATCGAGAGCACTTCCGCCTTCGACAACCCAAATGGACGCGATTCAGGGCTGTCGGGACGCGTGATCAGCAACTCGAACGGGTTCCCCTCCCAGGCTGCGCTGTACACGATATTTTTTCCGTCAGGCGCAAAACGCGCCATGCGGATGGTGCCGCCGCGGAAAGTCAATTGATGATAGGTGGGCGGTGAGATGCTGGAAGCCTGTCCTTCGCGTTTTCCAAAGGCGTAAGCCCCAGCGATTAGGGCAACCGCAATGATTCCGGCCGCCAGCGCAACCAGCGGCCGCCGCTTGAACCCAGAGGCTGGAGCAACGCTTGCCACTGCCGCGCGGGGAGTAACTCCGGACTTTGAGCTGCCATGCGACTCCGACTCACGCTTCAAACGCTGCAGGTCAACACGAAAATCCGAAGCCGTCTGATAACGCAGCTTGAGATCTTTTTCCAGCGCCTTGTCCAGAATCTCCGCAATCCTCGGCGGCAGTTGCGGATTCAATTCCAGAGGTGGAACCGGCCCGCGATTCAGAATTCCGTCGAAGACCGCGGCGCTGGTGTTCCCGGGAAACGCCTGTCGCCCTGTGACCATTTCATACAGAACAATGCCCAGCGAAAAAAGATCGGTACGCCGGTCGAGTTCCTCGCCCATGGCCTGCTCTGGCGACATATAAGCGATCGTTCCGATGGTCGAGCCCGGACTGGTGAGCAGATTGGCTTCGGCGGTTGGCATGGAACTGGTTCCGGCGGCACCATGCGTGTGCGCTTCAGCAGTGTATTTCGCCAAGCCGAAATCGAGCACCTTGGCCTGCCCGCTGCGCGTGATAAAGATATTCGCGGGTTTGATATCGCGATGGACAATGCCCTGAGCGTGCGCCGCGTCCAACGCGTCGGCCACCTGCACCGCGATCTCCAGCACTTCGTTCAGCCGCATCGGCTTGCCTTCGATGCGATGCTTCAGCGTCTGCCCGTCAATGAATTCCATGACGATATAGGCGACGCCGCCTTCTTCGCCAACGTCATAGATCGTGCAAATGTTCGAGTGGTTGAGCCCGGAAGCCGCCTGGGCCTCGCGACGGAAGCGTTCGAGGGCTGCCGGGTCTTTGGCGGAGTCTTCCGCAAGAAATTTCAGAGCTACGGTGCGGTGCAGGCGCGAATCCTCGGCCTTGTAAACAACGCCCATGCCCCCGCCCCCAAGCTTGGCTGTGATCTGGTAGTGGGAGATAGTTTGGCCGATCATGCGGAACCGCAATCTTAGGCTGGACCGCTTTTCCCGTCAATCAGCCTGCTGAGTTGGTAGCTGGT
>JBAPQU010000112.1:0-4674 GCA_049280795.1 Candidatus Sulfotelmatobacter sp.
CATGATGTTCGTGATGTGGAAATGGAACGAACAGCGACACAATCCCCAGTACCAGCAGAATGACTCCCGCTAAAAGCAGACCTTTCATGAAATTCTCCCCAACCCGGAATTCTGCCGCTTACTGGCACCCGAACCGTTGCAGCCCATATAGGATGCCGTTAGCGGAAGAAAGGTCAGGAGAAATAACTGCGGGCACAATCACTCGCTGATTAGGCTGGCCTATGCGAAGCTCTTCACGAACTCAACCAGGCTGCGCAGCGCGATTCCCGAAGGACCTTTTGCAATCCACGGCTTCTGATCTTCCATCCAGGCCGTGCCTGCGATGTCGAGATGAATCCACGGCGTGTCATCGACGAACTCTTTCAGGAACATGGCCGCATTGATGGCGCCTCCCCAGCGTCCGCCGGAGTTCACAATATCGGCGATCGTGGATTTTATATTGTCTTTGTATTCGTCATCGACCGGCAGACGCCACATTTTTTCGCCAGCCTCGTCATTCGCTTTGTGAAAGCGCTCGTACAGGGCATCATCGTTTGAGAAGATGCCGGCGTTGGCATAGCCGAGTGCGACCACGACTGCGCCGGTAAGAGTGGCCGCGTCTACCAGATGAGTGCAGCCAAGTTGGCGCGCGTAGAAAAGACCATCCGCCAGAACCAGGCGGCCTTCGGCGTCAGTATTAATAATCTCAATTGACTTGCCGGACATGGCGATCTGCACATCGCCGGGCTTCTGCGCCTTGCCGGAAGGCATATTCTCCGTGGCACAAACGATGCCGATCACTTTTACTTTCGGCTTCAGCAGCGCAATGGCGCGCATGACTCCGATCATCGTCGCGCCGCCGGCCATGTCGTATTTCATTTTTTCCATGCCGTCGGCGGGCTTGATCGAGATGCCGCCGGTATCGAAGGTGATGCCTTTGCCCACCAGGCCTAATACTGGTTTTGCCGGCGCACCCGCGGGCTCATAAGTCATTATGATCAGCGCGGGCGGTTCGTCGGAACCTTGCGCTACGCTCCAGAATGCGCCCATCTTCAGTTCTTTGATCTTGTCCGCCCCATAAACTTCACATTTCAGTCCAACTTCCTGCGCCATTTTTTTCGCGCGGTCGCCGAGAATAGTTGGCGTCATGCGGTTGGACGGCTCATTCACCAGGTCGCGCGTGAAGTTCTGCGATTCGCCGATAACTTGCGCCTCCTGTGCAGCCTTTTCGAGCGCTGCGTGATCCGCGTTGCCGCTCGCAACAATCGTGAGCGCATCAATCTTCTGGTCCTTGCGGTCGCTGCGGTAATAATCGGGATCGAAGTTGCCAACCAGCGCTCCCTCGACAATCGCTGTCACCGCTTCCTCGGCGGGAATGCTGGACGGAGCGATGAAAGCAAAGCTACGGATTCCCCGTGATTTAAGCGTGCGCACTGCTGCTCCCGCAAGCCGGCGCAGGTCGTAGCTTGTGAATTTCTTCGCGCTACCGCCGCCGATCAATAACAGGCGCTTGGCCTTCAATCCCGCAGGCTTATGCAGCAAATTGCTTTCAAACGGTTTACCCGTAAGTTCGCCACTCGCCAGTAAATCAGCGGCGACTGCCTGCACTCCCCCGTCGCCGGTGGCGAGCTTGAGTTGCGTTTTTTCTTTCTTGGCTGCGCCAGTCTGATCTTTTTCTGTGTGATCAAGCGCAATGGCGACGAGAGATTCGGTTTCGAGCTCAGCGGGCGTGGAAAAGGAGAGCGTAGTTTTCATAGTAGTTTTTAAGGTTTCAGGCAACACTCCAGTATCGTCGGCCAACGGGTGTGAACGCAAGAGCGGACGCGCGTTACTTGCCGGGGAAAGCTGCAATTGTCCAGGCGTTGGCGTTGTAGATGACCGGACCAAAAGCCAGATAGTGGCCGTCTGGCGAAGCTGCAAGCGAGAAGATATCCCAGCTGGATTTGAACAGAAGTTTCGGTTCGCCGGTAAAGCCAGCGTGCACAATCGAGGTTCCACGCGAAGAAAAGCTGGCCAGGAACAGGCTCTTGCCATCGGCCGCCCACGCCACAGCAACCAGTTCCGTCCAGGGCATAGCTGAAAATTTCTGAGCAGCTCCGCCGCCCAGCGGAACAATCTGAACATCTGCCGCTTTGTAGTCAAAGGCAGCAAGGGCAACTTGTTCGCCGTCGGGAGAAAGGCCCCAACTTGTGCGGCCCGGGGTTGCTGGCACTTTGACGAGTTCCGATTTGCGTCCCTGCATAGGATCGAAGGCCGTGAAGATAATCTCCTTCTCGCCCTCTTCGGCAATTACGCACGCAGCGCTGGCCAATGCAGGACAGCGGAAGCTGGGATAGCCTCCCACGGTATCCAAAGGATCGCTGCTGGTCGAACTGCCCGGCCGCCTTTGATATCCATGACAACTTCCGCAGGGCCACCGGTAAGCGGAACGCGCATCAGCGTTCCGGAAGCTGCGGCAGCGCCCTCGGCGGCCTTAGGCCACTGCATGTAGAGCACCCACTTGACGTCCGGACTGATCTGCGGCGCCCACTTTTCTTCGGACCCGGTGACGATGGGATCGGCGTTGCGATCACTCACGCCCTGTTTATAAATATCGAAATTTCCGTTTCGGTCGGAATACAGGAACACGGTCTTGCCATCGTTCGACCAACCACCCGGCCAGTCGAGCCGATCATCTAAAGTTAGCCGTTGTGGAGTTTTCATTTCATTTCCACCGCCGGCCAGCTCCGCGAGGTAGACGTCGCTCTGTCCTTTTCTATCGAGGAATACGAAGCGCTTGCCGTCGGCAGTCAACTCCGGATCGGTAAAGTAAAAACCAGTCCAGTCAGTGAGGCGTCGCGGAGTGCTCTTCGGCGCGCCCGTCTCCGGGTCAAATCGCAGGTCCCACAAGTTGGAGTCGTACTGGTTGGGCTGGGGTTCGCTGACGGCATAGATCAGCCGTCCATTCTGCCCTAAATAAAAGTCGTTCAGGCGTGGATTTGACAGCAGGACAACGGGGCTGCCGCCGTTGAGATCGCGGCTTTCCAGTCCAACGGTAGCTTCGCCATTGGTGACTTTATATTTCAGGTAGGCGATTCGTTTTCCACCGGCAAACCACACCGGATAAAACACATGGTAGCCCTGCTCCGGCTTATAAAAGAGCTTCGCCTCGCCGCCGTCGACGCCCATGGTCCAAATACCCGGAGCAGTGGAATCGCGAAAAACGATTTGTGATCCATCGGGTGAGAGCCCCGCATCGTGCGCATCATCGCGCAACTTCTTCAGCGTGGCGCCGATCACCGAGATCATCCAGATGGCCTGCTTCTCTTGCGCCACCGGTCCGCTCACCAGCAACTTGGTCCCATCCTGGGACCATTCGATGCGCGCTCAACGAAAGCAGAATGAGTCTGGAATCGGGAGTGACTGTATTTCTCCGGTACCGAGCAACCGGAGATGCAATCCCTCGAGATCGGCGTAGAGAAGATATTTTCCATCAGGAGAAATGGAAGTGACGGCGACGGGATCTTCCGACGAGTTGGCCGTGAGTTGCTGCGGCTTCAGATCGGCCTGCGTGTAGGGTTGCTGGCGAGCGAACCATCCCATCAAGTAGCCAGCAACAAGAACGGCAACGACTGCGACAACTCCGAGAGCGGCAGCCAGCATGGGCCACTTGCGCGATGAGGATTGTGGGCTCGCGACGGCGACCGATCCTGAAACTGCTGCGATCTTGGAGGATTGCGTGTCGCGCTTGAGGCGCTGCAGATCGGTGCGGAGATCGGCAGCGGTCTGGTAGCGAAGACTGCGTTCTTTCTCCAGGCACTTGCTGATGACGGACTCGAGTTGAGCGGGCAGGTCGGAGTTGAAGCGAACCGCCGAGGTCGGCGGCTTATTCAGAATGGCGTCGAAGATGATGGCGGAGGTGTTGCCCGTGAACGGCTGGCGTCCGGTGGCCATCTCATACAGAACTGCTCCGAAGGAAAACAAATCGGTGCGCGCATCCAGTTCTTCGCCGCGCGCTTGTTCCGGTGACATGTAAGCCACCGTACCTACGGTACTGCCTGGGCTGGTGAGGTTGGCGTCCATGGCGGTGGGCATCGTGCCGCCAGCCGTTTCGAACTGCGCCACCGGTCCCGTGGTTACTTTGGCCAATCCAAAGTCGAGGATCTTGGCTTGTCCCCGCTTGGTCAGGAATAGGTTCGCCGGTTTCAAATCGCGATGTACAATGCCCGCGGCATGCGCCACATCAAGCGCATCCGCTACCTGTGCAGCAAAATCCACAAGCTGTTCGACCGGGAGGGCTTTTCCCTCAATGCGATACTTCAGCGTAGTGCCTTCAAGGCACTCCATCACGATGTAGAGCCGGTCCTCGTATTCGCCAATGTCATGATCGTGCAGATGTTGGGATGATTGAGAGCCGATGCCGCCCGCGCCTCGCGCTGAAATCGCTCTCGCGCCTGAGGATTCTGCGCTAATTCTTCGGGAAGGAACTTGAGGGCCACGCGTCGGCCTAGACGCTGGTCTTCGGCCTCATAGACCACGCCCATTCCACCGCCGCCCAACTTGGTCAGAATGCGGTAATGGGAGATTGTGTGGCCAATCATCTGGCAGCCATGTTAGGGGCTAGGCCGGGGCAAGTCAATTCTTCTGAGTGAATATTAGGTAGATTCATTCGTCCGATTCCGATCCTTGCCGCAGCCCGTCGATGCAGTGTCCTCT
>JBAPQU010000113.1:0-2638 GCA_049280795.1 Candidatus Sulfotelmatobacter sp.
CAACGTCCTTCGATCAGCTTTGCGCTGGGTCGCAGTTCGAGGCCATCCGGCATCATGCCGCGTACTGTAACGTTTACCTCGCCCGTTCCGTCTTTGCGCGGAAGCACAATCACCACTACCCACTCGCCGGAAACCATGGGCTCGCCGTGGCTGTCTTTCGCGATACCGGGAAGAACCTTCAGCGTGGGAAACAGCGCAGCGTCAAAGCCGCCGGACAACTCTGCTTCTGACCCCTTGCGCAGCACCAGCACATTCTGCGAATTGCCGCTCGAAACGAAAGCGCGCTTCAACCCGGCCAGCAGCATCATCAGGAAGATCGCAGTGGTGACCGTGAGCGCGATGCCAAGCGCGGTCATGAGGGTGAGCCCTTTGCGGAGCTTCAAATTGCGGATGTTGTAACTGATCGGTATCGCCATAAATTGACTCTCACTTCAGCCCGGTTTTACTCAACCAATGTGGCGTAATCCTTCCACAATGTTGGTACGCGATGCATTGTATGCGGGCAGGCAGCCACTGATGAATCCCACGATGGCGGCCACCAGCAAGGACGCTAGCATGGTTGGAATGGTGACTTTCATCCCAGCGGGAACTCCAATCGCGACCGGAGAGTGGGTCAACCACCGTATCAGCAAGGTCGCACCCAGAACCCCCAACACTCCGCCCGCTACCGACAAAGCTATGGCTTCGCCCACAAACATCGACAGCACACGCTGGCGCGTGAACCCAAGTGTTTTGAGTACCGCGACTTCACGCGTGCGCGCTCGAATCGACATGGCCATGGTGTTGCCCGACACCAGAAGAATCGTAAACACGACCGCCCCGCAGATGCCGAGAATAAACGCTTTCACATTGCCCAAAGACGATACAAACGAGAGCTGGAACGCTTGCTGGCTCTCCGTCTTGGTGCGCTGGGGCGCGTTGCGGAACATTTCATCGACAGCTTTCGAGACTGAAGCCACATCACTCGGCGACGCCACCTGTATCAGATACCATCCCGCCTGCCCCTTCAACCAGCCCACCGATTCTTCCAAATATTTAGTGTTGAAAATCAATGAGCGCACTGGTGGATCGATCGTGTATATCGCGCGGATCGTGACTTCGGGATGCACCGGAAAATACGGACTCTGCAGGGTGAGGTGGTCGCCAATCTTCCACCCGAATTTCTTCGCGAGTTCGATATCAACCATGGCTCCAGTGCGGTCGCGTTGCCAGGCCGATAACTGGTCGGGTGGAACGATCTTGTCCGCCGCGACCTTGGGATATTCGTCCGGGTCGGTAACCACCTGGGCGAAAGAATTTGTTGAGCGGTCATCTTTATAGACGTTTCCGAAATAGGTCATCGGCACTACAGCCACAACGCCGGGCACACTGCGGATTTTGTCGCGGTAATATGCGGGCAGAAAGAACGCCAACGAAACCCGGTCGCGGGTAATGAGCCGCTTCGCGGAATCCGGAGGGCCCTGGTCAATGTAAAACGTGCGCCAGATCGACATCATCAGTGTCAGCAATAGCAGCGAAAAGCTGATGCTCAGCATGGTCAGCAGGCTGCGCCGCTTGTTGCGAAACGTATTGCGCACCACGAAACTGCTCAACGTCATAAATTCAATCCGACTTCAACCGATGTGGCGCAAACCATCCACGATGTTCACCTGCGCCGCATGATAGGAGGGAAGCAGCGCACTCAGCAGTCCCACTACTCCCGATACAAACAAGGCCACGGCCCACATGCCGAGCGTCACCTTCAAGTTATAAAAGCTCATGTACGGCGAGTGGCTCACAGAGTAAATCAATAAATAAGCCAAGCCCACGCCAATCACTCCGCCCGCCACAGCCAGCGCCAGCGCTTCGCTCACGAACAGACCGAGCACGCTTTGCCGCGTGAAACCCAAAGTCTTCAGCACGGCCACTTCCCGCGTCCGCTCGCGGATCGACATCGCCATCGTGTTCGCGGAAACCAGCAAGGTTGCAAACACCACCGCCGAGCAAATCATCAGGATAAATGCCTTCACGTTGCCCAGCATGGCCACAAACTCCAGCCCGAATGCCTTTTCACTCTCTGTTTTTGTGGGTTGCGGTGAGTTGCGGAACATGTCGTCCACAGCGCTCGCGATTCCGCTGACAGCCCCGGGAGAAGCGGCAAGAATACTAAACGTACCGGCCTGTCCCTTGAAAAAAGCGACGGCCTCTTCCACATACTTCGCATTGAAATAAACCGACTTGTTATCGGGCGTAGAGTGAAAAATCCCCCGCACATACAGCTCCAGGTCGACGGGATAAATTGTTCCCTGCAAGACAATCCGGTCACCCAGCTTCCATCCGTATTTCTTCGCCAAAGTGTCATCGACAATTACTCCTTGCCGATCGCGCTGCCACGCGATTCGTTGATCCTCCGGCATTTGAATATCCCGGAAGACCTTAAAAAATTCCTCGGGATCTGTGCCAAACTGCGCGAAAAAGTTCTCCGGCTTCTGGTCTTTATAAATCCCGCCGAACCATGAGACCGGAGCCACGGCCACAACTCCCGGCACTGCGCGAATCTTCTCCCGGTAGAATCCGGGCAAACTGAAGGTCAGAGAAACGCGATGCCGCACCACCAATCTCTCCGCTGATTCGGCGCTGCCTTCATCGAGGTAAAAAG
>JBAPQU010000114.1:0-17142 GCA_049280795.1 Candidatus Sulfotelmatobacter sp.
CCCAGTACCAGCGTAATGTCTTCATTCTTCGCCGGAGCCGAAATGATCACCTTCTTCACCGACCCGCGCATGTGCTTCTTGGCGTCATTCGCGTCAGTAAAATGTCCGGTCGATTCGACCACCACCTGCGCGCCCACCGAATCCCACGGCAGCGCCCCCGGATCTCGCTCCTTGAATACTTTGATCGTCTTGTTATCGATCGTAATGCTGTCAGCGCCCGCACTGATTTTGTTTGGCAGGTTCCCGAGAATGGAGTCGTACTTCAACAAATGCGCCAGCGTCTTCGGATCGGTGAGATCGTTAACCGCCACAAATTCCAGGTTGGGGTCGTTGAGCGAGGCCCGCAAAACATTGCGGCCGATGCGTCCGAATCCGTTGATGCCAACTTTAATCGCCATGCTTCCTCCGGGGATGATTGCAAATCAGAATTCGTCCAAGACTTTTATTCAGACAGATGATGTTAGCAGGACAGGGAACTGGCGTAAATGATCGCCGCGTGTAGTAGTGTGGAAGAGCGACGCTTCAGCGCGGCGTAAAGTTCGAAAATTCACTGTGGCCTTTAGCCCCGGTAGAACCCGACCGATCAGACTGCGGAACGTTGCTAAGAAAAGCTAATCTCCAAAAACACATCCGCCTTGCTAAAAGGCGACGTCAATCGCGCCATCAAATATTTCCGGTTGATCGTCTGCCGCGCGTGCGCCTGCTCATCCATCGGCAGAATGCGCGCCATAGCCGCAGACTCAAGCCCGGTAACCTTCCCTCGAATCGTGCAGGGCGCAACCGTAATCTGCGGATTGTTGCGAATGCGCTTCGTCTTGCCCATATCGCTGCGCGTCATCACATAAAGCTTCTCGCCATCTTCTCCAAACCAAACCGGTGTTGCGACCTTCGCCCCGCTCTTGCGAAACGTCGCAAGTGAGATGTATTTCCGGCCGCGAATTGTAGAAGGAACTGTCCCGGGCATGCCGCTATTGTAGCCGTTAAAAGTCAATCAGGTCGGATGCGCCTGTTACTTGGACCAGTGGCCCGCAGATAAAGCTTACCGAGGCATTCGAGCGCCTCTAAACATGATAAGCGCCGTTAATGTGCCTAACAGAGTTGGAAGCGGCAAAATGAATACCATGAGTGCGGCGCACACAAACTGTCTGTTGAAGCAGGGCGACCCTTGCGGGGGATGGCCGCATAGCAATGACACGACAATGCAGGCGACAAGCAGAAAGTGCGGCGACAGCAGCAACACACCGGCAATCCGTTTGCCAGTACTCAACCTCCGCCAGGATAGATAGGCGGCATAGACCACCCCACAAAACGCCAAGACTAGACAAAGCAGAAGCAGCAAGATCAAGCGCATGCAGGCACTATACGAAGGGCTGGGGGACCATTCAAGGTCACTCGAGCCCGCCAAACTTCCGTAACGCCTACCCTCTTTTCACCCAAAGCCTCATGTCGGTATCTTTACTAAAGCCCCCGCGAGTCGAGGAAGTAAACTAGGAGCATCGTGATCGAGCAAAAACTCCACGAATTCTTTGGCGATGCCGAGTCTACTGGCTTTGGAACTGGCTGGTGGAGCGGCATACTATCAGCCTTCTTTGGATTTCTTTCCTTCGGCGCAGTCTTGTGCCTGCATTTTCCTCAACTGCTAAGCTCTCCCGAACTGCGTGTGCATTATCCAATGCACACCCTGCGCGTTTTAATCGAATGCCTCATCGTGGGGGCAATCTTTTTCGGGATCATCTCTTCGATTACGCGCAAGAAAAAGACTTTGGCAGTCACTGGAATGTTGTTGGCCATCGGGGCAACGGCGCTGGGCGGATCGAGCGTGCAGATTAACAATAATTTGCACGACGGGCCCGCCATCGGCCTCGACTGGTTTTTGCTTGATTTATTTTTGATGGCACTGATCTACGTGCCTCTCGAAAGACTCTGGCCACAATATCCGGAACAAGGGACATTCAGAAACCAGTGGACTTTGGATGTGGTTTATTTCATGTCCACCCATCTTCCGATCCAGATTTTATCGTTCCTGGTTTTATTGCCCGCGACTCAGGCCACCAGATATTTGGGTGTTCCGGCTCTTCAACATCTTATCGCTAGAATGCCTTGGTTGTTACAGTTTGTTCTTGCCGTCGTGATCGCAGACCTTGCTGAATACTTCATTCACCTGGCTCTCCATAAAGTGCCATTTCTATGGCGTTTTCACGCCATTCACCATTCTTCGAAAGGGTTGGATTGGATCGCGGGCTCACGCTCTCACTTTGTAGACGACACGCTGGTGCGCGCATTTATCCTTGCTCCTCTCATGCTTGGATTTTCGCAATCGATCATTCTCGCGTATTTGATTTTTGTCACGCTTCACGCTACCTGGAGTCATTGCAATTTCCGCCTCAGCGTGAAATGGCTCGAGAAGTATTTGGTTATGCCGAGATATCACCATTGGCATCACACTTCTCAAAAAGAAGGCATCGACAAAAACTTCGCCATCCATTTTCCGTGGATCGATAAAATCTTCGGCACTTATTACTATCCCGAGGAATGGCCCGAACGTTATGGCCTGGACGGCGAAGAAATTTCGCCGAGTTTCGTTGGACAAACGTTTCAGCCTTTTTTCCCAAAGAAAAAGGGAATGGCCTAGAAAAAGGGAATTGCCCAGAAAAGAGAATGGCCTAGAAATCGAGCGCCGCCAATGGAACATCCGGCGGTATCAGTTCGCCCCTAGCCGTTGCCTTCACCAGCCCCAGACTCTTCATGACTTTGACGGTCAAAAATCCAAAATCGTATTCGGATTCGTCGTGGCTGAGCCGCAATAGAGTTTGATAGTGGTGATGATTATTCTGCAGGCAGGCGCTGAAAGTCGCCGTTACCGGCAGCCATTCGCCAATGTTCATCGCGTTGTCGCGTTCATCGTCATACCGCCGGTATCCAAAGTTTCGAGTGTGGGTCCAATAGTTTTGAATCATGTTCACCCACCATGCAAAAATTCGCATGCCAAACCACATCACCAGTGCAAACTTCAGACTTCCAACCAGCTTCCATAACAGATAAAAGCTGGCGGCCTGTGCAACCACAGCAAACACCGGGTTCCCGACCACCCGAAAAGTTCGCGACTTCAAGATGTCGTCGATAGCCAGATTCTCCTGGCACTGATACGGCAAGACACAGAGATATACGGTCCGCCACAAACCATCGCTTCCAAGTTTATTGGGATCTCCATCATGGTCCGAATTTTTATGATGCAATCGATGGCGGTTCACCCAGGAGACCGGCTCTACATAGATCCCGAAGATGTTGTTCATGACAGTAACGGCTTTGATAAACCATTCCTTATAGTCGAGTGAACGATGCGCGATTCCCAGATGGAGAATATCCGCCAGATACAATCCTGCAAAAAACCAGCAAAAAATAAAATAAACCGCGCCGATCAACAATCCCTTCCACGGCCCCAGGCGAGCCGGCGCGGAAAATATGCAGGCCAGCATGTAGGAAAAAATAATCAGATAGCCCACGAGATTGTAAATTTTCATGGTGATTCCTCGTCGGGGTATTCAACCAGAAACAGGAGATCCTTTCAAATAATTAAGTTAAGGGAAATCCCTGGAAACCGAGGAAAACCGTCGGAAGTGGTTCTGAACGAGGAGGACGGCTGAAGTCCCCGTGCGCGGTGAACCTGCACAATGCAGTGACGGTGTCGCAACAGCGCCCGGGGAAACCTGTGGCCCAGATCGCTAGAGGGGCTGGGCGCTTGAGCTGATTAGAATCCACCGCTTAATATTGATATCGTACAAAAACGTGAGGGTAGAGAAAGGTGGATAGGTCAATTCTGAGTAAGAACTCACCGCCAGGATCCGGTTAGATTGCGCCGAACCCGCGTCATTGAACTGCACCGTTACCCGTTGCCCCGCCAAATCCCCTAGAATGAGAATCCTATTTACACCCGGAGTAGTGGCAAAACCCCCAATTGTATAGGGCTTGGTAGGGCCGTTCGCCACACAATAACCGAATACCGGACCTACGGGGCAAAGGATATTGTCATTCGAGCCGTTGTGCAAAGATACAGACGGAGGGTAGGCTCCGGATGGCACCCCGGACATGTGGGGTACCATTGCGGACCCCGCGACTCCTACCGAATAACTCCCACTCTCCAGTGTTTGGACGTCGAGGAGGTTGTTGTCTACCGTCGAGTTCGGGGATTCATCATCGATTTGCCCCATACCGTTGATCAAAACCTTGTTGTACTCGATTGTGTTGCTGTTTGTCGTTGCGACATCGCGGATCCCCAAACCATGATTGCCCAAAATTGAATTGTTCAGGAAGTTGTTGGCGTAGTTGACCTCGCCCATAGATTGAAGATTCAGAGTCACTCCTGTCGCGTTTCCAGGGCCCAAGTCTGCTGCGGCCTGGCCGGCCCCGATCGAGCAACCGGATGTCGTCGCCGGAGCGAATCCCCAGTTCCGAACGGATGAAACCTTCCCGCTGCGGACACCCGTGACCACGGTCTCCACTCCGCAGGCCAGTTGCAGCGTATCCCCATTCAGAGCCTTTCCGTCGGTACCACCGTCTGTGGGAGCCGTGGCGAATGCCCAGCCCCCGCCGCCAAACAACAGAAGCCCAAATCCGAATTTGCCAGTTCCTTGCACACCATTCCCGACTATCACGTTATTTTGAATCGTGTTCTGAGCGGTCGTCACCGGACTCCACGAGGCCAACTCGATCCCTTCACCGTTGTAGCCTCTCGTACAATCCACACCATTGAGGCAGGGCTTGCAATTGAGCCCCTTGCTGTCGCAATAAGTTCCCAAAGTTCCAACCAAAAAATTGTGTTCTACCATGTTGTTCGACCCGTTTATCACGAGGCCGGCCTGATAACTTTGGATGAATTGATTATTGACGACGGTATTGTTGTTGCCGTGGATTTGACCACCACACTGATCGCCCTGTCGACCTGTCCAGCCGTTATCGTACAGAACGTTGTCGGACACCGTGTTATTACTCGTGGCGCTCAAATCCCACCCGCTGAGCCCATTGTGGTAAAAGACATTGCCAGAAATCGTGTCGTAGGCGGGGTTAAGCTGACTGTTAGGCCCTTGGCCGCTGCAAAGGCATATGCCTTCGCCTCCATTGTCATGAAAATAGTTTGCGCCAATCGTACTGTTGTGAGTGAAGACCTGGGTGGGTGTGCCCTTAAGCCACTCATCATCTTCCTCCGCAAACTCTAAAGCCTGCCATGGCCACTGGGTGAATTCATTTTTTTGAATAAGCCAGTTATTCCCCCGCGCGACGACTATGCCCTGAGAATACCCTTCTTTTCCGGGCGGCCCTGATTGCGACGGGACGCTCCCCGGTCCTACGAAACTGATTCCGCTGATCGTGACATTTTGAGTCTGATTTCCGCCCAATGTGCAAATGGCCCGGCTTGTTCCTGGAGCTTTGGTGGTGATGTTAGTGACACCCCACCCGCGTCCTTGAATTGTGATTCCATCGTTCTCCACTGAAAAAGCGCAAGGCGAAATTGTCCCCACAAGTGCAGAGAAATCATAAGTGGTCGCTCCAAGGGAAAGAGTACCGGGATGACCGGAAAGATGAATCGTTTTGGCTAGGCTGTGGGGTCCTGGAATTCCGGATGCATCAGCGATGCCATTGGCAGGCGTTGCGTTCCAACACGCCTGGATCATTTGGTCTACGGTGCCTTTGAAACCGGTACATTCGACGGTCGCGCTCTCCGGATTCTGATAGTCGTCGTAGGGGATGAAAGTAGCACTATTCGTTTGCGGAGAGGAGCGATGACCATTGCTGGCGTTTGCAGACCGAATGACCGCCGGGGCGAGGAATAAGACCAACATGCTTGCCGATAGGATTCCCCTGCCAAAACTTCTTTTGTCTATCACGAGTGAAAGCCGCCTCACTGCGGGTGGCAACGTGTTCCCTGAGCCCAATCGCTGGGATAATCGTAGCACTGCTCGCGAAGCGTTTGGGAGCTTATGGGGCCGGCTGGCCCACTCAGAAATCGGGTTTGGCTTGAGTGCGAATGTTCGATCCGAACCGTGCCCGCAGCTATCTCCGCTTTATTTTCTTAAAAATTTAGACCCGCAGCCACCCCCGAAACCCGCGCGCCGCATAGTAAGATTCCGCACCGTTGTGATACGTGAACACAGTATCGAAGCGGCGGTCGCAAAAGAGCGCCCCGCCGAGTTCTCTGACCTTGGAGGGTGTTTTCACCCAGCTCGACGTTTTCATGTCGAACTCTCCAAGTTTCTGCAACTCTCGATATTGTTCTTCGGTCAAAAGCTCAACACCCATGGCTGCTGCCATTTCCATTGCGCTACTTTTGGGCTTATTTTCTTTTCTTGAATCCAGCGCCTCACGGTCGTAGCAAAGGCTTCTGCGCTCTTTCGGACTTTCCGCCGCGCAATCGTAAAAAATGTATTCGCCCGCCGTCTTTTTGTCGTGGCCAACCACGTCCGGTTCACCGCCAGTTCTTTCCATCTCGCTGAGTGACCACAATTTTTCGGTATTAGCCCCCACCTTTGCCTGGATTTTTGCCCAATCAAGGCTCTTATGACGGTTCATGTTTTTCTCAAAGCGGGTTTTCAATACTCCAAGTAGTTCTTCCCGTTGTTTTGCTGACAAGTCTTTTTTTGCCGCAATGGTTTTCGGCATTGTTTAGCGATCCTCCTCGATTCATGAGAATTAAGCTGCCTGACGCGTATTTATGCTGCCATCGACCGCAGCAAAGAGCACGCCAATCTTACGGCTTTCGGGTCGCAGCGCCCACGATGCCACAGCAAATCCAGCTATGCTAAGCGGGGCTGCGATGTGGAAAGCCTCACCGGAACCGCCGACCGCGGCCCAGGATGCGGCCGCGCCGGTCAGGTCAAAAAAAATACCGGCATACGCCCATTCCTTAAGTCGTGGAAAACGCGGCACGAGAATGGCAATGGCCCCCAGCAGTTTCCAAACGCCCAGCACGGTCACAAAATACAGCGGGTAGCCCAGCACGCGCACAAAGCCATCGACATTCTGCTGTAAATGCGCCACCTGGGCGGCGCCACCGCTGCCGATAGTCACCGCTACGAGGATGGTGCTGGCCCAGTAAATGACCGATTTTGCTTTCATAGTTACTCCATCCCTCCTACGATGCGCTCCAGGTTGCCGATGAATTTCCGCCAGCCGTAGATCGCACCCTTATAGTTCGCATCCTGGTCCGGCCCGAAGCCGGATTGCTCCATGCGAAGATGCGTGCCGCCAGCGGTCGGCGTCAATGTCCAGGCGACGACGCTTTTTGAACCCATCGTACCCCAGCTATAAGAGAGCCGTGAATTCGGTTCGACCACCAGAACCTCACAATCGATGACCCCGCTCCAAGTCGGCACAGGCGTGGCGCGAAAACTGAACCGGTGTCCGACCACTAGCTGGAAATCGTTCTTCATCAGCCACTCTTCAATCAGCGCGCCCTGCGTCAGCGCCCGCCAGATTTTTTCCGGTGGATGCGGCATCTCCCGTTCGACGACAACGGTACGCGTGCCATCTGGTGTATTCATTAATCGATCCTTTTCAACAAAGATTCGAGCCGATCAAACCGCTCGCGCCAGAATGCTCCATAGAGGCTCATCCAATCAACCAGGGGCGTCAAGGCTTGCGGTTGTGCGCTGTAATGCGTCTCGCGTCCCGCGCGCCGATGGCGCACCAGCTTTGCCCTTTTCAGCACTGTCAGATGCTTGGAAACCATTGGCTGGGACACTCCCGCGCGGTCGGTTAAGGCATGCACCGTCTGCTCCCCATCGCGCGTCAGCCGTTCGAAAATCGCCCGCCGCGTAGGGTCGGCGAGGGCCCTGAAAACATTGTCCGTTACAGCTTGCATGCAGAGCCCCTCAGTCATGTTGCGTGTTACCAGTCGTTACCAATCGTGTTTACCAATCCAGGTGTGTGATCTGAATAAGATTTCCGCATGTATCGTCAAGCACCGCGATAGTCGATCCTGTAGCCTTGGTCGGCTCCTTGGTGAATGTCACGCCATGTTGCTTTAGTCTCGCGTACTCCTTTTGGACGTCCTCAACGAAGAAATTGGCTGCGGGTACGCCGTGCCGAAAAATCTCTTGTTGGTACGATTTCGCGGCCGGATTGTAGGCGTTGTTCGGTTCTAAAACCAGTTGTATTCCTTCCGGTTGTTCAGGGGAGACCACGGTGAGCCATTTGAATTTCCCCGCCGGGAATTCCATTTTCTTTACGAAGCCCAGAACTTCTGTGTAGAACTTCAGCGCCTTGTCCTGATCGTCGACGAAGATGTTCGTGAGTTTGATTTGCATAGTTTTATCCTTTCTGCCCTGCGTAGTACCGCCTTCTTTTAACGGAATCATAACCATTTAGTTATGAGTTGTCAAATGGTTTCTTCAAAGCGAAAGGCGATAAAATAACCAGAAATGCGACCCCCGCAAAGAGGCGGGATAAGCTCCACCCTACGACCCTGTCGGTTCTGGTTCCAGTGAGGTTGTCCGATTGCTCCCGCACTCGCTTCCGTGTTAAAAACCCTACATGCGCAAATGGATGCGCGAGCGCTTGACGCGCCGCAAAAAGACCCCTGCCGAGCCTTCCGATCAGCCAACTCCTCCGCCGTTGCAGCCAGCCTATTTCGATGCTGAGCAAACACCCGCCGCAGGCGGTGAAGCCAAACAAAACCACGGCGAGCGCGCGCCCGAGATTGCAGCCGAGGCTAGGCCAGTAGAAGAAGCCAGGCCAGCGCGCCGAGGTCGGTCTGCTTTTGCAGAACCGGAGTCCGCCGAACCGGAATCCCAGCATCAGCCAACCGAAGATCAGCCGTCCGAAGATCGGCCGTCTCAAGAACGTTCCGCGGCTGCACCGCCTTCCCAGGTCAATCCTGGTTCACCCGGCCGCAGCCGCCGTCGTCGCGGTGGTCGTGGACGCGGTGGTCGAGGGCGCGAACAAGCCGTCGCTCAGGCCTTTGCCCCTGCCGCTGTGAAGGGCTCCATTCCGGTGGTCTCTCTGGAAACCGCGGCGGATGATTTTATCGACGCTGCCCAGCCCGAAGGACAGGCCGCACCGTCGGCCGCAGCGCCCAACGTTCCCGCGATTCCCTCCGCGACGCCGCGTCCTCCCAAAGGCGTGGTTGTGCTCGCCATCGGTCTGCCGGGCTCGGGCAAGAGTTCGTGGTTCAAGCGCCACAACGTCGTGCCGCTCTCCAGCGACATGGTTCGTTCTCTATTATTCGACGACGTGCGCGAGCAGCGCTTCCAGGATCTGGTCTTCTCCAACCTTCGCTCCATGCTGAAAGCGCGCCTGATCGCCAAGCGTCCCATGAACTACGTGGACGCCACCAACCTCACACCGCAGGAGCGCCAGCACTGGATCAAGCTGGCCAAGGATTACCAGTACGAAGTTCACGCTGTCTTTTTCGACGTACCGGTAGAGGTCTGCCTGGAGCGCCACCAGCGCCGCGACCGAGTAGTTCCCGAGGACGTAATGCGCCGCATGGCCGCCAAACTAAAGCCGCCCGCCTTCGAAGAAGGCTTCGCCAAAATCACAGTAGTCCGCGTAAAAGCCAAGCCGCCAGAAGCAAGCTAAAGCTTTTGGGTAGGAGTCGCTTGTGTGGGACAGCCGCGCCCTCGGCTGTCCGGCGGGCGCAGCCGGCCTCTATCCCTTCAAATGCGGCAGCATCTCCTTAAACGCCGCCGATGACGACGACCGCATCAGCTCATAGATCATCATCTCGGTAGAAGAAATCACCGCACTTGCGGCTCGCATTCGTTCAAGGCCAATCTTCCAGTTCCATTCCGTCCGCGAACTCACTGCATCCGACGCGACATGCACCAGATAGCCTTCGCGCAGCGCCGCCAGCGCCGTCTGCGTTACACAGATGTGGCTTTCCATTCCGCACAACAGCAGAGTGTTGCGCTTCCCCGGCAGCCGCTTGAGCAGCGTGCAAAACACCTCGCTGCCAAAACACGAAAACTGATCCTTGTCGATGGCCTCCGTTTCCGGCAGCAAGGAAGCGACCTCCGGCACAATCTTGCCCAGCCCCTTCGCATATTGCGTGCTCACCAGCGCTGGAATCTTGAGCACACCCGCAGCCCGAATCAGCAACTTCGAGTTGCGCACCAGTTCTTCCTTGTGAAAGATTGGCGGCAAAAGCTTTTCCTGAATATCCACCACCAGAAGCGCGCACCGCTCCGCCTCCAGCGCCCGCCGCGTAACTTCCGCGTACTCTGCAGAAGAATTCTCAAAAGCGGTAACCATAAACAACTCCTTTAACAGTTCACTCGAGACTATCGCATAAATTGGCTGGGGACAGGCGAGCCTTTTCAGCTCGCGAAAAAACTCGGTAATGCCCTGTAGCGATGCAACCACTAACAATACGCCTGCCGACAAAGGCGCCCCGCTAACGATGCGTCTGCTAGCACCGCCCCTGATAAAAATATAGGCAGTGGCATGGAAGAGCGGTCAGCGCCGTGTAAAGCGTTCCGATCGATGCGGGCGTTAGCCCCTGCAACACTATTCTTGTCGCACCTAGGCTCGGAGTCTGAAACAATGTAGCCGAGCAATACGAAACTCTTCTCCAGATACAAGCCTATGTCATCCCGTCGGATCATCCAAATAGCTCTCGCAGTAATCATCCCCACCGCGCTCGCGCAAGCGCAACAATTGTCCCTCCAAGCTCTGGTCACGCCTTCCACCATAATTCAGAAGGACGGCCAGCCCGTCACCTTCGCCCTTCACGGATTCATCGAATTCAAATCGTTGTCCGAATTATTTCCCTACGTCGACTCCCAGACCAAACGCTGGAAGCGCGATGCAATCACTGGCGAGCAGCAGCAAAATCTGGCGCGTGAACTCCTGCGCCGCGGCATCGAAAGCCGCGTTATCTCGATGACCGATGAACGTCCGCTCGAGACTCTGATAACCCATACCAAAGAAGAATTACTGCAAGCGCTCGCACGCGTAAAAGAGCCAGTGCCGCCCGGTTACTCCGACGCATTCGTAGCCGTACAGGAGAAGTGGAAGCATTCCGTAAATTGCTGGAGCGCGTCTCCGATAATTTCGGCCCGCGTCCTCTCCAATTGGTATCCGATCGAGGAAGGCATCCAGCTTTACGGCGCAACTTATGATTCGACCGAGCATTTCTGGCAATCCGTGAAATATCATCCCGACCTCACCGTGGCTCATCTGACTAAGTTGCTGGGCGTGATGGAGAAAAAAGACTGGAAGCCCTGGATCGCACGTCTGGATGACGATCCCAACCTATACTTGCCCAACGCCTACGCCGTAGAGTTCCTGCGCCACAATCTCACACCGGAGCGCTTCCGCTGGTTTCGTGAAGAGCTTGACCGTCAAGGCGTGCAGGCCGGCGATCACGCGCGCTCAATTCAGCAGCGCGGCGCCACTCCATTCCGCTTCAGCGCCTACGAAGAAAAAGTTCTGTGGGGCGATCTCGCCGACGTATTCCACCTGGCCTACACATTTTCCGCGCCCAATGACCCCATTCGAAGCGTGTTAGCCGAGAACCATTTTGACGCCATTTACCTGGGTGAGCGCCGCATGGGCTTCATCAGCGAAGACTTCCGTTCCTTAATGCTCGAAATATGGAGGGTGAAATACCTGCAGATGCCCCGCTTCCGCGAAGTCATCAGTTCCATCCCACTTGAGATCCGGCTGTCACACTTCCTCAACGACGGCGATTCACCCGACATACCCATCCCGGTCTACGTGGGCTACCTGAACCAGATTCGCGATCTCGCCCGCACCTCGCCAAATCAATAAGCTCCGGTTGACCCACTCCCCCGCTCGTTGGATAATGATTGCAGTTGCCCCCTCGTTCAACGGCTAGGACACCTGCCTCTGGAGCAGGCTATCGGGGTTCGAATCCCTGGGGGGCAGCCAAACTTATTCCGACGCTCTTGACCCCTCAGCTTCCCACAAACCGCGCGTACAAGCTCCTCGCAAGCCCGGTGTCGGTCGTCCCCTTGATGATCGCCCGCCCGTCGGGGAACAGCGTCATCTCGTAAGGCTCACGCCAAAATTTCAGCACAAATTCGTTGTGCCGCACTACACCGTGAGCGTCGAGCCTCCGCTGCATCTCAGCAAAATCAATCGGCCGCGCCCGCTCGTGAATCTGCACAGAATTTCGCCCGCACATCGTAATATGTGGACGCCCCTCGCCCGCCAGATGCACAAAATCCCGCTCCCCACACGCCCGGCAGCCTGCCCGCGGCTTCGCCGCCGCAATCTCTGCATGCTCGTTCGTCCACACGTCATACGACCACAAAGTCTTTCGCAACTTCTCCGCAGCCGCGCCTCCTACCAGCAACTTCACCGCCTCCGTCGCCGCAATCGACGCCACCAGGTTCACCGCCGTATTCAATATTCCCGACGTCTCGCACGTCTCCACCATCCCCCGCGGTGTATCCGGAAAGATGCAAGCGAGGCACGCAGTCTTTCCCGGCAACACATTCAAAGTCGCCCCATAACTGCCCACCGCTGCCGCGTAAATCCACGGCAAAGAATTCTTTACCGCATAATCGTTTACCAGATACCGTGTCTCAAAATTGTCTGTTCCATCAAGGATTACACCCATTTCCTCAAGCAAAACATCAATATTTCCCGGAACCAGATCCTCAACCCGCGCATCAACCACAATTTCCGAATTGAAGCTCGCAATCCGCCGTGCCGCGGCAATCGCCTTGGGCAAAGATTCCGCCGCGTCGCTCTCCTCAAACAGCGACTGCCGCTGCAGATTGCTAGCCTCTACATAATCGCGATCGATAATTCGCAATGATCCCACACCGGCGCGCGCCAGTAATTGCGCCAGCGCCGACCCTGTTGCTCCGCAGCCCACAATTGCAACACGCGCCGCCGCCAGCCGCCGCTGTCCCTCGGTGCCGATTCCTCCAAACAGAATCTGCCGCGAATAGCGCTCATCGAGCTTCTCTTTTTCTACACCCATCTCTGCACCCTGCCTCAAAGAGATCACCAGTACCTTTCGGCAAAACCTTTATTATAAGTGTCTGGATTCCTTAGCCGCCAGAATGCGGACAACGCGGTCCCTCTGCTCTTCATCGAATGAAGGCAACGGGCCCAAGGACATTTATATTTGCTGAGACGGTGCGCATCATTCATCATCTTGATTATTCTTCTGCCCGGCCCGGTAGCCCGCGCCGCATCGTCTCCGTCCCCATTTTTGCGTTCATCCCAGTCCCCGCAAACCGCTCCAGCGTCCTCAGCATTCGCGGCCATGGCAGCCTATGTCGGGCGCACCGTCAAATCCATCGAACTGCCTGACGTTCCCGATTCCGCCCGCCTACTCGAAATGCTCCCCCAAAAATCCGGCCAACCCCTCGATCGCGATCAGGTCCGCGACAGCATCCGCATCCTTTTCGCGACCCGGCGATTCTCTGACATTCAAGCCGAAGCGACGCCCTCCGGTGATGAAGTCGTGCTCACCTTCACTACTTCACTCAACTTCTTTGTCGGCGCCGTCGACGTGGAAGGCGCACCCGCTCACCCCAACACCAACCAAATCCTCAATGCTTCCAAGTTTCAACTCGGCGAACTTCATACCCTCGACAGACTCGACCGCGCCCTGCAAAACATCCGCCAACTCATGCAGGAAAACGGCTATTACCGCGCCCGAGTTACCGCCGAGAGCACCTCCAACGCAGCGACCCAGCAAGTCAATATCCTGTTCCACGTTACTGCGGGAGAGCCGGCTCACATCGGCGAGGTCAAAGTTAGTGGCCACATTGCCTTTTCCCAGGCTCAGTTCGAAGATATCGCGAAAATGCACCCCGGTGATCGCATCACCGCCGCCCGCATCACCAATTCTCTTCAGCGTCTGCGCAAGAAATTCCAAAAGCAGCAGCGTGTGCTCGCTCAGGTTTCCATCGCCGAGCAGAAATACCACCCCGAATCGAATGCCGTTGACTATACCTTCCTGCTTGATCCTGGTCCCGTGGTCGTCATCTATGCCCAGGGTTATCACGTCAGCCGCGGCGTGATGAAACGACAGGTCCCTGTCTACGAAGAAAACGCCGTCGATGACGACCTGCTCAATGAAGGCAAGCGCAACCTGCTTGATTATCTTCAGTCCCGCGGCTTATTCGATGCCACGGTTGATTTCCAGAAGGAAACCGGCGCCGATGTTCTCCGCGTTATCTATCGCATCAATCCCGGCCCGGTGCACAATCTTGTGCTCATCGAGATTACCGGAAACAAATATTTCTCCCAGAAAATGCTGCACGAACGCCTTCAGATTCAATCCGCCAGCAAGTTTATTTCGCACGGACGCTACAGCGGAAACCTGCTCAAGAGTGATGTCGCAACCCTACAGACGATGTATGTTGCCAACGGATTTCGCCAGGCGAAAATTCAGACCAAAGTCGACGACAACTATCACCACTCCGATAACCGCCTGGCGGTTCATATTCAGATTGAAGAAGGCCCGCAGACGGTCGTCGGCACCCTCCAGATTGTGGGTAACCAGAAGGTAAGCGCCAATGCCTTTCCCGAGCTCAATACCAGCGCCAACCAGCCCTACTCCGAGCAGAATCTTGCGAATGATCGCGAGTCCATCCTCAACTATTACTTTAATCACGGTTTTTCCAACGCCACACTGGAAATCACCACCACCCCTACATCCGGCCAGCCGAACCGCGAAGATGTCACCTATACCATCCAGGAGGGCGAACAGTTCTTCGTCAATCAAGTAATGGTCGGCGGGCTCGATCACACCCGAGACTACGTGGTGCAGCGCGAAATTCAAGTAGCTGCCAAACAACCTCTGAGCCAGGGTGACCTCCTCGATACCCAGAGCAAGCTCTACGACCTCGGCATCTTCAGCCAAGTCGATACTGCCGTCCAGAATCCCGAGGGCACCGACCCCCAGAAAAATGTTCTCGTCCAGGTGCAGGAAGCCAAGCGCTACACCTTTACCTACGGTCTCGGGCTGGAATTCGAAACCGGCCTGCCTGCCGGAAGCAATTCTCCCTCCGGCGATACCGGAGTCAGTCCCCGGGTCGAATTCGATATAACCCGCCTCAATGTCGGCGGTCGCGATCAAACCTTAACCTTTCAGTCTCACGTCGGACGTCTCCAGCAGCGCGGCCTGGTCAGTTACGAAATCCCCAAGCTTTTCAACAACAACCGATTCAAACTTTTCTACACCATTTATTACGACAACAGCCTCGACGTCTCCACCTTCACCTCGCAGCGCCTCGAAGGCAAAATCGATCTCCGTCAGCAGATTGGCAAGCAACTGCTCAATCATTCAACTTCCATCACCTATCGTTTCGAATATCGCCGCGTCAAAGCCAGCCACTTCGCGTCGGATTTTTCGCCTGCGGAATTCAGTTTGTTCTCCCTGCCTGCTCACGTCGGTGGTCCCGGCTTTACCTTCATTCGCGACAAACGCGACAATCCCCTGGAAAGCACCAAGGGCCAGTACTTCACCCTGGATGCTTTCGCCGCGTCCAGCTATGTCGGCTCTCAAGCCGATTATGGCCGCGCCCTCGGGCAGGATTCCACCTATTACGCCTTCGGACGCCCCAATCACAAGTTTGTCTTCGCCCGTTCCACCACTCTCGGTCTCGAGCAGGTCTATCACGGCACGCGGGTTCTGCCCCCTGGGGCGTGCGCCGTTACCAACCTGACTACCTCCTGCGCCGATGAAACCGTTATTCCTCTGCCCGAAGTTTTTTTCGCCGGTGGGGGCAACTCTCACCGCGGTTTTGGGTTAAATCAAGCAGGACCCCGAGATCCAGATTCCGGCTTTCCCATCGGCGGCACTGCTCTGTTTGTGAACAGTGAGGAACTCCGCTTTCCTCAAATCAGCCTGCCCTATCTTGGAGAAGGTTTCGGCTTCGCCATCTTTCACGATATGGGCAATGTATTCACAGCCGGTCACGATATGATCACGGGCCTCCTGCGCTGGCACCAGCCCGATCCCGCACAATGCTTGCTATCCGGCGGCATTCCGAACACCCCGTGCATGACGCAGTTCAACAACAGCGGTTACGATTACACATCCCATGCGGTGGGCCTGGGGTTGCGTTACAAGACACCTATTGGCCCCTTGCGCTTCGACTTCGGGTACAATCTGAATCCGACATACTATTTCCAAGGCATCGTCAATTCCGCAGGGCAGCTGACCGGCGATTTCGAAACGCAGCGTCTGGGCCATTTCAATTTCTTTTTCAGCATAGGTCAGCCGTTTTGAGGACAGGGATTCTTTTGGACTAGGGATTACGCCCCGGAGGGGCATCTGAAAATAGCCCGGCGCGTTCAGCGCCGGGTAAGCGTGGTAAATAGAAATGCGTCCCGGAGGGACGCCTGAACTCGTCGTATATTTTTTCATCTACTGAACCATTTAGGGCAATCATTTTAATGAAAAGATTTTTAACCGGCACCGCGATAACCGTAACGCTCCTCGTGACCCTGCTCGCCCCGCTCCAAGCCGAGGTCATCGACCGCATTATCGCCACCGTCAACGGCCACGTGATTCTGCAATCCGATTGGGACGAGGCCCTGTGCTACGAAGCTCTCCTCTCCAATCGCCCGCTCTCCCAGTTCACCGAAGATGACCGCCGTGCCGTGCTCGATCGCCTCATCGACCAGGAACTTCTTCGCGGCCAGATGAAATCCGCCGACTTTCGCCACGCCACCGACTCCGAGGTCGCGGCTCGCGTCGCCGACGGCCGTAAACAATCCAAGGCCTCGTCCCCTGCGGCATGGCAATCTCTTCTCGCCCAATATCACCTGACTGAGAAAGATGTTTTTGAGCACGTGCGACAGCAAATCGACGTGATGCGTCTCGTCGATGCCCGCCTCCGTCCCGCAGTGCAGATCGATTCCAAATCCATCGAAGCTTACTACCGCGATCAGTTCGTCCCTAAGCTGAAAAAAACCGGCGCGTCCGAAGTCCCCCTCGCCGAGGTCTCCACCAAAATCCGTGAACTGCTCACCGAACAAAAAGTCAGCGAGATGCTTGTCTCCTGGCTGCAGACTCTACGCTCCGAAGGCCAGATTCATATACCCGGCGTCACTCCTTCATCCAATGACCCGGGAGTTCGATCGCAGTGATTATCAAAGCTGCCAAGCCCGCAGGTCGCTGGTGGAAGTATCTAGTTGTCGTTACGGCAGCGG
>JBAPQU010000115.1:0-11161 GCA_049280795.1 Candidatus Sulfotelmatobacter sp.
ACTCTGGATAGACGCATCGATGTTTCCTCGGAAAATGGAATGTTTTTGTCCAGTTACAGGCAAGGCTGGACTGCAGTGGGTACGAGTTCGAAATAGTTGGGTACGATGGTGTTGCCGTACGGCACATATATCCCAACAGTAGAGTTGATAATGGTGTTGTGCATCACCGTGTTTCCCGAGGCAGGGGAAGAACCGGCGCCTATATTGCCACAGCCACTAATTGCAGTCGTGGCGTTCACGATGTTATTCAACTCCACCACATTCGCGCCGGCGTCCTTGAGGAGGACTCCTATGCCGTTCTGAGCGGTCGAAGCATTAATGTGGTTGCCCGTCAGCGTATTGGAGCCGGACAAGAGAGAAACCATTCCCCGGATCGGGTTGTTGCTTGCGGTTACACTGGCTCCCTCCAGCCACAGACCAATCGTCGTATTGATCATGTTGGAGACGACGGTGCCCGAGACTGTGCCTGTGAAGCCGGACCCAATGATGACCCCAGTAGCCCCGGCGGTGTTGCTATTGATTGTGTTGGATTTCATGGTCAAGGCTAATGGGCTCGCGCCAGCCAGGTTGATTCCATAAGCGTCGAAGTTGGTGACAGCGCTGTTGGTTATTGTTATGGTTTGCGCTCCTGAAACCACGTCTCCAGTCGTCGCCAGGATTCCGATTCCCGCGTTAAAATTTATCTGGTTCCTGGCCACCACGCCCGTCACGGAACCGGAAGCGTCCTGATAGAAAATGCCGGCCAGGAAGGTATTCTGGGCCATTGCGCCGGTGCCGTCCACAGCCAGATTTTTCAAGTTGACAGGACCACCCGGATTGATCACGGCAATTTGATAGCTCACGACGCCCGCATTGCCATTGGAGTTTATGCTTTGCATCGTGCCGGAAGGAGGCATCACGACCGCCGCGCTGTTTTCGCCGACCGCAATCCCTTCGAGGGTCAGCGGCTGCGTGATCAAAACCTGTTCGTTGTAGGTTCCAGCGCAGACGAAGATGGTGGACCCGGCTGTGGCCGGATCGGCGACGGCAGCGGAAATAGTGGGATAGTTCGGCAGGTTGGGTCTGCATCCCCCGACGGCAAAAGTGCCGGCTCTGGCGAAGGTGGCAGCAAACATTAAAACGGCGAGACCGATTCTGGGTACACGCATCGATATTTCCTTTCCGAAAACAAAATGTTTTGTGAAGATGAACGTACCGCAATTCGCGGATTTTCGGGGGGGACGGAAACCGCGCTGTTGTGTCCGCGCGAACGATGCGGATCGCGAGCGAGTTTATCCGGGCGGGAACAGTTCGTCAAGTCGAGGATTCAGCGGTCGGATTGCCTGATATCAAACCCTTTTCCCCTGAACGGAGTCTTGCCGCTGCTGAGCTTTTGGTTATCCGGGGAAGACGATTTTGGGGTGGAATAACGTGCCAGCGACGCGGGTGGCGATGGCAATGAGATCGCGTTGTCCGTGGAAGACTTTGACTTGGCGAGCGCGAGAGAGTTCGGGAAGGTTGATGGGGCGACCGCTGCGGATGCGGGCGGCGGTGGCCTCGTCGGCGGTGACGGAAGGAAGTCGGGGTAAGAGTTGGCGCGGGTGGATGAAGAGGGCTGACTTCCCTTCCTGGCAAGCGGCAGCAGGTTCCTCACCGGGCTTTCCGCCCGGTTCGGAATGACAAACTTTTTTTCCAACTTCCACCTCTCCGACACGAGTCTCAACTTCTTCAATGGTGTGCGCTTGCGTGATGTCGAACTCGGCTACGGCAGTGCGGCGGAGGGATTCGAGATGGGCTCCGGGGCCGAGGCGCTGACCCATTTCGTGGGCGATGGAACGCATGTAGGTTCCGGAGGCTACGCGTGCGCGAAAGTGGGCGCGATCCGCTTGCACCGATAAAATAACGAATTCTTTGATCTCGACCTGGACCGCCTTCAGGATTACTTCTTTTTCTTTTCGGGCTAATTTGTAAGCCGGGACGCCGTGAATTTTTTTGGCGGAGAATGGCGGCGGTATCTGCTCGATAACGCCCTGGAATGCGGCGGCAAGTTGCCGGATGGTCTCCAAGTTGATATCCCTGGGGGCTGGACAGCCGGGAGCTGTTGTCCCCGCATGCGCCTCTACAGGAGTGCCGTCGGCATCGTACGTGTTGGTGGCGAAGCCGAAGCGGATTACTCCTTCGTAGGTTTTATCGGACGCCGTATAGAACTGCGCCAGGCGGGTGAGGCTGCCGGTCACCAGCGGAAGCACGCCGGTGGCGAGCGGGTCGAGCGTACCGAGATGGCCGACGGAGCGCTGGCCTAGAACGCGGCGCATGCGGTTGACCACGTCATGCGAAGTCCATCCGGCAGGCTTATCGATGATGATGACGCCATTCATGAAAATTGGTGATTCTGTGTTTGGGTGATCGGGTGATTGGAAATCGAATCGAGTAAGATTACCCATTACTAAGTTAGCAGACTTCTCATGCTCCCTATTCGCGACGACCAGCCTCGATATAGCACACCATGGGTGAATTATTTTTTGATCGGGCTAAACCTGGTGATCTTTTTCTTTGAGTTTACGCTGGACCCGCGAAGCCTGGAGCTGCTGATTCGTCAGTTTGGAGTGGTGCCGGCGCATCTGGCGGCGTTTCTTGCGGGGTCGCCGAAGTATTCGCTGGTGGCGGTCGTGCTTCCACTGTTCACGTCACTGTTTTTGCACGGCTCATGGATGCATGTGATCGGCAACATGTGGTTTCTGTATATTTTTGGGGACAACGTGGAGGACTGGCTTGGGCATTTCAGTTACTTAGTGTTTTACCTGCTTACCGGCCTGCTGGCCATGAGCACGCACATGGCGATGAATCTGCATTCGAATGCGCCCGCGGTCGGCGCGAGCGGAGCGATCGCGGGGGTGCTGGGAGCTTACTTCGTCTTGTATCCGCGGGCGCGAGTGCTGACGTGGTTTTTCGTGTTTGTACTGTGGGTGCCCGCGTGGATCATCCTGGGATATTGGTTCGTACTGAATTTTCTGAGTGGGACGGCGACTTCGTTGTCTGTGCAGGGTAGGAATATGGGAGGCGTGGCATTTTGGGCGCACGTAGGCGGATTCGTTTCAGGGGCACTGCTCGTGAAAGTCTTCGGTGAGCGGTCGCGGCGACATCCGTATGCGTTCCAGTAGGCTGCGTCGGAAAATCAAGTCAAAATCAAAGTCAAAGGCGTCGGACAAGAGTGTCCGACCCACACGGCTGCGCATCACTTTTTCGGCCGCGACTCCGGCGGTACCAAACCTGACAAGCGGTAATAGACTACGAGTTGGCCGTAGTGTTCGCCGGAATGTTCGATGAGACCGTAGGCCGCATCTGAGATGCGGACCTGCTGGTTGGCAAAGGGGTCGGTGATGAGGTCAGACATTCCTTTGTCGCCCTTGGCTTTGATGGCGGCCGCGCCGTCGGCGAATGCCTTTTTCACGAAAGCAACCACGTCAGCTTTGGTCTTGTATTGGGTGCGGCTGGGATTTTCTTCAGTTGGCGGCTTTTGTCCCAAGGCCGGATTGGTGAAAAAATAATTTGCGTTGGCGGCATGGAGCAGTTGCTCGGCAAATGTGCGCTGGGCGGGCGTGGGCTTGAAGTCGTACTTGTCCTCGGGAAAGTCTTCGGCCATGGCGATGAGTTTGCGGCCAATGTCATTCCACGCCGCGAGAACTGCCTGCGAGGGACTGTCGGCGGGCTTTACCGCGGCTTCTTTTTTGGTGTCCTGGGCATGCACAGGAAAAGTGAGAATCGCGACGGCCAATAGTACTGCAGTGAAAAATGGTGCTTTGCGCATGGCGGGTTTCTCCGGTTGTCGCTGATCGGTGACGGCAATCTTAGTCCGAAATTGTTTTTGTGTAAATGCGTATCGGTCGAGAACAAACTCTCAACCACAGAAGCACGGGCGTACACGGGCTGAGCCTGTTCTTTATGGGGTTATCCAGGCCGGCGGTAGAAGGAAGATCGCGGCAAAACCAAAAGCCGTCAAAGGCATCAAAACGCAAACACAACGTCAAAGGCGTCGGACAAGAGTGTCCGACCCACACGATACCATTTCGCTATACGCCGTTCGGCCGTTGACGGATCAAAGACAGGAATTCGGAGCGGGTTTCGTTCTCATTGCGGAAGCAACCCAGCATCGAAGATGTGACGGCGGCGGAATGCTGCTTCTCTACTCCGCGCATCATCATGCATAAATGGCGGGCTTCGATGACCACGCCTACGCCTTGCGGCTCGATCACATTCTGAATTGTCTCGGCGATCTGTGTGGTGAGGCGCTCCTGAATCTGCAGGCGACGGGAGAAGAGTTCGACCAGCCGAGGAACTTTGCTGAGGCCGATCACTTTGCCATTGGGAATGTAGGCGACATGCACCTTGCCGAAGAACGGCAGCATGTGATGCTCGCAGAGGCTGAACATTTCTATGTCTTTGACGATGACCATCTCGTCGTAGGTGACAGTGAAGAGCGCACCTTTGAGCAGAGCCTCGGGATCTTCGGTGTAGCCGCGGGTTAGCGATTGCAGGGATTTGCGAACGCGTTCCGGCGTGCGCAGGAGACCCTCTCGTTGCGGGTCCTCGCCGAGGCGGACAAGCATTTCCTGAACGAGGTCTTCGAAGCTGGCACTGGTGAGGGTGGAGGGTTCGGTGACTGGTTTCATGGCTGGCCTAATTTTGTAATCTTTTAATCAGATGAATTTTTGTATTTGAAAACCTTTATCCTGCGTATTCGAACGAATTCATCATGGTTTCTTCTAAGCGTACTCTTTCAAGATGCGCGTAATGGAAGCCGCGCTGCACTATTTCGTAAATCTGAATGCAGAGATTTTCTGTAGTAGGGACTTCCTGGGCGAATTCCCGGAGCGTATTCAGATTTTCGTGGCCGAAGCGGGTTAGCACTTCCCTTTCGATAAAGGCATCCAAATCAACCAGGTTACAGACCATGCCGGTCTTTTCGTCGACCGGACCGCTCACCGTTACTTCGACGGTGTAATTGTGGCCGTGGCCGAAGGGGTTGTTGCATTTTCCATAGGTCGATTGATTCTCCTGCGCGGACATAGCTTCGCTATGTAAGCGATGCGACGCAGAGAAGAGATAGCGGCGGGAGAGATGGGCTTTCATTATTTTAGCTTCCAGCTCTTACGATGCGCACTTCCAATATTCGGTGCGCACTCAAACTTCTCCGTAGAAATCCACGAAGAGATCGGGGGTTTCATAGACTCGTACGCGATGAAGCTTGGCGTTTTCTAGTTTGGTCGCGAGGCGCTGCCAGATTGCAATGGCGATGTTTTCCGTAGTCGGAATCTGATGCAGGAATTCCGGCACCTCTTTGTTGAGGAAGCGATGGTCCATGGCATCGAGAACTTCGCGGTGCATGATCTCTTTGAGTCGCTTGAGGTCGACTACAAAGCCGGAGCGCGGATCGACTTCTCCTTTTACCGTGACTTCCAGCGTGTAGTTGTGGCCGTGGCCGTTCGGGTTGTTGCACTTGCCGAAGACGCGGCTATTCTCGTCCGGCGTGAAGTCCGGATTGTGATAGTAGTGCGATGCGGAAAATTCGGCTTTGCGCGTGAGATAGACCATAGGAACAGTCGTCGGTTGTCAGTGGCCAGTTGCCAGTAAACGCCTTTCATCCGGATATGTCCGGCCCTTCCACGGAATACTGCCTTTCGAGTGCGCTCTCGCTGAGCGTAGCAGTAGATACGCAAATAACGGAAGGCCTAACAGGGCGAGGATGTTTGCATTCCAGGAAAAATGGGCGCGGCGGATGCGCGTGAGAAATAACGTATACAGGATTACGCAGAGAATTCCTGTTATCACCGCAGGCCGGTGATATCCACGCAGACCGCTTGTGATGCTGATACCGAAGCTGGCGACGATCAGCACAAACTCAAGTGCGCGCAGCAACGCCAGCCTTGCGGGCGATGGAAATAATAATGCGAGGTTTTTGGTCCAGCCTTCAAGGAGTTGGGCGAAACTGCGATACATTCGGGTACGAACGGCGTTGACACCGTAGCGAAAGAATATTTTTCTGCCGGAGCGCTTGACGGCGCGGGCCAGAGCCACATCTTCAAGCAGGTTCGCGGCAATTGCAGCGTGGCCGCCGACGGCATCGTAGGCTTGGCGCGTAATCAGTATGTATTGACCGTTGGCAGCCGCTGCAGGAGATTTAGGATTGCTCACTTCTAATGGGCGAAAGCTTGACGCCAGCTCGGCGAAGATCACGGGCATTACAGCTTTTTCCCAGAAGCTGTCGACGATCTGCTCCGGCGAATATGAGAGCAAGGCCGCGCCGCGTCGTTTGGCTTCGGCCACACTGCGTGCGAGCGATCCGGGCAGGTGGATGGTATCGGCGTCAGTGAACAGCAGCCATTCACCGCAGGCTGATCTGGCGCCGGCTGCGACTGCGTTGTTCTTGCCGGTCCAGCCGGCGGCAAGCGGGCCGGCTTCGATCACTCGCAGCGGGAATTGTGTTTGCGAGTTGGAAAATGAATCCGCGATTGCGCGAGTGCGATCGGTGGAATGATCGTTGACCACGATGATTTCAAAAGCTACCCCAGCTTGAGCGACCAGCGACTCCAGGCAACTCGCTAGCGACACTTCTTCGTTGCGCGCCGGGATGATCACCGACACGGCGGGAGGCCCGGAGACTGTATCTGTCGCAGGCATGCGTCGAATCTATTATTATAGCGGGGTGCGACGTATCCTTCGTTCCCCCTGCCCGATTGCTGTTGTTTTAATTCTGCTTGCACTGTCCGGCTGCTACAGCGGGACGCGGCCACCGCGGATTGGCGTGGCCGCTCCCGACTTCACGGTGCATGACTCCGATCGCACGGTGACTCTGAGCCAGCTTAAGGGCCAGGTGGTGGTGCTGAATTTCTGGGCGACGTGGTGCCCGCCTTGCATTGAAGAAATGCCTTCGCTGGTGGAGATGCAGCAGCGGATGAAGGCGAAGGGCGTAACTGTACTGGCCGTGAGCGTCGATGCGGACGCAGGCAGCTACCATCAGTTTTTGAAAGAACACGGTGTAAATTTGCTCACGGTGCGGGACGCCGACATGAAGACCAATAATCTGTACGGCACATTCAAATTTCCTGAGACTTACATAATCGATCGCAATGGCGTGGTGCGCCGCAAGTTTATTGGGGCGGTGGACTGGATGGAGCCGGAAGTCATTGATTTTCTGGGGAAGTTGTAAGGGTTCACTGGGCAGAAGCCCAGATTATTTTTTCTTCTACGCGGTGCTGAAGCGCCGCTCTTCCACGGTGCTGTAGGCGTTGTTGGATTACTCGGCTTTGCAACAATCCCGAACACAAATCAAAATCAAAGTCAAAGGCGTCGGACAGGAGTGTCCGACCCACACAAGTCACAACAATCACAACTTCGCATTGCGCAGGCGCAGAGCGTTGGCGATCACTGAAACTGAACTGAAGCTCATGGCGGCCGCAGCGAAGATGGGGCTAAGTAACAGTCCGAAAAACGGATAGAGAATTCCGGCGGCGATGGGTACTCCGATGGCGTTGTAGACGAAAGCAAAGAACAGATTCTGCCGGATGTTGCGCATGGTGGCCTGGCTTAAGTTGCGCGCGCGCTGGATGCCGGCGAGGTCGCCTTTAACAAGCGTGATGCCTCCGCTCTCCATGGCAACATCGGTGCCGGTGCCCATGGCGATGCCAACGTCGGCTTGCGCGAGGGCGGGAGCATCGTTGATGCCGTCGCCCGCCATTGCTACCACTCTTCCCTGCCCTTGCAGCTTGCGAATAATCTCCAATTTTCCTTCCGGAAAAACTTCGGCTTCGAATTCGTCGATGCCAAGTTGCGCCGCGATGGCTTGAGCAACGGCGCGATTGTCGCCGGTGAGCATGACGATGCGAATGCCGTGAGCTTTGAGATCGCGGAGCGCATCGGGCGTGGAAGGCTTGAGTCGGTCGGCGACGCCAAGATACCCGATATACTTGCCATCGACTGCCACGCAGAGTACCGTGACGCCCGGCTTGTGGCCTTGTATTATTCCCTCGCCAGAACGCAACGCGCCAATCTTAATCATCAAGCCGATGTTGCCGACAGCCACGGGTCTCCCGTCTACTACGCCCAAAATGCCTTTGCCGGTGACCGACTCGAATTCTTCCGGCTGGGAGAGCTGCAAGCCGCGCTTTGCCGCCGCATCGACAATTGCCGCACCCAAGGGATGTTCGCTGGCTCGCTCCAGACTGGCGGCAAGGCGGAAGAGTTCAGGATCATCTTCCAATTCCTTTGAAAGGCTCGATAGTTGCGGCTTGCCTTCGGTGAGCGTTCCAGTTTTGTCGACTACGAGGGTGTCGACTTTTTCCAGAATCTCCAGAGCCTCGGCATTTTTGATGAGCACGCCGGCGCGGGCTCCGCGGCCTACGCCAACCATGATTGCCATGGGTGTGGCGAGGCCTAGAGCACAGGGGCAGGCGATGATGAGCACGGCGACGGCGTTCACCAGGGCATGCGCGAGGCGCGGTTGCAGACCAAACAGGAACCACGCGAAGAAGGTGATGACTGCAACGGCCACCACGATGGGTACAAAATATTTGGCAACGCGATCGGCGAGGCGCTGGATGGGCGCGCGGCTGCGCTGCGCCTGGCCTACGAGTTGGACGATGCGGGCCAGCAAGGTTTCGGAGCCGACGCGCTCGGCACGCATGATGAACGATCCGGTGCCGTTGATGGTCGCACCGATGACTTTGCGGTCGTTGTCGTTATCCGGCGATTTCTTCACCGGCATGGATTCGCCGGTGATCATCGATTCGTCAATCGAGCTCTGGCCTTCGAGCAGGACGCCATCGACGGGAACTTTTTCGCCGGGGCGCACGCGCAGGCGATCGCCGGGTTTTACTTGCTCGAGCGGAATGTCTTTTTCTATAACCTCGCCACCGGGAACCTCGCCACCGGCTCCGGCGATAACCAGCCGCGCAGTTTTCGGCGAGAGATCGAGCAGCGCGCGAATGGCGGCGCTGGTGCGGCTGCGGGCGCGAAGCTCCATCACCTGCCCGAGCAGGACCAACGTGGTGATTGCGGCGGCGGCTTCGAAGTAGACATCGGGATAACCCGACATATTGCCCGGCCCACTTCGCAGCCCTGCAGGAAAAATTCGCGGCGCAACCACGGCGACGACACTGTATCCGTAGGCAACGCCGGTGCCCAAGCCGATCATCGTGAACATGTTGGGGCTGCGGTTGACGAGTGAGGTCCAGAAACGCTGGAAGAATGGCCATCCGCCCCAGAGGACGACCGGCGTGGCGAGGAGGAATTCGAGCCAAGGAAGGCCCCAGCCCCAAAGAAAAAACTGATAGCGGTACCCCGCGAGTGTATCGACCCGTCGCACAAAGAAGGTTGGCCAAATCATGCTCGCCATCGCAATCGCCAGCAGCGGCGCGGTGAGCACGGCGCTGATCCAGAAGCGGCGGGTCATGTCGCGCAGTTCAGGATTTTCTTCGGCAATGGCCGTCACGGTGCGCGGCTCCAGAGCCATGCCGCAGATGGGGCACGAGCCCGGACCAGAACCCACGATTTCCGAGTGCATCGGGCAGGTGTATTCGGTGCGCGTGGATGCGACAGGAACTTCCGGATCGAGAGCCATTCCGCACGAAGGGCAAGGGCCCGGCTTGCTGGCGCGGACTTCGGGGCACATGGGACAGACATAGGCCACGTCGGCTACCGTTGTGCGGGGCGGAGTTTGCGTTGGAGCAGCCAGCGTTACCAATCCTGGCGAGTGCGCAAGTGCGGCGCCGTCCACATATTTCGCAGGGTCGGCTTTGAATTTGTCGACGCACGGGGCGCAACAGAAGTAGTAGTTCTTTCCGCCGTGGTCGTGGACATGTTTGGCCGTCGCGGGATTTACATTCATTCCGCAGACGGGGTCACGTTCGAGCGTGGGTGCTGGATCTGTGGACATTTAGTTTGCTGGAAGGCGTAAATCGCTCAGGGGCATCGCCTTCTGTGTTCTTCGATGGGCAATGCTCTATATTAGATTCAGCTCGGTCGGAAACTCCGGCGAGGGTCTTAATTATCAGCTTTATTGTCGGCTAAGGATAACTCAATGACTTATCTGGACGTAGTTTACCGTTACGGCGCGGCTCCCGGCGAGAATGAATTGCGGGCGATTGACGGCATGCGTGAGGTTTATGGAGTACGGCGCGTGCAGTTCAACGAGCGGGAGCGCACGGTGCGCGTGGAGTTCGATGCCTCGCGACTGAAAGCCGATGCGGTAGCTAAACTACTGCGGCAAGCTGGAGTAGATGTGCAGCAGCGCCTGACGCTGGCTTAAACTTACGGCTAAGACGGGGGTTTGGGGGAGGGCCTTCGCCGGTTATGCAAGGGGCGCCCAAGAAAACCTCTGGCCGAAGTCATTCTTGGAACGCCCCGTTGCGCGCCACTTCGTCTGGCTTTACTAAAGCACATGGCTTGCCGTCCGTAAGCCATTCAAAACACATGTTCTCCACAGTGACTGCTTTGTAGGAATTGCTCTGCGGCGGGAAAGATTTACCCCGGTAGATCGGCGGGTAGGAGGAACGCCTTAGCTGCCTGTGGAAGATGTGGGAACCATCGCTTACCATTGAGGAAATCCGTGTTCACCATCGAACAAATCGATAACCTCCACGCCCGGCTCGGTAGCGCGAAGATGTTCACGGAATATGTGCTGGCGCTCCAGGCGCTCGGCGTCGAACGGTACGATTCCTACCTGGCCGACGGCCATTCGGAATACTTCGGACACGGCCATACGGTTGTCTCTCCACCGGTGCACGAGGTGCTTCCCGTCGCTGAAACCAGTCAACGCGAAACGTTCCTTGAGCACCTCCGCCGGCACGAGCGGCGCGAGACATCCTATCTTGAGATGTCCAGCGGCTTAGCGCAGAGCGGGATTGAGAAGTGGACTGTAGACACGGTTCAGATGACGATGACGTTCTACGATAAGGCCGGCAGCGAGATGCTGGTCGAGCAGATCAGCTGATTCTGTTTTAGTGCCCAGTAAACGGCTACTTCCGTTATAATTTCTGAGCGACTTCACCTGCCAAGCAAAACCTGCGCCCTTAGCTCAGCTGGATAGAGCGTCTGGCTACGAACCAGAAGGTCGGGAGTTCGAATCTCTCAGGGCGCACCATCCTAAATTTCTCATCCACCTTTCTCTGCTTCATCCCTCCACCTT
>JBAPQU010000116.1:0-7670 GCA_049280795.1 Candidatus Sulfotelmatobacter sp.
CATCGGGATTACGGCGCTTGGCGAAGTCGCGGATGTAGCGGACGTTTCCCGGAAAACCCGCATACAGGAAGTCGGCGTCGAGCGAGACGATTACATCGGCCTTCTCGAAATCATAGCGCGTCTCCACCGGCTGGCCGAAGGCCAGCTTCGCGCCTTCGAGCACATTGTCGCGATTGACCGGCTCGTACACATGCCACTTGGCCTGCGGATAAATCTTCAGGAAGCCGCGCAGTTGATCGGCAAGCGTGGGCGAAGAAATGGTCGGCGTGAGAATACGAATGCCCGCGCCCTGCAGCGCTTTCTGCGCGCTGAGCGGCCCGCGAATTGCGGTCAGGAACGACTGCCAGGAGCGCTGGTCGCCCATCGACACTACGCTCTGCGAGCGGTCGGGATCGTACAGGCCAAGAACGTGGGCTTGCGCAAAGATATCGGTGCCGCCGAGCGACGCGGGATGCTTGTCATTGCCTTCAATCTTTGTCGGCCGGCCGAGATGGCTCTCGACTAAGAGCGGGCTGGCGTAGCCGCCGAGCGTCATCGCGGTGGCGTAGAACGTGGGGCGGCCAGGGATCACATCTTCCGGCTGGCGGACGTAGGGAACGATGGGCTCGAGCGGAAGGCGGACGCAGCCGGTCATTCCGGCCAGCGCCATGGATGCGCCCATCACCTTCAGAAAGCCGCGGCGCGAAACGGAATCAACCCACTCCGATGCGCCTTTCGGAAATTCGCGGTGCAGCGCTTCCTGGAACGCGGGGCTGCCGGCAAGCTCTTCGAGGCTGCGCCAGTATTCCGGCCCCGTCTTTTCAGCGGCATCGTGCGCAATGGCCGCATCGATTCGCTCGCGGACGGAGTCCAACTCCAGCTTGCCTTTCTTGCTGGGACAAACTTCTTCGCGCTTTGCACTACCGTCTTGATGTTCGATCTTCATTGGTTACACATCACTATCTGTGACACGTACTGCAACTGGTAATGTCCTTCACGCTCCGCACGTTATATTTCTTCACCAGTGCCGCGCCTAGATCAAGCTGATCCGTATAGCTCCGTCCATCCACTACCACTGGGCTTGCACTCGTGGGCTGCTGATACCGCATGTTGAATACCTGATCCCGTGGGCGCAGATTTTTCTCCGGCTCGCGGTGGCAACCTATGCACCACTCCATCTGCAACGATTCCTGCTGGTACATCAGCGGCATCTGATCGACTGGACCGTGGCAGGTGTTGCAACCCACACCTTTCGTGACATGGATGCTGTGATTGAAAAATACGAAGTCGGGAAGCTGGTTCACTCGCGTCCATTGCAGCGACTGCCCCGTCTTATAGCTGGCCCGGACGGGCTCCAGCAGCTGGGCGTTGGTCCAGATCTGCGAGTGGCAGTTCATGCAGGTCTTGGTCGGGGGAATGCCAGCGAAGCTTGAGGTTTCAACCGAAGTATGGCAGTAACGGCAATCGATGCCGAGTCCGGTAACGTGATGCTGATGGCTGAAGGGCACGGGCTGAGGCTTGCGCACGCCGGCGTAGGTGACGTAAGGCGAACGCTGGACTTCCATCGCGACCCAGCCGAGCGCAGCAAGAACGAACACCGCGCCAAAAATCGTGGCCCGGGACAGGGTGTTGGTACTGCGATGAAAAATCTGCGACATGCTTACGTACGAACTCTAGAAAAATACGAATGAGACCCAGCAGACTGCAAAATTATGGAAGCGCGACTGTTACGACGCAAAAAACACACACTGCTTTTTCGCGTCAGCTATGAGAACTTGAGATTATAAATACTTGGAGCACGGTTGTCGCGTATTTTTACGTCGGTGAAGAAAAAAACCCTAAATTGAATATTGCGTGAATAACTTTCGATTTCTTCGAGCCGATAACACGTTCGTTCCTTCTGCATTTTTAACGCAGATTCATCACCAGCAGTTTGGGTTCAGTCATTTCCTCGATCGCGTAGCGCAGGCCTTCGCGGCCAAGGCCCGAGTCCTTCACTCCTCCGTAAGGCATCTGGTCGATGCGGAACGACGGGACATCTCCGGCGATCAGAGCCCCGACCTCCAGTTCATCGTAGGCCTGGAAAAGCAGCTTCACATCGCGGGTGAACAATCCCGCCTGCAATCCGTAATTAGAATTATTGAGACGGCGTAGCGCTTCGTCAAAGGTGTCGTATGGCTCCACAGTTACAACCGGGCCAAAGATTTCCTGGCAATTCACTTTCATCTCAGGTTTGGTGCCGGTAAGCACGGTAGGCTGAACCACGGAACCCTTGCGCCCGCCGCCGCACAATAAGCGAGCGCCGGAGCGAACCGCTTCCTCTATCCAATTGGTGACGCGGATGGCATCGCTCTCGCGGATCAGCGGGCCAAGATCGGTCGATTCCTCCATGGGATCGCCGGCTTTCAGTTTCTTAACGCCTTCGACTAGAAGATCGGTGAACTTGCCGTAGACCGATTGCTCGACCAGAATGCGCTGCACGGAAATGCAGGTCTGGCCGGCGTAGGCGAAGCCGCCAGTAATGCAGCGGTCGGCCGCGTAGGCGAGATCGGCATCACTGTGCACGATGGCACCGGCGTTCCCGCCGAGTTCGAGTGCAACTTTCTTTTTCCCGGCGCGGCGCTTAATGTCCCAGCCCACGGGCACGCTGCCGGTAAAGCTGATCAGCTTGATGCGCTCATCGGTGACGAGGAGGCTGGCATCTTCGTTCGAGAGCGGCAGCACGTTGAGTCCGCCATCCGGCCAGCCCGCTTGCTGAACACATTCCGCCAGAAGCAGCGAGCATAGCGGAGTTTGCGGCGCGGGCTTCAATACCATGGGACATCCCGCGGCGATGGCCGGCGCGACTTTATGCGCCACCAAGTTCAGCGGAAAATTGAAAGGCGTGATGCCTGCAATCGGGCCGAGGGGAAAGCGTTTTACGATGCCCCAGCGTCCAGCCGTGGATTGCTGCCAGTCGAGCGGGAGATATTCACCGTAAATGCGCGTGGCCTCTTCGGCTGCAACGTTGAAGATGAATACGGCGCGGTCGACTTCGATGCGCGCCAGCTTAATCGGCTTGCCGGCTTCCTGCGCCAGAGTGCGGGAGAATTCGTCGCGCCGCTCGGCAATCGACTGTGCTACGCACCGCAGCACCCGCTGTCGCTCGAAGGCCGGCAGCCGGCGGGTGGTGCCGAAAGCTTTCACCGCGGCGGCAATCGCAGCTTCGGCGTGTTCACGGCGCCCCTGAGTCACCCGCCCGATTACGCTGCCATCGAAGGGGGCGCGAACCTCGACGATGTCGCCGTCTTCCATCCAACGTCCATCGAGAAAAAAACCGTGGGTTGCGACTGGGGCGAGGGTGAGTTCCGGCATTTCGTGGACCTCCTGCATGCAGCAATTTTGATTATAGGCTTTGGCTGGTGGTTGCTTTTTCTTGGGAGCAAGCACCCTAAACACAGAGGGCACGGAGGAACACAGGGCTTTGCTGGTCGTCATCTACAATTAAGGGCCCTTAAGAAAGATGCCTACTTTGGAAACTATTGTTGAGCTGGCTCCGCGGCTGCGACGGAAGGAAATTTCGCCGGTCGAACTGACTCGCGCTTGCCTGGATCGCATCGAGAAACTCAACCTCGCGCTGAATGCGTTTATTACAGTGAGCGCCGATTCTGCGCTGGCAGAAGCGCGGGCTGCGGAAACGGAAATCTCGCGCGGGGATTGGCGCGGACCGCTGCATGGAATTCCTGTTGCTCTGAAAGACATTATCGATACTGCGGGGACGCGCACAACCGCTGCCAGCGCGCTTCTTCAGAACCGCGTTCCTGCGGAGGACGCGGAAGTTGTGAGAAGGCTGCGGCGGGCGGGCGCTGTGATTCTGGGCAAAAACAATCTGCATGAGTTTGCTTATGGTGGGAGTTCGCTGGTCAGTTTTTTCGGCGACGTTCATAATCCGCGAAACACGGTGCACATTGCGGGAGGATCGTCCGGAGGTTCGGCTGCGGCCGTTGCCGCTGGACTCTGCTATGCGTCGATCGGGACGGATACGGCTGGATCGATCCGCGAACCGGCGGCGCTGTGCGGATGCGTGGGAATCAAGCCAACTTATGGGCGCGTTTCGGCGCGAGGCGTGATTCCGCTTTCGTGGTCGCTTGATCATGTTGGCCCGCTGGCTGCAACCGTTGGCGATGTGGCTGTGGTGTTGCAGGCTATTGCGGGATACGACGCGCTCGATGCGGGCAGCGCGGATGTTCCGGTGTCCGACTACGTTTCTGGCTTGGGTGAGGGGACGAAGCACGAGGGGGTGAAGACGCTTCGCGTCGGAATTCCTCGAGCGCATTTTTATGAGGAGCTGGACGATGAAGTGCGCGCGGCCGTGGAGGCGGCGCTGGTCGTGATCGGGAAGCTCGTTGAAGATGTTCATGACGTAAAGATCGAGGTGACCGCGGACCGCACGGTGCAGGCTGCGGAGTCTTATGCTTATCATGCCGAGAATGTTGCGCGTGCGCCTGAGCTGTATCAGCCGGAGACTTTGCGGCGCATTCGATCGGGCGAGAACATTTCGGCTGCGGAATATATTCGCCGACGGCGAGATCTGGATGAACAACGGCGGCGGGCTCGCGATTTCTTTGCCGAAGTAGATTTGCTAATTACGCCTACGATGCCTATCCCCGCGCCGGCGATTGCGGATCTGAAGAAAGATCCGGAGGCGCTGCGTCCGGCGGAGCTTGTGTTGCTGCGCAACACGCGTCCGTTCAATGTCTGGGGACTGCCAGCAATCTCGGTGCCTTGCGGTTATACGAAAAGCGGGCTGCCGATCGGGTTGCAGATTGCAGGGCCGCACTGGCGGGAGGATTTGGTTTTGAGGCTGGCCCAGGCCTATGAGGCCTATGAGTCAGCTGTGAATTTCTCGGCGAAATAGTTCGCCATCCGCTCCAGGAGTCCGGATGGTCATGGACCGTGCGGACGCGGGATTGGGGGGTGCCCCTACCCCTTCGATTGTTGTGGAATCATCACCGTAGCGCGAAATTCTTTGCAAAATACGATTTTCAAAGAGCTTGCCTATCAAAATCTAAGAAGCAATAGAGTTATATCCGGTTTGCTGGCCGGTTGTGCCCGCGTTGTGCGGGATGGTTCTGCTGCCTTTGCTAGGGCAATGATGGAACGGATTTGAGTGGGGGCGCAAGGTTAGATGTCACAGCCCGGCGTGTGGATTGGCCATCGCCTTCCCGCCGCCGCTCCCTGCAGAAAGGTGCCGGCTCGACGCCTTCCTTGTGCTAACCTAACCGCGTTCGGAGATCTTTTCGCCAGGAGATCTAGTGTGCACCTGCCACCGCACCCTTTCTGGTTTTGGCTGATCCTTGGTGTTCCATTTTTTTTCCTGCTAGCTTTGTGGGTTGCAGCAAACACTCTCCAAAAATCGTTAAAACCGCTGACGCCCTGGCTATGGGGTGGGTACGGTGTATTTCTCGTGCCCTATCTTCTTTTCGATCTAGAAATGCCGGGTCACCATAGGGCCTTGCGCATGGTTTCCTGGATGGTCGTATGGTCGTGTTACAACGCGGTTTTCTGGATCAAGAGACACTACATGTTTGAGACTCTGCGGTGCCCAGGCGAAAAGTGGTATTGGCCTTGGAGCGGTGTGGGATTTTCCGTTCCCTCGGATACGCTAATTCTGGTGCGGGACATCGAATCGGTCTCACCTTGGTATGTTGAGAAACTTGGGCTCCGCAAATTATCGGAGAATCCTCGAGGAGAGACTGGGATCGCGACTCTTAGATTCAAGGAAGATGGGAATTCAATCGTGCTCACTACGCGTGGGGATTTCAGAACTGGTAAAACTCCAATCTTCTTCACTAAGAAAATCGGAAAAATGCGAGAGGTAATGGCGGCCCGTGGAGTCCATGTCGGGACGATCGAGCTAGACCGTCAGGGTACTAGATATTTCCGAGTCTGTGATCCGGAGGGAAATGAGATCGAGGTCGTCCAGGAAACCTAAGGAGAGTTCTTCGCCGATGCCAGCAGATCGTGTGCGCAGAGAAGAGGCGTCGAGCTTCGCTCAACTTGGACCGCCTCTTCGACTCTCCGCTCAGGGCATGCTCGGGATGCTTTCCCCACATGGGCATCTTCGCCAAAAAGCTTACACCGTGCGCATATCGAGGCGCTTGCCTAGCGCTTTCAGGGCGGCGGCGATGCCGTCGATGCGGGAGGTGTGCTGGACATTGGTGAGGCGGTTTACTTCCTGCGGGGTAGTTTTCAATCGGCGCGCCAGCTCAGCGGGGCGCACGTGTTGCTGGATCATCTCGTTGAGGAGAAGAATCTTGGCGGAGAGGCTGGCGGGGAGTTCAACAACGGGTTGTCTGGGCCTGGCTTTGGAAGGCAACGGCACTATGCGATTATCTTCGAAGTAGAAATCTAGGGCCGTTTCCAACGCATCCTTAGCTGCTGCCAATGCTTCCGTTTCGGTTTCGCCCTGGGTGATGGCTTCGGGGATGTCTTTGAATGTGACGACGAATCCGCCGTCTTCGTCGTGCTTCAGAGTAACTGGATACAGGAACATGGTGTCACCTATTTCAGGCCGAGTTGCTTCTTGATGCCCTCGACCAATCCCTTCTTAAGTTCGGTATTGTGCATCGGAAGGACGGACTGTCTACCGTTCAGATAAACCTTAAGGTGAGAGCCTTTGCCAGCTTTGAAGGCCGCTCCCCGTTGCGCGAGCCAGTGTTTGAATTCTTTGCTCGTCACCTTGCTAGTATAAACAATATTGTTTACATCGGCAAGGGCAGATATTCGACCCACAACGGGAGTATGCAGTATCTATGGAGACGCCTCTCGGGGCCATCGCTGGCGCATAGCTGAAAGGGATCCTTCGACTACGAATTTGCTTTCGCAAAGCGAAAGCAAATTCTCCGCTCAGGATGACAACTCTAAAGACAGCTTTCTGGATTCGCTGTTGATTCTTGCTTTAGTCCACCGTTCTTACATCATCGGGCAGCATCAACACGAATGTGCAGCGGCCGGTGGTGGTGGAACAGTCGAGCACTCCGCGGCGGAGGATTTTTACGGGGGTGTCGTCGGGGAAGGTTACGCGGTATTCGGCAGTGCGTAGGGCGTCGGTGAAGACTTTCAGTTTTTCGTCGCCGCTGGCGAATTTTACGCCATCGACGGTTGCGAACCCTTGCTTGCCGGAGCCGCGGCTTAGCAGGATGAAGAAATCGGCGCTGGCGGTTTCTTTGGCGACTTTTCCGAGGTCGATGGTGCGGGTGCGCTGGAGGTCTTCTTTGTATTTGGCGACGGCTGCGTCGGCTTTAGCGTCGCTGCCGCTAAGCGAGGTCAGACGGGTGCGGGTTTCGGGGTCGGGGCGCAGCGCGCTGAGAGATAGGGCGTAGGCGCGCAAGGCTGAATCCTTGTCGCCGCGCTTTTCGTAGAGTTGACCGAGGTGGTCGGCGACGTCGGCCTGGGCGCCGAGCCCCCAGGCGGCGGTGATATATTTTTCGGCTTTGTCGAGATTGCCTTCGCCGAAATAAACCCAACCGAGAGTGTCCCAGTAGGCAACCAGCGACGACATCAAAGGCAAGTCTTGTTGAGTGAGGCGATCGAGCGAGAGATTGCGCAGGGCGACGGTTGTGGCGGAGACGGCGGACTCGGCATATTGCTGGGCGCGGTCGAGATGAGTTTTTTTGAGGGAAAGCTGGTAGGCGATGTTGTTCCAGACC
>JBAPQU010000117.1:0-11474 GCA_049280795.1 Candidatus Sulfotelmatobacter sp.
CCAGCATGTCCATTCTTCCGAGCATTGGACCAGAGGCGCGAAATCGCCGCAAGTGATCGCGAGCTTCCCCGCTGTGATAGTGAAGCAGCACTTTTTTCTTTCGCAGGCGAGCCACCAGCCATGCGGGAACGGGTGCAAGCAAAAACGACCAATAGGATGCGGAAAAAATGTGCGCGACGTCAGTGCCTTCCAGAGCTCGCCAGAGAGCGCGTATATAAAACGGTTCCCGCACGATTGTCCGCAGAGCCGGAACCGCTCCCACCCACTTTAGACCGCGTGGGAACGGAGGATCTATGGGTACAAGTTCCGCCTGAACTTCTGAATCGCCCTGCCAATTCTTTAGGAGTAAATCAGCCTGAACCGACTGCCCACCCACGTAGCGCAACGAGGCCGCCACGATCGTCACTCGTAACGGAGCGTGGGAAGTTGCTCGCCAGACGCTGGTGGACGTGGGCTTCGCACGCCAGCCTTTTTTTTCGAGCAGGGCGGCGTAGAGATCCTCATACTTGTTCCGCATCTGTTCGACCGTAAAATTTTCCTGGGCAAATCTTTTTGCGTTTCGAGCCAGCGTTTCCCGTAGTGGCAGATCCTCGGCAAGCCGCTGCAGGGCGGCCGCGAGCGACTCCAAATTATCCGGTGGAAGCAGAATTCCCCTATCCTTGGCGATGAGTTCACGGTTGCCGCCAACATCGTTCGCGATGACTGGCACGCCGGCAGCCATCGATTCCAGAATTGCGTTTGAAAGACTTTCTGAGGCGGAAGGTAATACAGTCACATCCAGGGAGGCCAAAATCGCTGGGATATCCCGCCGGTCTCCCAAGAATTGGACCAAGCCGCCGATTCCCAATTCCTCCGCCTCACGCTCTAGTTCAGGCCGGAGTGCACCATCCCCCACCAAAACAACTTCAAACTTGGGCAGGCGATTGCGCAGTCGAGCTACAGCCTTCAACAGAATCCGGTGATTCTTGGAGCGCGCGTTCATGCGCGAGATCATACCTATGCGGAGAAGACCGGGAACTCTCGGCGTAACCGGCGCAGTCTCAGCGAACGCGGCAGGCGCAAGTCCATTCCCGATCACTGCGAATTTGTCCGTCCGCAGTCCTTGTTGGACCAGGCGTTCTGCCGCCGCTTGCGAATTACAAACCACGCAGTCCGACCAGGAAAACATCGCCAGTTGAACACGACGCTGAGCGGGGGTAAGCAAGTCGCCCAACTGGCGTTGGCTTCCAATTACAACGGGTGTCCGTGCCAGCTTTGCGGCGGGAATCAAAGTGAGGTTGGTGTAGAAATCGAAGGCGTGAGCTACGGCAACTTCCGATCGTCGCAGATAAGCCGCGAGGCGGTACCGTGTCCGCATCGACCTCAGGTGATACAAGCTGCCCCCCAGATCGAAATCCTGCACTGGGCCAAGATCTCTCTTCAGAGGACCTTTCGGCTGCAAGCAGCCCAAAATAACCCGATAATTTGCGGGATGCAAAGCGCGCGCCAACTCGACGAACTGCCGCTCGCTGCCACCAGTCCGAAAACTGTCTGTCATCAGAAAGACACCGGGTGGGACTGGCGGTCCGGCGGCGGTCGCTTCCGGTAAGTCGGAGGCGCCAAGCACGCCAGAATCAATCCGCTCAGAATTCAATCCTTGGACTTGCATAGCTGCGAGGTTCACGCGCCGCCTCGACTTGCGTGGACTGCGTCAATGAACGAGGGTAACGTCATCCGATTTCTTTCTGCTGGCACGCACAATTCCATACCGGCTGCGGCGCCAGTCCTTTGCAGCCAGGGCGGACGCAGGCTCACCTTCCTTCATCGTCGCTACCAGAGCCGAAGTATATGCAACAGCAAAATAAGGAAAGAATTGATAAGCCACGGGAGCAAACAGCGCCCCGATAACAAATCCAATCATCGAACTGTGGAGTCCGCCAACAAATAACGTTGTCTGAACATCCAGATCTCGTCTACGGCGCAACTTCCTAAGGTTGCGAAAGGCGCTGGCAAGAAACAGCAGATAAAGAATCAACGACGGGATACCGCCTTCGACCGCGATCTGCAGGTAGGTCACGTGTACGTCTTTCCACACCTCGGAATAGGTCTCGAAGTTGCGTACACCTATACCCAAAATCGGATAGCGCTCAATGCCTTCGATTGCCTTGTTGATCAAATACTTGCGCTCCTCGTACGATCCATAGGCTCTCCCTTCTTCCTGAGTATCCACCTTGCCGCTAATGGCCGCCATGCGCTTGGCCACAGGACCTCCCGCGATGGACAGCAACACGACGAGCGCCAATCCACTAGTCACAATTAAGTAGAAACGCCGCCCCTTCACACCGAAATGCCATAAGCAAACTGCCCCCGAAATCACCAGTGAAATGAATCCGGCGCGTGAGGCCGTCATCAATAGGGCGAGTCCCATGATCAGCATTCCGCCTGCCCAGCACAGTCGGACCAGCGCTCTTTTCGCAATCAAAAGAAAAGCCAGGCAAAATGGCAAGGTAAGGACAATCGCGAAAGCCAGATCGTTGGAGTTGGAATAGATGCCTCCAATCACGCCTTCCAGTCTGGGCTGGTTATGCCCAAGAATGATCGATACCAGGCTGATCACTGCCACCGAAGCAGACTGAATGTAAATGAGGCGTCGAAGTTTTGCGAAGTCCGTGACTAACAGGAACGTAAGTATCCAGACGATCCAAACCTTGGAAAAATCCAGAGTGTTCCGCAGCGCACCTCCCTTCCAGATGGGCGACAGGACTGCAGAGATAAACAGCACAGCTATCATCGCAAGCAGGTAGTAAGACTCTCGGGGAAGGTCGCGGAATCTACGCTGCGTCCGGCCCAGACTGCTCAACAATCCTAAGAGCGCAAACACGCCTGCAATCTTGGCGAGGGGGACATATCCGAGGCCAGGGATCCAATCTTCCGGCCGAGCGCAGTAGACGATATAGAACGCGTTGAGCCAGAAGAAAGCTCCGCCCGGGGCTGCGGGCTTTCGCAACTCAACTGCGCGCGCTGCGACCTCTCGATTTGCGTCTCTCACCGGATCCACACCTCTTTCCGGCCGGTCACAAAATTGACGAAAGCAAGCACGGCTGCCGTATTCAGGACGATGAGCGCAAGCGCCGCGTTGGCGACCCGCGAAACCGGCCCGCGCGACTGTTTGGATAGAGCCTGGTTCGATAGAGCGAAGAGACTGAGGGCGTAGAAAGCCAATTGCAGAACGAAGACGACGCGATACAGAAGCTGGGGAACAGCGACAGAAGCCACCAGCGAAGCCGCCAGCAGAAACGGCACGGCGAGCCGTAGGAGCTTGTGGCTGACGAAGCGGAACCGCAGCGGGTTGCTTCCACTCAGCACCCACGGCGCAATCCGCAACAACTGATAGTTTCCGGTCAAGGTCCGTACCTTCCGGCGGAACTCCTTCTCGGCACCCAGATCCGGGTCGTCCCACGCTCGCGCCCGGCCGTCAAACACAACGCGAGCCCCCTGCCGCGAAACCTGCAGAGGCAAAAGCACATCGTCGAGGATGGTCTCAGGTGGAATCGGCGCCAATAACGAACACCGGGCTGCATAGAAAGCTCCCGTCGCACCGACCACCGAACCCGAGGCGCTCTCCAACGCTCGGATCTTCTTCTCCACCCGCCAGTAAATGCCCATACGTGTTTCCGCTTCGCCCGAAGCAATATCGCCCAGCATCAGTTCACCGCTCACACATCCCACCGTTGTGTCCGCGAAATTCTCCAGGAGCAGTCGCAGGGCGTCACGCTCGATCACCTGACGCGCATCCATAAAAACGGCGATCTCTCCTTTAACCACCGCCAGCGCCTCATTCAGCCGACAGGCTTTACCTTTCAGTTCCGACGAAGCCAAAATTTGAAAGCGTTCGTCTTTGGCCGCATCCCTAAGAATTTCCGTCGTCCGGTCACTCGATCCGTCCGACACCACGACAAACTCCAGACGCTCCGGTGGGTAGTCCAGAGCTGTCAGGTTACTCAGCTTACGGGGCAGCACGCTCTCTTCATTGCGCACCACCATCACAATCGAGACAAAAGGTTCATTCGCTCCGCGCAACACTGGCCGCGGACTCAACCGGCTCCAGATCCATAGCCATGCCGCATATCCAAGATAGGCATAGAAGACCCCCCCCGCGGCGACCCAGAATATCGCCTTCATTGCGCACCCCGCCCCAGCAAAACAATCTTGATGGTCTGGAACATGATCAGCAAATCCAGACCTAGCGAAGCGTTCTTGATATAGAACAGGTCGTATTGGAGCTTCTCGCGTGCGTCTTCCAGCGTGTTGCCGTACTTGTACTGCACCTGCGCCCAGCCTGTGATGCCCGGCCGCACCACGTGGCGTACACCGTAGTAGGGAATCTCCTGGCTCAGCCACTCGACAAATTCCGGGCGCTCCGGGCGCGGTCCAACAAAATGCATATCGCCCTTCAGAACGCACCACAATTGCGGAATTTCATCGAGCCGCGAGGAGCGCAGAAACCTGCCCACCCGCGTGATCCGCGGGTCATCGTCCGTCGCCCACGTTGCACCGGTATCCGCCTCCGCATCCGTCCGCATAGTGCGGAACTTGTAGCAATAAAAAATCAGCCCTCCCCGCCCCACACGCTGCTGCCGATAGAGCGCCGGACCCGAGGAATCCAGCTTGACGGCTAAGACTATGAACGGGAGCAGGGGCAATGAGATCACGAGCCCGGTCAGCGCAACCGAAAAATTCAGGGCCCGTCGCACCATCCGGAAGAAACTGCTGAAGCGGAATCCGTCGGCAAAAATCAGCCAACTCGGATACAACTGCTCAACTTCGATCCGGCCAGAGATCTTCTCCAGCCAGGAGGTAGCTTCTTCCACCTTCACGCCTCCCAAGCGCAGGTCCAACAATTCTTCTACCGGTAGGGTGCCGCGACGGTCCGGCATCGCGACAATTACACGATGCACGCCTTTGCCGCGCGTCAACCCCAACAGGTGCGAGGCCGCGGTCTCCCGAGTCAATTCGCCTTCAACATCCCCGGTCCATCCCACCACGTCAATCCCCAATTCGGAACGATCACGCAGCCCTGTGACCAACCGCAGCGCACGTTCTCCCGTGCCCAAAACGTAAACCCGCTCGCGCATGAAGGGCTGCCGGACCATCCAGGAATACGCAGCCCGCCAGGTCAGCAGCGTGAATGTCAGGATGATAAGTCCTGCCAGAGCCGATCCATTTCCCGGTACGACGGGATAAATGAAACCCACGGCCGCCAGGGTCAATGCTACAAACCCCAGCACCAGCAAAAGCCGCAACGTCTGGTCCCACTTCGCGCCTATACTTGCAGAATCGTACAGATCAAACCAGTAGGAAAACAGCAGCACCACGCCGGTGACCGCGAGAATCTTCAGGTATCCGTGTTCGACATTGAGCAGAAGCCAGCTATCCTCGCGGTTCTGCACCATCGTTCCCAACACGAACGAAGTCCAAACGATCAATGCCTCGCCCACCAGAAGAACCAGTGCGCGCAGCGGATAATGAACTTTGAACAGCCGGATCACGGTTTACCTGTTCTAACCCTTGGACTCGGTCGCAGTCTTCACGTCGTAGTAATACCGCGTATAGGACGTAGCATCCCCGTCCGTGCCGTTCAGCACCACTCCCACCAGAGCCTGATCGGGAAATTCCTGCCGCGCCCGTTGCGCCATATCGACCGGTGTCGTGTTCGAGCGCACCACCATCAGCACGCCGTCACAAGCCTTGGCCAGGACGCTGGCATCGGAAACCGGAACAGCCGGAGGCGAATCGATGATGATCCAGTCGAACAGGGTCTCCACGCGTTGCAGCAGGAATTTTAGCCGGCCGTTGGCCACCAGTTCGGCGGCATCGGTAATCTCGTGGCCACTGGGAATGAAGAACAGGTTTTCCATGGGCCCGCGCTGCATGATGGAGAATTCGTCAGTCGATCCCTGCAGATAATCCGCCAGACCGGGAGACGAACTTGTGCCCAGCATCAGGTGCAGACGCGGACCGCGCAGGTCAGCGTCGATCAGCAACACGCGGCGACCGTGCTGGCGCACCATCACTTGCGCGAGATTTGCCGCGGTGAAGGACTTGCCCTCCTTGGGCAGCGCGCTGGTCACCAGAAGTTTTTTCAGCGTCATCTTTTCGCGGGCGTGGTAAAGCCGCGAGCGGAGAGTACGGAACTCCTCGGTGCCACGCACGTTATCGTCGCTGTTGAAAAACAACATCGTCTTCTCGTCCGGTTGCCACGGCAGTTGCGGGCAGCGCGCCAGCAATGCATCCATGCTGTATGGGCTGGTGAATGAAGGTATCGCCGATGCGTGTGGGGCCGCACTACTGGGGGGCACTACCGCTGCTGGAGGGAAGTCGTCGGCAGTCGTCACCGGCGACTCCACTTCCGTGAAACTGGGCTGGGCTTGACCTCCCTGCAGTGCCGCCCGCTCCTGTTCCGCTTTCTTCAGCGCTTCGTGAATTCTGCTCATAACTTCCTTTCCCTGGGGAGGTCCTTATCTTCATCGCGCAACCGGTCGGCCAGGTTGGCCAGCGACCGCAAGGTTTCTACTAAGTCAATTTTGTCCGGACCCGCATGCGCGGGCGGCGCCGTCATCACTCCCGCTGCGGTTCCGTTGCCCAGGTCAAAATCGCGGGCCACAACATCCACCACCGTGGGTGCGATGATTTTCTGCTGGTCCACGAACGCACTCACCAGGCAGTGCTCACACAACAGGTTGATGACACGCGGAATGCCGCTGGCATAGCGGTGGATCGCAACGACGGCTTCGGGATCGAATATCTGCTGGCCGTTGGATCCTGCGATCCGGAGCCGCTGCTGGACATAAGCTTTGCTCTCTTCGAGCGTAAGCGGATGCGTCTTGGCGCGCAGCGTCAACCTTTGCCGCAACTGCCGCAGTTGCGGCTGCTTTAGCTTCTGCTCCAATTCGGGCTGGCCCACCAGCACGATCTGCAGCAACTTTTCCGTGAAGGTCTCCAGGTTGGTCAGCATTCGGATCTCTTCGAGCACTTCATCGGTCAGGTTCTGCGCCTCATCCACGATGAGCACTGCCGTCTCGCCCGCCCGGTAGCGATCCAGCAGCCAGTTGTAAAGCCGCAACAGGATTTGGCTCTTGGCCTTCGAATCACATGGAATGCCGAAATCGGCCATCATGTAGTCGAGAAACTGGGTTGTATTCAGGCGCGAGTTAAAAATAAAAGCCGTCGCCACTTGCTGCAGGCGCAACCACTCCAGCAGCTTGTTAATGAGCGTGGTCTTGCCTGTGCCCACTTCCCCGGTGAGCAGCACAAATCCCTTGCGGCTCTGGATGCCATAGGTTAGGCAGGCCAGCGCCTCCTCGGTGTGCCGCGTCAGAAACAGATAACGCGGGTCGGGATTGACGTTAAACGGATTCGCCCGTAAGCCGAAAAACTCTTTGTACATGGTCTTTGCCTAATTACCTTCGCCTGAAACGCGCCTAAACTTCGGCCGTTTCCTTTCTCTCTTCCGGCTTCTTCCGGTTCCAGAAACGGCCGTTGCCGTTTGCCGTCGCAGTCTCCATCACCCAGGGCACCGAAACCAGCACAGGCAGATCCAGCGCGGCCTCGGCATCCGGCTCCGTGCGGATGCATTTATCGCGAAACTCCAGCCAGAATGCGAGACCAAACCCCAGCACCAGGCCGGCGCCTAGTCCTCCACCGGCAAACAAGAGGCGATTCGGGAAGCTCGGCGAATCGGGCATGTTAGCAGGATTCAGAAGAGACATTTGTTCCCCCTGTTGCTGCTGCTCGGCCTGCGACGCCATCTTGGATTTGCTCTGTTTGGCCAGGTCGTCCTGATAAACTTTCTGCGCGTTGTCGTAGTCGCGAGCCAGCTCTTTATATTCTTCCTCAACCGCCGGACTCGACGCCACCCGGCTCTGGTAGACGGCAATTTCCTGCTGAAGTTTCTTCTGATCCTTCGTCGTCTGGGACAGCAAATCCTGATACTGATGAATCTGCAGCCGCAGTTGACGAATCTCGGGCGGCTCCGATGCGGATGCTTTGTCGTTTGCGCCGTCGCTTCCGGTCGCGGACCCATCGTTGATCGCAGCCAGTTCCTTCTTGACCTCCGCAATGTCCGCCTTGGCCTTGATCACATCGGGATGGTCGTCCGTATAACGGGCCTGCAAATCGATGAGCTCAGCCTGCAGTTGCGAGAGTTGCTGCTGCAAAGTTTGTGGATTGCTCGCCGATTGCGACGACTTCCACGCCGCCAGTTGCTGCGCCAACAGAGATTCGGTGTATGACTTGTCCTGGTTCGCCCGATTTAGAGTTTGTGTGTTGGCATCAAGCTGCGAGTTCAACCCCATCAGGATTTTTAAATTATTGTCCTCATCTTCAGGAAGCTGCCCCATGTGCTGGTTCTTGAAAGCCGCCAGCTTCTTGTCCATATCGTCGAGATTCTGCTTGGCGTCTTCCACCTGCTTGGTGAGGAAGAACGTTGTGCCCTGAGTCGCGTCTTGTCTCGACTTAAGATCTTCTTCCAGCAGCATCGACGTCAGCTCGGTGCACACATCCTTCGCTTCTTTCGCGGTTGACGCGGTGTAATTAACATAGAAGCCCGGCACCGAGCTGTTCTGCCCCGGCCTCCGTGGCTTGCCCGCGCCGAATTCTGAGATATCCGGAACCGGCTCGATCGTCATGTTCAGCTGGATGTCGCTGATCACATCATCCGGGCTCTGGCCTCCCCTGGCTAGACCAAGCTTCTCGACCATGGGCCGCAATTGGCTGGGGCTCAATACTCGCTGTTCGATCGTGGTGATGTGTTGCGTCAGATCCTCGGTAAACACCTGCTGCACCACCGCATCGGGAATCTTCGGTGGCGTCACCAGCACCAGCGACTGCGAGGTGTATTTGGCGGAGAACACATACGAGACCAAAAATCCCGCCAAAGGCGCGAGCAGCGCCGGAATCAGAATGACTTTCATCCGGCGGCGCAACATCGCCAGATAATCGTCCAGAGTTAATTCGCGATTTTCCATAATTACAGTACCCGTCCCGCCGGCCCTCGGGCCAGCCTCAAAATCAATTCAGCCGGATCGGCCGGGGAGTCCAATCCAATCCAATCGTACCCACTTGCCGCTGGGAAATATGGTTGCATGGACCTGTGCCGGTAGAATTGGTCGGCAACGGGCACCCGGTATTGAAGCCCAAATCGTCGAACTGGTAGCTCACATATCCCCGCAAGCTGCGCCCGAACTGGCGGTGAAACCCCACTCCGGCGTACCCATAACTGAAACTGGTGGCGGCGACGGCCGATCCCGCAAGTTGCAACTGCGCGTTCTTGGAATAGCCGAGATCCGCAATCATGTCCCACACGCGGGTCAATGGTCTTGCCGCACCGAGCTGAGCAGTGTTGGTCTCCGCGCCTGCGAAAATCCCCGAGCCATTCGTGTCGAAACGCTGGTAGCTGAGCGAGAGCGTGGTTCGCGGAAACTTGTAACGCAGCGAGATGCGGCCGGCAACTCCCAAGTGGTTGGCTGCCTGCGCTATGGGCACCAGCGTGCCGCCAAACGACGTGCACTGTTGTTCAGTGGCAAAAGGATCGTTACACACCATTGCACTTTCGCTGATATGCGTAAACTGCGGGCCGGCGCTAATCATGAAATCCATGCGCCCCGAGATGCGATGCCCGTACATAGCTTGTATGACATTCGAGTGAAATGCTGTGCCCGAAATCGAAAAGTTAAATGCCTGGTAGCCATAACTCACCGCGACTTGGTCCCTCGGATTCAAGATCCGGTCGTAGCCGATCTGGCCTGTTGCTTCGGAACTACCCACGAAAGAAACATTCAATGGCGACGTTTCACCAATCGGAATAAATTCGCCATAGAAATGTGTGATCCCGTAACCCGCTGCAAGCGTCATAGACGATTTCGGGGTGAGGCTCTCGACGATATCGGCTAGCCCCAAATTCGTGAGGCGCGGAGCCTCACCCACGGAGACGCCGTTTCCTCCCGTGAAAGAACTGGCCTGGCCGCCGAATGCGGCGGATCCCAGCATGCCCGCGCCCAGGGTGGCAAGGCCCGAGTCGTAAGCCCCAGTTCCTCCGTAAGCTCCGAAGCCGAATGTTCCTTCCGGCAGATAACTGAACGAGTCGCGGATGGCCAACTGCCCGCGCTTCCAGTTGATCCGATTGTCTATGTCGAATTGCTGCAGTTGTTCGAGCCCGAGGCCCGGGGGGTTGGCATAGAGCACGCCCCCAATGTAATCCATCGCCACGCTGTAGTTTTGCCAGAGCTTTTGCAACGTAAGGCTTCCCAGACCTCGCGTAACCGGGCCGACCGACGAGCCCCCTACCGTGTCGCCTGGGTTAGAATCCACGGACTCGCTGAAATGCAGGCCGGGCAGCAGAAAACTTTCCGGCGCCGCATGGGGCTCCAACCCGGGTTGGTCGATCGCGGAAATCGGCGGGTTCTCAGTCACTGCTGGCGCAGGATTTTCCTGCCCAAAAGCGGGCACTGGAGGAGGCGCAGGCGGTTGGGTCTGGTCATCCTGCGCCCAGGCCACGCTGACTCCGATCAGAATCAGCGCTAGGGTCGTTATGATGTGGCCTTTGTTCATCTCGGTTCCTCTTCGACGTCGTTTTCCATCCCGATGACAGTCCTACGGAAAGATTCTTACGGAACAACCTTATGGAACCACGAGCGTGTCTCCCGGCTTGAGCGTAAGATTTTGCTGATCGCCGCGGCCCTTGATCGCCTCTTTGTAATTGAACGGTAATTTCGTCTGTTTGCCGTCTTGCACCCGTAACAGGTAAATCGCTTTCAGGTTGGCAAACTGAGTGAATCCCGCGGTCGATAACGCCTGCAAGATCGTCATGCCGGGCAGCAGCGCCATTGGACCCGAATGTAAAACCTCTCCCAGTACATAGATCCTCTGGCTGTTCATCGCCGTCACCACCACGGTAACCCGCGGGTCCGCGATGTATTTCTTTAGCTTGTCCCGGATCGAGATCCCCAACTGCATGGGAGTCATGCCCGCGGCCTGCACGTCATCCAGCAACGGCATGGAAATCTTTCCATCGGGCCGCACTGGCAGAGAAACGCTCATGTCGGGTTCCTTCCACACTGAGATATGCAGCGTATCGTCCGCCCCGATAATGTAGTCTACGGGTACACCTGGACTGGAGGCCTGCACCTCTGGCACCGCGGCTTTCGCCGGCTTCGCGGCGTTCGCATCGGCGGCATCGTCCTGGGCCCACATGCCGATGGCTGCGAAACCCACCAGCACCAGGCAAGCCAGCTTGATTACTCTCTTCATGTGTTCTCCTACAAATTTAGGACGCTCGGTACTCGGAGCACCCCATCTGCTTGAGCTTGTAAAGTAAAGCTTTGTAACTGATCTGCAATTCTGCCGCGGCCCGGCGCCGGTTCCACCGGGTCCGGGTCAACGCTCGCAGGATCAACTCTTTTTCCGCTTCGCGGGAAGCGGCCCGCGCCGCCTGCTTC
>JBAPQU010000118.1:0-39376 GCA_049280795.1 Candidatus Sulfotelmatobacter sp.
GCCCAACTCGGCGTGGAAGGTCATTTTCACGCGAAGAATCCGTGGATGCCTTACCACCGTCTGCTCACGGAACAGACTGCGGAACTGGTGGGAGCGAAGCCAATTGAAGTGGTGGTGATGAATTCACTCACCGTGAATCTTCATCTGATGATGGTGTCGTTTTACCGGCCCACACAAGCCCGGCACAAAATTGTCATCGAACGCGGGGCTTTTCCTTCCGATCAGTATGCAGTGCAATCACAGATTCGTTTTCATGGTTTCGACCCAGCGACTTCTCTAATCGAACTGGCGCCCCGGCCGGGTGAGTTCTGCCTGCGCGATGAAGACATTGACGCGGCCATCGAGCAATCGAAAGATGAAATTGCGCTGATTCTATTGGCGGGCGTGAATTACGTGACCGGTCAAGTGTTTGATATGGCTCGCATCACACGCGCGGGTCACGCGCATGGCTGTGTGGTGGGTTTCGATTTGGCGCACGCCGCCGGAAATTTGCCTTTGAAACTCCATGATTGGGGCCCTGACTTTGCCGTGTGGTGTAGTTACAAATATCTGAACGGCGGTCCGGGATGTGCAGGCGGTTGTTTTGTGCACGAGCGGCATGCGCAAGCCTGGGACTTGCCTCGCTTTGCCGGCTGGTGGGGACACGATGAGGAGGCACGCTTCAAGATGGGCCCGGACTTTCGAGCGATGTCCGGCGCCGATGGCTGGCAGTTGAGCAATCCCTCCATTGTCAGTCTCGCAGTGCTGCGCGCGTCGATGACTATTTTTCACGAAGCGGGGATGGAACGCTTGCGGGCAAAAAGCATTTTATTGACCGGCTATTTGGAATTCTTATTAAGCCAGAAGACCTCTCCAAATTTCTCAATCATCACCCCGCGCGAAAAAGAGCGTCGCGGGGCTCAGATCTCCATTCGAATCCCTCACAATGGCCGCCATGTGTGCGAAAGGTTGATCAAAGAAGGCATCTTCGGTGATTGGCGGGAGCCGGACACTTACCGGGTAGCACCCATACCTTTGTACAACTCCTTCCAGGATGTTTACCGATTTGTCCAGCGGTTCACGGCCGCCATCGGCTAGGATTTGTTGTTTTATCCGATGGCGCGGTTACTTCCGTAATGTCTCTGCAGTCTCACGAGGAACATACACTCTTAAACGTGAGCTTTATCTCTGTGCGACGACCGAGCAGGGAGACAGGAATCGTGTGCGCGGTGGTGTGCGCGCAGGTCCTCGTATCTCTTTTGGCCCCGCGTGGTCCTGGACTAACCGCTTTCGGCGACCTGACGCAGTGTGTTCTCTTGTTCTTCGCAACGTTATTCACCCTCTCGAACATTCGCACCAGCTATAACAGGTCTCGGCTTTTCTGGGCCCTCATGGCGGTCGGTTGCGGGATGTGGCTCTGCACGCAGGTTCTATGGACTTACTTCGAGGTCTTCCTGCGCCAGGATGTGCCGAACCCGTTCGTCGGAGATGTGGTTCTGTTCCTGCACGTGGTTCCTATGATGGCGGCCCTGGTGGTACAACCGCACATTCAACGGGATGACAACTCTTTGCGGCTGGTGTCGCTCGACTTCTTTCTTCTCCTCATCTGGTGGCTCTACTTGTATCTCTTTGTTGTAATCCCGTGGCAATACGTTTCGCCCGATGAAGCTGTGTACGGCCGTAGTTTTGACCTGCTCTATGCCTGTGAGCAGATTGTTCTGATCGTCGGGGTGGGCCTGGTTTGGAGGCGTAGCCACGGCTTCTGGCGCTCCACCTACAGGAAGCTCTTCAAGGCCGCGTTGTTCTATAGCGGAGCTTCGATTCTCGCAAGCGTGGCCATCGATTTTCATCAGTACTATACCGGCAGTCTCTACGATGTTCCGCTGGTGGCCGCGATTGCATTGTTCGCAGTAGTGGGATTCACAGCCCGTGAATCCTCGTCGGATCAGCCCACGGACCCGGAACCCCGCCACAACCACAGCATGTGGACCGCACGATTGGCGACGATGGCTGTATTTTCCACGCCGCTCATGGTGGCCTGGGCGGAGTTTGGAGGAGGTGCAGCAGCGCGTGTGCGTTCCTACCGGTTGGTTTTGACGGTGGCGGCGATGCTCTTCATGGGCCTGCTGGTGCTCCTCAAGCAGCATTGGATGGATTGGGAGCTCCTCCACTTGCTGCGATTGTCACGCGAGAATCTCGATGAGATGTGCAAATTGAAAGATGAATTGGAGAATAAGGAACAGAGTCTGCGCTGGCACAGTCTTGAACTGCAGCGGAAGAATCTTGAGCTACAGGAAATCTCTTACACCGATGCACTGACAGGCGTATGGAACCGCCGCTACCTGGAAGAAATTTTGACGGCGGAAGCGGGACAGGTTCTGCGTAGCTACGAGCGGGCTCATGGCAACGACATTCGCAAGTTGGACCATCGCGATTTGATCTTTCTCATGGTTGACATGGATTTCTTCAAGCAAGTGAATGATCTGCATGGCCATCCCGCGGGAGATCGATTACTGCAATTGGTATCGGAGCGTCTGAGCAAAGTTGTGCGCAAGTCCGACGTTTTGGTTCGTTGGGGAGGGGAAGAATTCCTGATCATGTCCCGCTCCGCGGACCCGTCCGGTACGCCTGCGTTCTGCGAGCGCATCCTGGATATCCTCGCGTCGGAAGCTTTTGATTTGGGACACGGCGTTCAGGTGCGAAAGACTTGCTCGGTGGGATGGGCTTCCTTTCCATGGAGTCGGCGCAATTACGAAGCGGTTTGTGCCGAAGAAGTCATCGAGCTTGCGGACGCTGCGCTCTATCGAGCCAAAGCTGCGGGCCGAAATCAGGGCATGGGAATTTTGCCTGCGGAAGATGGATCCATTCCCGCTGCACAGGCGATCACGCTGCAAGCTCTACGAAATGACGACGGCGTTCTCACGCGCACTGTGAGAGTCCAAAATTCTGGCTTCGCAGGCCTTCCCCATGTCAACGTCGAGTCCGTAATCCCCGTCAAACCACGGGGTGTCTGATTTTCTCTAAAACCTCGTAGTACTTGCCTTGAGCCGTCAGTCGAACTCAAGTCGTCTATTCTCGCTTGCCGAACGCCGCCCAAATAAATCCAGCGGCCGCCTTGCAGGTTCGTGGCGTTGGCACTAAAGTTGAGATCACGCTTTCGAGGCGGGAACTCAAGAACCTTAACGAGGCGAATTCGACGATGAATACGAAATCTTCTCTCCGCAAAACGGGCCTGCGCCAGAAAGCGCAACTGATGTCACCATCAGAAATTGAACGGACGCTAGTTCGTCTGGCTTACGAAATTGTGGAGAAAAATGGAGGAGTGGATCGTCTGGGCCTGGTCGGAATTCGGCGCCGCGGCGTCCCTATCGCGGAGCGTCTGGGCAAGATCATTACCCGCATCGAGAATGCCGAGGTTCCCGTTGGCACATTGGACATTACTTTCTACCGCGATGATCTTTCGACCGTTGGACCGAAACCTGTGGTGCATCAGGGTGAAATTGGATTTTCGATTGAGGACAAGAACATTGTTCTGGTTGACGACGTTCTTTTTACCGGACGCACAACACGCGCCGCTCTTGACGCCCTGTTTTCGCACGGCAGACCGCGAAGAGTTCAGCTATGCGTGCTGATCGACCGCGGGCACCGGGAGCTGCCTGTAGAAGCCAGCTTCGTCGGCCGCAATGTTCAGACCACCATGAGCGAAGTGATCGAAGTGAAGTTGACCGAAATTGACGATGCGGAGAAAGTTCTCCTCATGGAAAAATAAGATAGACGATTGACTAACGCGTCGGTAAAAATAGTCGACAAAAATAAAAGGACGGTGGCCAAGGCCACCGTCCTAAGTTTTTGGCACGTCAAACTGCGCGACCCGGGTCTGTGCGATCTGGTCTACGCAATCTTGGTGCAGATTGCCTTCGTCTGTGTGTAAAGGTTAAGCGCATCGTGCCCCATTTCGCGGCCCCAACCGGATTGCTTGTATCCGCCGAAGGGCAACGCAGCGTCGAAAATGTTGTAGCAGTTAATCCACACCGTTCCGGCGCGCAGCTGTTCCGCCATGCGGTGAGCTTTGCCGATGTCCCGCGTCCACACCGCAGCGGCCAGGCCGTATTCGCTATCGTTGGCGCGGGGCAGAATTTCTTCGGGATCGTCGAACGGCATTGCGGCCACAACCGGTCCGAAGATTTCTTCTCGCACCACCTTCATGTCTTCACGGGTATCGACAAGAATCGTAGGCTCGACGAAATATCCCTTGTCGCCTTTCTTGTGTCCGCCAGTGACGGCCTTCGCACCTTCCGAAAAGCCCGCTTCCAGAAAGCCGCAAACCCGGCTGAGCTGTTCCTCGGAGACAAGCGGTCCCATGCTGGTTTCCGGATCGAGGCCCGAGCCGACGTTTATTTTCTTTGCTTGCTCGGCGACACCTTCCACAACCCGGTCGAAGATCGGCTTCTCGATATAGAGGCGCGATCCCGCGCAGCAGCACTGACCGTGATTGAAAAAGATCGCGCTGGCCGCGCCGGCGATAGCGGAGTCGAGATCCGCATCCTTGAATACGACGTTGGGAGATTTGCCGCCAAGCTCGAGCGATACTTTTTTCAAGTTGCCCGCTGCGGCGTGCACGATTAGCTTTCCAACTTCCGTAGAACCGGTGAAGGCCACTTTGTCCACGTGCGGATGAGCAGCCAATGCGGCGCCGGCGGTTTCGCCATAACCCGGAACAATGTTGACTACGCCTTCAGGAAAACCCGCTTCTGTAATCAATTCGCCGAGACGCAGCGCCGAAAGCGGCGTTTGCTCCGCCGGCTTCAACACTACGGTGCAGCCTGATGCCAGCGCTGGACCCAGCTTCCACGCCGCCATCAGCAGCGGAAAATTCCACGGGATAATCTGCGCTGCAACTCCCACCGGCTCCCGCAACGTGTAGGCGAGATATTTAGCTCCCGGCGTGTAGGGGACTGAGATCGGAATCGTATTGCCTTCGATTTTCGTGGCCCATCCCGCCATGTAGCGGAACAGATCGACTGCCAGCGGTACATCGGCACCTCTTGCAATTGTGAGCGGCTTGCCATTGTCGAGGCTCTCGATGTATGCAAACTCTTCGGTGTGCGCTTCGAGTAAGTCGGCAAGCTTCCAGATCAGGCGTCCGCGTTCGGACGCAGTCAATCGCCTCCAGGGGCCTTGGTCGAAAGCTTTGCGTGCTGCCTTCACTGCTTGTTCAACGTCTTCACGATCGCCTTCCGCCACCTGTGCCAGAACCTCGCCGGTCGCGGGATTGTAGGTGGGAAAAGTCTTGCCGGAAATCGAGTTAACCCAATTTCCGTTGATCAACATTTTGCGGGGTTTATCGATAAAATCAGCTACCTGCGGATGAATCTGAGGTGAAACTGCGATGCCCATATGTCCTCCCTAAATCAAGCACTCAAGATCAAACACGAACGTGGTGATGTGACGCTAAAGATGCCGGGCGGAGAAGGATAACGGGAACATGCTAGTCCGGAGCCAGAACAAAAGCAATTCCGATTCGGCTGGCATCGGGCGCGCTGGGCGATAGATAATCTTTGGGTGCGAGCGACCGAGCGGCCACGCGTAAAAATCTGCTGCATCTCGACCAAACACGAAGCCCGGATGGCGATCAAGCACGGGGCTGCCGCACTTGGTCTGGTTTCCGCCATGCCAAGCGGACCAGGAGTGATTTCTGAAGTACAGATTGCGGAGATCGCCGGCACCGTTCCTCCTCCGATTGCAACCTTCCTGCTGACTTCAAGCCAGGATGCGGAGAGCATTATCGCGCAGCAGCGCCGCTGCCGAACCGGCACAATCCAGATCGTGGATCGGCTGCTTCGCGGCAACTACGAAGATCTGCGGCGAGCGCTGCCGGGAGTTTCCATCGTGCAGGTTGTGCACGTGAATGGGCCAGAATCAATCGGAGAAGCTGTCGCCGTTGCGGAGCATGTCGATGCGGTCCTGCTCGATTCGGGGAATCCAACGTCCGCCACGAAAGAATTAGGTGGCACCGGGCGGAAGCACGACTGGGCGTTGAGCCGCGAGATTCGAGAGCAGATCGACATCCCAGTTTTTTTGGCGGGCGGCCTGAACTCCGAGAATGTGCGAAGGGCGATCCGGGAGTCGGCCCGTTCGCACTCGACATTTGCACTGGCGTTCGCAGCGAAGGCAAGCTTGACGAAGATAAACTGCGCACACTTTTGCAAATCTAAATTCTGTCTAATCGAATCCAAGAAAAACCACAGAATCGTTTGTCCAGGGTTTACAATGGCGCACGCTTTAGCTGTGCGTGGAAGAGATACTCTTCATAATGCCCAAGAAAAAGTTGCCTTCTGACGTGCAATTGAAACTGTTGCGCGCCGCCAAAAAAGTCATGAAGAACGCGCACGCACCGTACTCAAAATTTCGGGTAGGTGCCGCCATCCTGCTCTCGAACGGAAAAATATTCTCGGGCTGCAACATAGAGAATGCTTCGTACGGGATGACAAACTGCGCCGAGCGCACGGCAATTTTTTCCGCTGTTGCGCAGCTTGGGTCCAGGATCGATATTCGTGCCGTCGTTGTAACCAACGATCAAGGCGTGCCCTGTTCGCCCTGCGGCGCCTGCCGTCAGGTCATTTACGAATTCGGCCCCGACGCAACCATATTTTTTCAAGGGACGACTGGGCCGAAGCAAGCTCACATCACCGAACTCCTTCCGGAAGGATTCCGTCTCCAGTGAATCCGACGCCAGCTTCTGAACAAACGTTCCGCGCCATCGATGTGATCCGCAAGAAACGCGATGGCGGCGAAATGTCTCGAAGCGAAATCGAATCGCTTGTGAACGCATACACGCATGGCGATATTCCCGACTATCAGGTTTCAGCCTGGCTGATGGCGGTGGTGCTGCGAGGGATGACTCGCGCCGAGACTGCGGCCCTGACCGATGCCATGCTGCGCTCGGGAGACGTGCTTGATCTTTCGTCGCTTCCGGCGAAAAAAGTCGACAAGCATTCCACCGGCGGCGTCGGCGATAAAACGTCGCTTGTGTTGGCGCCGCTTGCCGCAGCAGCGGGAATCGTAGTTCCCATGATCAGCGGCCGCGGCCTCGGGCACACCGGCGGCACGCTCGATAAGCTCGAGGCCATCCCCGGCTTCAACGTGAATCTTTCCGTCGCTCAATTTCGCAGTGTGCTTGCGACCTGCGGTTGCGCCATGATTGGCCAGACTGCGGAAATTGCTCCCGCCGATCGCAAACTCTACGCGCTACGCGATGTCACCGGGACCGTGGAGAGTCCCTATCTCATCTGCGCATCCATCATGAGCAAGAAACTTGCGGAAGGAATCGATGCGCTGGTGCTCGACGTTAAAACCGGTTCCGGCGCATTCATGAAGAATGAAAAAGACGCGGCCTATCTCGCCGAGCTCATGGTGGAGACCGGGGAGCGCATGGGAAAGCAAGTCGTCGCGCTGATTACAGATATGGATCAGCCGCTGGGATGCATGATCGGCAATGCGCTTGAAGTGGTCGAAGTAGTGGAAATTCTGCGCGGCGCTGGACCGGAAGACTTGCGCCAACTTTGCCTCGAACTTGCCGGTTGGATGCTCCATCTCGGTGGAGTCGCTCCTACCGTTACGGATGGCAAAAAACAGAGCGAGAAACTGATCGCCTCCGGCAAGGCTCTCGACAAGTTTCGCCAGATGGTGGAACTGCAAGGTGGAGATCCGCAATCGATTGACGATTTGAAAAGACTGCCGCAAGCGCGCCATACGATGGTTCTTTCCAGTCCGAAAGATGGATATCTCGCATCTCTGCAGTGCGAACAGGTTGGCACCGCATGTGTGATTCTCGGCGGTGGCCGCGAACGCAAAGAAGATTCGGTCGATCCCGCGGTGGGAATTGTGCTCCATAAAAAAGTCGGAGACGCCGTTTCCACGGGTGAGCCTCTCGCGACGATTCACTACAATGCAGAGGCGCTCGCAACTCGCGCCCGCAAAATACTGGAAGAGAGTTATAAGATCGCTGATTCAGCCCCGCGCGAGAAAAGGCCGTTGATCCATTCTGTGATTGGAAAACGTGTGATCGGAAAATCCGGAGAGAAAAACTGAATGGGACGTTTCACTGGAATTCTCGGCCTCCTCACCATGTTGGCGTTGGCTTACGCCTTTTCAAGCAACCGCCACGCCATTCGCCTGAAGACCGTTGCGTGGGGCCTGGGCTTGCAGTTTGCCTTTGCAGTTTTGGTATTGAGGGTGGATGCCGGCCGCCGCCTTTTTCAGAAAGCCGGCGATCTAGTGAGCCAATTGCTCAGTTATTCATTTGCTGGCTCAGAGTTTGTTTTCGGCGATCTCGGGAAGCAAGGTTCTCATTTTGGTTTCTATTTCGCTTTTCAGGTACTGCCGGCGATTATTTTCATCTGCGCATTTTTCGCGGTGCTCTATCACTTCGGTGTCATGCAGCTCATCATTAAACTCGCTGCTTGGATTATGACCCGGGTGATGGGCGCGAGCGGCGCGGAATCGCTCAACATCGCGGCCAGCATTTTCATGGGGCAAACGGAAGCGCCGGTGACCATCCGGCCCTTTCTGCCTGATCTGACGCGCTCGGAACTCATGACCGTGATGACCAGCGGCATGGCCCACGTCTCCGGCGGAATCATGGCCGCGTACATCGCATTTGGAATAGAACCTAAACATCTGTTGAGTGCCGTCATCATGACTGCGCCCGGCACTTTGCTAATGGCGAAGATGCTCGTGCCCGAGACCGAGCAATCGAAAACCGCCGGTAAAGTTGTGATGCCCGAAGGCGAAGAGGAAAACGAGAAGAATGAAAATCTGCTTGGCGCCGTCGCCCGCGGGACCACCGATGGTCTGCATATGGCTTTGAACATCGCGGCTATGCTGATTGCGTTCCTCGCGCTGATCGCACTGGCGGACGGCATTCTCGGCGGCATTCATCATTGGGTGACGTGGGTTCCGGAAAGTCTGGAAAAGATTTTCGGAGTTCTCTTTGCACCCGTCGCGTGGGTGATTGGCGTTCCCTGGCACGACTGCGGAGTGATTGGAACTCTGCTCGGGACGCGCATGGTGCTGAACGAACTGGTCGCATTCTCGATGCTCGGACCGATGAAGGCGGCGCTCGATCCACGCTCATTCACCATCGCAACCTTCGCGCTCTGCGGCTTCGCCAATCTCAGCTCCATCGGAATCCAGATCGGCGGCATTGGAGCGCTCGCACCCAACAAGAAGAGCGAACTGGCGCGCCTCGGCATTCGCGCCATGCTCGCCGGAACCATGGCAAACCTTATGTCGGCATCCATCGCCGGCATGCTTCTATAAATTATTCATCGCCCTCGCATTCGAAAGGATCCACTGTGAAGCTTCGGACTACATCGATTCTGATTTCGTTTTTGTTTGTTGTTCTCGCGTCAAATGCATTTACACAAGTCTCGCCCAAGCGAGTGATTATCGACACCGATCCTGGCACCGACGACGCTATGGCGATCATCCTTGCCTTGAATTCTCCCGAACTGAAGGTGGAGGCGCTGACGGTTGTTCCCGGCAACGTGGACGGTCGGCAGGGATTAGAGAATGCGCTGAAGATCGTTTCGCTGGCCGGACGCTGCGATGTCATAGTCGCAGGCGGAGCGCAGCACCCACTGAATCAGAAGCTGATCACGGCGCAGTATTGGCATGGAATAAACGGTCTGGCTGGCGTCGAACTGCTGCCAACGAAATGCAAAGCTGATCCGCGCTTCGGTCCCGATCTCATTATCGAAATGGTTCACAAGTATCCGCATGAGATCACGCTGATTCCTGTGGGGCCCCTTACCAACATTGCGTTGGCCGTTTCGAAAGATCCTTCGATCGCTTCTCTGGTGAAAGATATCGTCATCATGGGCGGCTCAATTACCGGTGGCAACGTCAACGGAGCCGCGGAGGCAAACATTTATAACGACCCTGAGGCCGCGCAGATCGTGTTCAACGCCGGCTGGATGGTGACCATGATCGGCTCTGACGTGGGCGAGCGGACGCTAATCACGCGAAAGTATCTCGCGGAGTTGCAGTCGTCGCACGGACCACAGAGCGATTTCATTGCCAAGATAGCGGACTTCTATTTGAATCGCAGCGAAAAGAGCGGATACAGCGGGGCCGCGATGTATGATCCGCTGGCAGTGGGAACCGTGATCGACCCAACTCTGGTCACTCTCAAAGACATGCACGTCGATGTCGAAACCAAAGGCGAGTTTACCCGCGGAGAAACCGTGGCGAACCGCATGGGCTCGGACGAAAACAATGTTTTACACGGGGACCACTACGAGATCGATGGCGTCATCGCACTCAAGCCGAATGCGAGAGTCTGCATGGCCTCCGATGCCGACCGATTCTTGAATCTGTTTATCGGCCGCATCCGAGGTAAATAGATCAGAGGCAAATAAACTCTTATCCGTTCGACCGCGCAACCAGAAAAATTGCCAAAGCATAGAAGACGAACATCAGGCCGAGGTACGCTTTGGCGCGTGGTCCCGAGTTGGCAAATTCTTTCCACGCCAGAATTCCCCAGAGCGCCGCAACCATTGGGGCCGATTGCCCGATGGCATAAGAAATAGCAACGCCGGTAAAGCTCGCCGCCACCAAATTGAAAACCGTCCCAATACCCCAGATAAATCCGCCGCAAAGTCCCAGCAGATGTCCCGAGGCCGGCCCGCTGAAAAATCCGCTAAAGTTTACCGGCTCTCCCACGAGCGGATGTTTCATGAAATAAATATTCCAGATGAAACAGGAGAGCAGTGCTCCGAGAGTCAGAAACACCGCCGCGCTGTAAGGTCCCAGCGTATTGCCGCGCGTCATCGCGTGCGTCATAAATGGAGCCCACAGGCCCATCAGCACGCCGGAAACCACGCAAGTGATCAGACTCTTCTTTGAAACGCTGCGTCCCGCGGCTACGAGACTGCCATAGGCTTTGCCATCCATCAACACGGCAACAAAAGCACACGCGACACCCAAGGCCAAAAGAACGGCATTTCCCCGCGGCTGAAGAATGTAACTCAGTACGGTTCCAACCACGAGCGCGATCCCAATAGAAACTGGAAACGCAACCGCAAGCCCGGCCATATCGATTGCAGCCACCAGCAACAAATTCGCCAGATTGAACAGTGCGCCTCCGATCAGCGCATTAACAATGTTTGAGGTATCGGCCGCATGAACGTTGTTCAGAAAGCTGGAAGAATCGTGTCCCGTGCTCCCCATCGTAAAAGCAAGCACGAGTGAGACCAGAAAAATGCCGACCGCATAATCCCAATAGAAAAGTTCGAAGCGATAGCCCTTAACGCCTTTATAGGTGTTTGCCCATGAGCCCCAGCAAACGGCGCTCGTGATCATCATCAACAGCGCAATGCCCAGACTCGAGGGTGTGAACATCCAATCTCCTTAACGCAGTGCAGAGTTAACGCAGTGAAGAGCGAAAACGTGTAACTCTACTCTTCTTGCAGTTGCAGAACAAGCCTTCGCAGGACAAGCGGCGGCATGCATACTCGGCGCACTATCCGTTCACTTGTGAGTAAGTTGCGCGCCGAAGAAATTCGCCCTGCCCCGCGCGGCCAAGAAACTTGTCGGCTTCCACCACGACGCGCCCGCGGGAAAGAACCACTTCGGGCATCCCCGTCACCTGAATACCTTCAAACATCGAGTAATCGACTCGCATGTGGTGAGTCTTGGCGCTGATCGTGTGTTTGCGCTGCGGGTCGAAGATCACAAGATCAGCGTCACTGCCAACCGCGATCGTTCCCTTGCGCGGATACAAACCGAAAAGCTTCGCCGGAGTTGTCGATACCAGTTCGACGAAACGATTGACGCTAAAGCGGCCTTGCGCGACGCCGCCGGAGTAAATCAGGCTCATGCGATGCTCAACGCCCGGACCGCCATTCGGTATCTTGGTGAAATCGTCGCGTCCTAATTCTTTTTGCTCCTTGAAACAGAATGGACAATGATCGGTCGAGACCACCTGAAGATGATCCCGCTTGAGTCCATTCCAAAGTTTCTCCTGATGCCATTTTTCGCGAAGCGGCGGCGTGAAAACATATTTCGCGCCTTCGAAATCCGGAACGTCGAAATTTTCGATCGAGAGATAAAGATATTGTGGACAAGTCTCGGCATAGACCGGAAGCCCGCGGTCGCGCGCTTCGCGAACTTTCTCCAGAGCCTCGCTACAACTCAAATGCACAATGTAGATCGGCGCGCCCGCCATTTCAGCCAACGCAATCGCGCGCGACACGGCTTCCGCCTCCGCGGTTGTAGGCCGGGTCAATGCGTGATACTTCGGCGCTTTCTTTCCTTCCGCCAGCGCCTGCTGCACGATCACATCGATTGCGCTGCCGTTTTCCGCATGCATGCAAATGAGGCCACCGTTTTTTGCCGTGGTCTGCAACGCCCGAAAGATGCTGGCATCATCGAGCATGAAGACGCCGGGATAGGCCATGAAGAGCTTGAAGCTGGTCACGCCTTCGCCTACCAGAGAATTCATCTCCTGCAGTTGACCGTCGGCGATGTCAGTAACGATGCAGTGAAATGCGTAGTCGCAAACGGCTTTTTTCGAAGCTTTATCCATCCAGGTGTCGAAAGCTTTCCGCAACGGCTGGCCCTTATACTGAATCGCGAAGTCGATCAGTGTAGTCGTTCCGCCGAAGGCCGCCGCCCGCGTGCCAGTTTCGAAATCGTCGGCGCTGGTCGTGCCGCCGAAGGGCATGTCCAAGTGCGTGTGCACGTCGATGCCTCCGGGGAAAACATATTTGCCCGCGGCCTCAATCACCTTCGTGGCGTTTTGTCGAGGAAGGTCTTTTCCGACCGCGACGATTTTGCCATCCGCAATCGCTACGTCGGCCACATACGTATCCGTTGCAGTTACCACGGACCCGCCTGCGATGATCGTGTCAAAGCCCATCAGTCCTCCGGTTGGCCTCCACTATCGGCCCCCACATTTGTGTGCACCATTGGCCGAGATGAATAAAGAATTCTATGCTAAACTGCCGCACTTCACTCCCGCATAATTCCGGAAGTGATGAAAAGCGACTGATGAAAAGTGAGTAATGAACAAGTTGTGATGAAAGGGGCTGTGCCATGCAGTTCGGCATTACGCTAAAGCCAGACATCTCGGTTGAGCGCATTCTCGGCTTGACGCGCCAGGCCGAAGCCGCCGGTTTCGAATACGGATGGATCTTCGATTCGCATATTTTATGGAAGGAACCGTACCCTCTGCTCGCGCTCATGGCTGCGAATACGCAGCGCATGCGCTTCGGCACCTGCGTGACCAACCCCGCGGTTCGCGACCTCACGGTTACCGCCAGCCTGTTCGCCACGCTAAATCTGATTTCCGGCGGCAGGATGGAACTCGGCATTGGACGCGGCGACAGCTCCAGACGCGTGCTCGGCAAGAAGCCGGTGAGTTGGGCGCAACTGGAAACTGCAGTAAAGATTTTTCGTGATCTCACCGCCGGCCGTGAAATTGAATATGAAGGTCAGCTCACGCGCCTCACTTGGGCCGAGGTTTCTCCGCGAGTGTGGATCGCGGGATACGGACCGAAGGTTCTGCACATGGCAGGCCGCGTCGCCGACGGAATCATTCTGCAGTTCGCCGATCCTGATTTGATTTCCTGGTGTCTCGGTTTTGTAAAAGAAGGCGCCGTCGCCGCGGGGCGCGATCCGGACAAGATCGAAGTAATGGCGGCCGCGCCGGTTTGGGTTTCTGACGATCTCGTTGTAGCCCGCGAGCGCGTCCGCTGGTTCCCAGCGCTGGTTTCCAATCATGTGATGGATCTCATCCGGCAATACAAGCCGCAAGACCTGCCCGCCGCGCTCACCTCGTATGTGCAGGACCGTGGCGGCTACGACTATCTGCACCACTGCGTGGTTGGGAGCGACAATGCGGACTTTGTTTCGGACGAGGTGGTCGATCGCTTTTGTCTGGTCGGTCCCGTGACAGCTCATCACGAGAAACTCCGCAAGTTGGCCAGCGTAGGCATCACGCAATTCAATTTGTATTTAATGTGCGGAGACGAAGAACAGAGTTTAGAAATCTACGGGCGCGACGTACTGCCGGCGTTTCAGAAAACCGCGAAGATATAACGCTGGGGCTTACAAAGTTGTTTACGAAGCTGCCATCGGCGCCAGCACAGTCGGGCGATTAAACTTCATCATCGCGTAATAGACGGCAAACGAAACCGCAAAACCTACGAACCAGGAGTAATCGTAGAGCACGCGCAGGGATGGAACCGCTAATCCAACCAGCGCGGTTCCCGCTCCCAGCCCCAGCGCAATCACCGCTCTCCAGTTGAATCCGCCGGAGTACTCGTAGATTCCGCCGCGAAGATAAAGATCGTCCAACTGAAGAACACATCTGCGCATAACGAAATAATCGCAGATCATGATGCCCGCAACCGGCCCAAGAAAAGCGGCATAGCCGCCGAGCCAGCCGAGAATAAATGTCTTGTAATCGGCGAGCAGCTTCCACGGCATCAAAGCGATTCCCATGAAGCATGTAATCACGCCGCCGGTTCGGAAGTTGATTCGCCGCGGCCACAAGTTCGAAAAATCGTTTGCCGGCGATACCACATTGGCGCCGATGTTGACATTCAGCGTGGCCAGCAAAATCGCGATCAATGAAATCACTACAGCAACTGGCGAGTGAAAGCGGCTGAGCAGTTGCACCGGATCTGAAATCGCCGTCCCGTAAATTATCACTGTGGCCGAAGTCACGGCGATGCCAATGAAAGCGTAAAGAGTCATCGTGGTCGGCAAAGCCAGTGCCTGTCCAATAACTTGCTCTCGCTGGTTCCGTGCGAAGCGCGTGAAGTCGGGAATATTCAGCGAGACCGTCGCCCAAAAGCCGACAGTTCCATTCAGCGCGGGAATCAGAAACTTCATAAAGTCGCCAAAGTTCGTGAACCGCGAAGGCGCAGCCAGCATGGGACCGAAGCCGCCCGCCGCGTGATACGCCCATCCCAGCAGCAGTAACCCAACTCCTAACAATACCGGCGCACTGATTCCCTGCAGAATGCGGATGTATTCGATTCCCATGAGAATGACAGCGAGGTTGATCAGCCAGAACAGAAGAAAGCAAACGGCGGTAGCGTACTGAAAATTTCTCCACCCCGGTGCGAGCGTGGCGAGGAGTGTGCTGATTGCTTCGCCGCCAATCCAGGTTTGAATGCCGAACCATCCACACGCGACGATTGCTCGCAGCACCGCAGCCACATTGGCGCCCAGCACTCCAAATGATGCGCGCGCCAACACCGGGAACGGAACGCCGTACTTGGCTCCGGGATGCGAGTTGAGCAGCATCGGAACCAGCACGATGACGTTGCCGATAAAAATCGTCACCACCGCCTGTTTCCAATTCATCCCACCTTGAATCAGGCTTGCGGCGAGCATGTAGGTAAGGATGTTTACCGACATCGAAATCCACAGCGCCGCAAAGTTGTACGTGCCCCAATGCCGCCGGGATATATCGGCGGGCGCGAGGTCGGCGTTGTAGAGAGGACTGGATTCGATTCGAGATTGGAGAGACAAAGCTTTGGGCGTGATCATGAGCCTAAGATCGATTGCGAGGAGACTGCGACAATTCTCCGCAACGGTGATACTTCAATCCGCGGCCGCAGCTTCTCCAGTTTGCGCAGTAAGCGGGCCATAACTTTCCGGACGGCGGTCGCGGAAGAATTGCCACACTTTGCGCACTTCCGCGATCATGTCGAGATCCAGATCCGCGACTACGACTTCATCTTTATCGCGGCTGGCTTGCGCAATAATCTTTCCGCGCGGATTGCAGAAATAACTCTTGCCATAGAATTCTCCAATGCTCCACGGCTTCTCAATACCCACCCGGTTGACGGCGCCCACGAAATATCCGTTGGCCACGGCATGCGCAGGCTGCTCAAGCTCCCACAAATATTCCGAGAGCCCTGCAACCGTCGCCGAGGGATTGAATACAATCTCCGCGCCGTTCAGCCCTAGAATGCGCGCGCCCTCCGGAAAATGCCGGTCGTAGCAAATGTAAACGCCCACCCGAGCATATTTCGTTTCAAAAACCGGGTATCCTCCATCGCCCGGAGTGAAGTAAAACTTTTCCCAGAATCCAGGGTGGCAGTGCGGAATGTGGTGCTTGCGATATTTTCCCAAGTAGCGCCCGTCGGCGTCGATCACCGCGGCCGTGTTGAAATAAACTCCCGGCATCTGTTCCTCGTAAACCGGAACCACAATCACCATGCGATGTTTCGCCGCGACCTTTTGCATCAGGCGCACCGTCGGGCCGTCCGGCACGCGCTCGGTCAGCTCATACCAGCGCGCGTTCTGCTCGGCGCAAAAATAAGGGCCATAGAAAAGTTCCTGCAGGCACAAAATCTGCGTTTTCTTCTTCGCAGCCTGTTCAATCAACTTCAGGTGTTTGTCCATCATTGCTTTTCGGATCTGCGCAAGAGGACGTTCGCTGCTGAGTTCGTTTCGCGCCTGAATCAAGGCACAGCGCACTGTTCGAGGCATAAGATGCGACCTCCAAGGAACGCAACTATAGCAGAAAACTCCTGCGGAAAATCCCCGTGCGCTACACCTTTCCGCGCCTCAAATGCGCGCGTTGTCATTACGCGCCGCACCTGCCGTACAATAAGCACGGTGTTAGACGAGCATGTTAGACGAACACAAAAAACGCTTTCCGATTTCTGACCATGCAAGTGACGGTGAGCCCATCGCCACGCTTGCAGGCCGGCCTCTGCTCTCCAATCGCGGAATTCCACTGAATCTCGATTGGGTGAAGCAGGTCCGAGTGAACACGAGCGCGGTGGAGCGCAGAGCGCAAACCCATGTTGCGCGGCGAACTGTGAAGAAGGAATGGCAGGCCGCCTGGCATTTGCGCGCGATCACGTGCATGGATCTCACCACCCTTTCCGGCGACGATACCGACGATCGCGTGCGCCGGCTTTGCGCGAAAGCGAGGCAGCCGATTCAACGAGATCTGCAAAAAAAATTGGGGATCGAAGAACTCGAGATCAAAGTGGCTGCTGCCTGCGTCTATCACCGCTTCGTTGAAACTGCGGTGCGGGCGCTCGCGGGCAGCGGAATTCGAGTGGCTGCGGTTTCCACAGGGTTTCCTGCCGGCCTGTCTCCGGTAGAGGAGCGCGTTGCCGAGATCCGCCGCTCGATTGAGGCTGGCGCGGATGAGATCGATATCGTAATCACACGCGCGCACGTTTTCGGTGGAAGATGGCAGGAGCTGTACGACGAAGTCGCCGAGTTCAAGCGAGCCTGCGGCCAGCATCACATGAAAGCAATTCTTGGGACGGGAGACTTGCTCACGCTGCGCAACGTGGCGCGCGCCAGCTTTGTCGCAATGATGGCCGGCGCGGACTTCATCAAAACTTCCACCGGCAAAGAGTCAGTCAACGCCACGCTTCCAGTTGGATTCGTGATGACGCGCACCATCCGCGAATACGCTCAGGAAACCGGCATGGCCGTGGGTTTCAAGCCGGCCGGCGGCATTCGCACGGCCAAGCAATCCACGGAATGGTTGGCCCTTATGAAAGAAGAACTCGGAACGGATTGGATGAAAGCCGACCTCTTCCGCTTTGGAGCCAGCGGACTTCTGAACGACATCGAGCGCCAATTGGAACACTACGCTACCGGCCGGTACTCGGCGGATTATCGTCATCCGATTGCATAGAAGGAATCGCAAGTAGGATTGAAGAAAAAAGAAAAGCCACGCCAAAAAAATGAGCATTGCTGAAAAATTTCTCACCATGGAATACGGTCCCGCGCCCGAGGACCCGAAGGATGCGCTGCTCTGGCTCGACCACCATCTCCGGCGCTTCGGCCACTTCATCGATGGCGCGTGGCGGCAGCCAGTCGATGGCGTGTTCTTCGATTCCACCGATCCCGCCACTGGAGAGAAGATCGCATCGGTCGCGCAGGGATCGATTGCGGATATCGATGCCGCAGTGCAAGCCGCGCGGAATGCACTTCCGAAGTGGCAGGCTCTCACGCCCCATGCGCGCGCCCGGTATCTCTACGCCTTGGCTCGGGCAGTGCAAAGGCACTCTCGCCGGCTCGCAGTGCTTGAGACCATCGACAACGGTAAGCCCATCCGCGAGAGCCGCGACATCGATATCCCGCTTGTCGTGCGTCACTTCTACCACCACGCGGGCTGGGCGCAATTGCTCGAATCGGAATTCCCCGGCTACACCGCTTGCGGTGTCGTGGGGCAAATCATTCCGTGGAACTTTCCTCTGCTCATGCTGGCATGGAAAATTGCGCCAGCACTCGCCACCGGAAATACCGTCGTCCTCAAGCCCGCGGAGTTCACTCCACTGACCGCGCTTGCCTTTGCAGAGCTTTGTCAGGAAATCGACTTACCCGCTGGAGTCGTCAACATTGTCACCGGCGATGGTTCCACCGGCGAAGCTCTGGTGAAGCATGCCGGCGTCGATAAGATCGCGTTCACTGGATCCACGGAAGTTGGCCGTGCGATCCGCGCCGCAACTGCCAAGAGTCACAAAAAAATTTCGCTCGAACTCGGCGGCAAGTCTCCCTTTGTGGTTTTCGAAGACGCTGATCTGGACAGCGCCGTCGAAGGCCTGGTGGATGGCATTTGGCTGAATCAGGGGCAGGTCTGCTGTGCCGGTTCGCGATTGCTCATGCAGGAGAGTATTGCCGAAACTCTTATCGAGAAAATTCGCGACCGCATGAACACGCTGCGCGTCGGTTCTCCCCTCGATAAAGCCGTTGATATCGGCGCAATCGTGGCGCAGGTTCAATTGGATCGCATTCGGCGCCTCGTAGATGAGGGCATTGCGGAAGGCGCAACTTGCTGGCAGCCGGAGCTGGACATGCCGTCGCGCGGACTATATTTTCCTCCCACGTTGCTGAGCAACGTACATCCCAGTTCGGTAGTCGCGCAGCAGGAAATTTTCGGCCCCGTGCTCGCAGCCATGACATTTCGTACGCCCGCCGAGGCAGTAGAACTCGCCAACAATACGGTCTACGGTTTGGCGGCCTGTGTGTGGAGCGAAAGCATCAACGTATCTTTGCAAGTGGCGGCGCAGATCAAAGCTGGTGTGGTGTGGGTGAATTGCACCAATTTATTCGACGCCGCGTGCGGCTTCGGCGGCTATCGCGAAAGCGGCTACGGCCGCGAAGGCGGGAGGGAAGGCTTGTTTGAGTATCTTGAACCCACTTGGTTTAAAAAAGCTCCCATGCTTCCCGCTACAGCAAGCGCGCCCACCAGTTCGACTGGCCACGATGCTGATACTGAGGAAGACGAGCAGCATCCGCCAGATTCAGCCATCGACCATACAGTGAAGCTCTACATCGGCGGCAAGCAGGCCAGACCCGACTCCGGCTACAGCTTCGAGGTGCGGGGCAAGCATGGCGAACTGCTCGGCGAAGCTCCGCTCGGAAATCGAAAAGATATTCGCAACGCCGTCGAAGCCGCGCGCAAGGCTGCTTCCTGGTCTAAAACCACCGCGCACAATCGAGCCCAGGTTCTCTACTACATGGCGGAGAATCTTTCGCTACGCCAGCAGGAAATAGCCGCGCGCCTCGCCGCGGTGGTTGGAGATTCGCAGGCCGGCAGGGAAGTCTCTGCCAGCATCGAGCGGATATTCACCTACGCGGCCTGGGCCGATAAATTCGATGGCGCGGTGCATAACCCTCCCTCGCGGACGATCGCAATCGCAATGAATGAGTCAATCGGGACCGTGGGAATCATTTGCCCGCAGGAATCTCCGCTGCTCGGTTTGCTCTCGCTGGTCTTGCCAGTCCTGGCGGCGGGAAACACCTCTGTCGTCGTGCCCTCGGAGAAGTACCCGCTCATCATCGGCGATCTCTACCAGGTGTTCGACACCAGCGATCTGCCCGGAGGCGCGGTGAATATCGTCACCGGGCAACCGTCGCAACTGCTCAAGACTCTCGCCGAACACGACGACGTGGATGCCATCTGGTGCTTCTCGGACGAGTCCAGTGCGGCGGCAGCCAAAGCATATTCTGTCGGAAATCTGAAGCAGGTATTCACCAATGAAGGCCGCGCCATCGACTGGTTCGATGCGGCGCAAGCCGAAGGTCGCTGGTTCCTGCGGCACGCCACGCAGGTGAAGAACATTTGGGTTCCCTACGGCGAGTAAATAACGATCGATTGCGTTGACACAATCCCGCGCGCCAAATAGACTCGGCGATCACAGAATTCTCTAAATAAATTCATCATTATGGCTGCGCGCCCTCGAATTGCAGTGGTTGGCAGTGCCAACATCGATCTGACAACTTTCACCAATCAATTTCCAAAACCTGGAGAAACCATCTTCGGGCAGGCCTTCAATCTCGGCTTTGGAGGCAAAGGCGCGAATCAGGCGGCCGCGGCCCGACTTTGTGGCGCAGATGTATTCATGGTGGCGCGCGTTGGCAATGACCTGTTCGGCCCGGCGACCATCGAGAACTTCAAAAAACTGGGCATCGACACAACCCACGTCAAACAGCTTGAAGGTTTATCCAGTGGGGTTGCGCCCATCTTTGTTGAGCCCAACGGGCAGAATCGGATTTTGGTTGTCAAAGGAGCAAACGACGCGCTGAAGCCGGCCGACGTGGACGCCGCCGCAGACATGTTGAAAACCGTGGACTGCATCGTCCTCCAGTTCGAGATCCCACTGGAAACGGTTTACTACACGGTCGCGTTCGCACGTAAGCACGGTATTCGCTGCATTCTGAACCCGGCGCCTGCGCAATCCGTCGAAATGCACGCGCTGACTGACCTCGATTACTTCGTTCCCAACGAGAGTGAGGCTGAGACCATCACAGGAATTCCCGTCCGCAATGTCGAGGACGCCAAAAAATGCGCGGAGAAACTTCTGGCCGGTGGTATTCGCCGCGTGATCATTACTCTGGGAGCCAACGGATCGCTGCTCGCGGGCCACGGCATTAGCAAGCACGTGTCTCCGTTCGCCGTAAAAAGCGTTGACAGCTCGGGCGCAGGCGACGCATTCATCGGCAGCTTCGCCGTGTTCCTGGCGGAAGGCGTACCGGAACGAGATGCGGTAAGGCGCGCCAACCTGTATGCCGCACTGTCAACAACAGGCATCGGCACGCAAAAATCTTTTTACAATCGCGCGCGCTTTGATGCGGAGTGGGCTGTTCAAGGCAGAAGTTAGTATGTGTCAAGGTCTGTAATGTTATTCGCCAAAATCATGTGCAAGAGGATCGAACGTTGCACAAAACCTTGTGCCGAAAAGAGCCCAAAACTGGCAGTGAATATTTTGCTACGACCGAAAATTCTTGACTTCAGAAGTAGTGGGCATTTATAAGGCCGTTCTACGGTTCTAATCACTCCAACTCAATGCGGAGCGAAGACTCTGCTTGCCATTCGGTGCGGGGCCGCCGAAAAAAGGGGTTTTAATGCAGAAGCTGAATAAGCGGGCGCTGTTCGCGGGAGTGGTCTGTTCGTTTGTACTTTCCATTTGTCCCACCCTGTATGGTCAGGCAACCGGCAGTTTTTCCGGCACCGTTTCCGATAAAGCCGGCGCGGTAGTTGCGGGCGCAACGGTGCAAGCCATTTCGCAGGACACAGGTCTTTCCCGCGATGCCAAAACCGACGATTCCGGCCATTACCTCATCCCCTTGCTACCGGTCTCGTTCTACAAGATTCACGTCGAGTCCCCAGGCTTCCAGACCACCGAGCAGAAAGACATTCGCCTCCAGGTCGATGAGCACCGAGAAATCGATTTCACTCTCGCACCCGCGTCGGTTTCGACCTCGGTGGAAGTACAAGCCAATGAAGTAGCCGTGGAAACTGCGAATCCAACACTGGGCCAAGTTATCACCTCTGAGGAGGTTGCCGACCTGCCGTTAAACGGTCGCAACTTCACCCAGCTCGCCACTCTCACGCCGGGTACGACATCCTCCACCAGCCCGGTCAGCTTCTTCACCAGCGCCGCCAGCAGCGAGGCCGCCACGCGCGGATCATTCTCGCTCTCTTCCGGCGGTTCGCGCGAACAAGAAACCGACTGGTTGCTCGATGGCAACGATAACAACCAATTGGATGAGGGCGGAATTGCAATCTTCTCCTCGATCGACGACATCCAGGAGTTCAAAGTTCTCACCTACAACTACTCCGCGGAATACGGAGAGCGCGCTGGTCCCACGGTCTTGGTGACGACAAAATCGGGATCGAACCAGTTTCACGGCTCATTGTTTGAGTTCTTCCGCAATACCGATCTCGATGCCACTCGCTACTTCTTTACGTCCAAGCAGAAATTCAATCTGAACCAGTTCGGAGGTTCGCTGGGCGGACCTATAAGAAAAGACAAGACATTTTTCTTCCTCGATTATCAGGCCAAAATGCAGCGTGAAGGCGAACCCTTCACCGGCTTCGTTCCAACCGCCGGGATGACCACGCCAGATGCGAACGGCAACTACAATTTAACCAGCAATCCATTTCTCTTGGCATCGCTTAAAAACCCATACGCAACCGGCGCGGAACCCGCGACGTTCTTGTGCTCGAACGCAACGACTCCGGAACCCGTACTTTCCGATGGCAGCCAGGCCCCCGGCGGTACACCCTGTGACATTATTCCAGCAGCCCTGATCAACCCAATTGGCGCAAAGGTAATTCAGCTCTATCCCACTCCCAATGCGAACCCTGCAGGTGGCTTTAACTACGAAAACCAGCCGGTGCGAAAGCTCAACGAGGGAACTTGGGACACTCGCCTGGACCACAATTTTTCCAGCAAGGATTCCATCTTTGGCCGCTTCAGCTACGATCAGGCGACGAACTTTGTCCCCGGCGGTTCACCAACGTGGTCGGAGGCCAATGCCTTTGGCAGCAACCAGCACATTGAAAACCACGGTCGCAACGCGGTCGTAACGGAAACCCATGTCTTCTCACCAAACCTGATTAACCAGGCCACCGCCGGCTACAGCCGTATCTTCAACCACATTCTTTCGTTCGGCACAGGCAGCTGCGAATCGGCTCGTCTAGGCATCCCCGGCGCGGATCTCGCCAGCTCGTGCGATGGCATCACCGGCTATCCCGCCAGCCTGAACCAGTCTCAGCAGGAGTGCGAAAGCTGCGGTTTAACTTCGTTCCAAATGTCCGCCTATTTTTCTGTCGGTGATCGTGGATTTGCCCCCTATCAGGGTGGGACCAATGTCTACTCGCTTTCCGATACGCTCGACCTGATTCATGGCAAACACGAGATTCGGACAGGGCTGGTGTTTCGCGCCAATGAAATGAATATTAGAAACAATGCGTTCCAGGATGGTTACATCGTAAACATAGGGTCAGCCACCGGCGACAATATGGGCGACCTGCTTCTTGGCAGTCTCGGCGTCTTTGCGGCCCACGATCAGACATTTCTGGGAGCGACCACGGGCCGCCGCTGGAAACTGTTTCGTCCCTTCGTGCAGGACAATTGGCGGGTCACCAACAATTTGACGTTGAACCTGGGATTCGCCTGGGCCCTGGCAACACCTGAAACTGAAGAAGCCAATCGGCAGGCGAACTTTGACGTAGCGAGCCTTGACTGGTTTGTGCCGAAAGGCAGCCCCGGAATAAGCGGCTGCACAACTTGCATCGCTACGAACGGGGCGGTAGGAATTCAATTCGACAAAACTGCTTTGGAGCCGCGCATCGGATTCGCGTGGAAGCCCATGGGAAGCGAAAAAACTTCGGTTCGTGGCGGATACGCGATCTTCCATGATTCGGCATGGAATCAAGGCGGCCAGGGCTTATGGCAGAATCCTCCCTACTACGCGGAAGTAGATCCCTTCCCGACGGGTGTTTGCACTCCCTTCGGGAGCACCGGCTGCGGTCTCTCCAATGGCTTCTTGCTTCCGGTTAACACTCCTTCTACAACGCAGGTCTCTGCGACCGGCGCCGTTTACAGTTCGCCTGTGAATCCCCAGTCTTACACCGGAACTATCCAGTCTGAAAACCGCAACTTCAAGCAGGGGATGGTTCAGCAATTCAATTTAAATGTTGAACGCCAATTGCCTGGAAATGTGGTGCTGACGGCCGGCTATGCCGGCTCTCGCGGCGAGCATATTCTGGTGAGTCAGCTAAACGAGAATATCTCATCGCCCAGCGCGTGCGGGGTAATCACCGGATACAATGTGGGCTGCGGCTTTCCGTCGTTCCCTTACGCTTTTCCTTTTCAGAGCGTCGACACGAACAACAGCATCGGCGCCTCCCGTTACGATTCTTTCCAGGTCAAGGCCGAAACCAAGAGCGCGCGGCATGGCCTTTATGCTCTGATCGGCTATACCTATTCCCGCAATTTCGATTCCGGACTGACCGATGGCTTAGGCACCAACCCCGGCGCGATGTACTACCCGCTCCCCGGGTTCAACAAACTGGATTGGGGCTTGTCGCAGCTGAACCTCAACGATAGTTTCACCGCCAGCATCCTCTATGATCTGCCGTTCGGCAAGGGCAAGCATTACGGCGGCGGCTGGAGTGGAGCTACTAACGCCATCTTTGGTAATTGGCAAGTGGATTTGATCGAGAGAGCAACATCTGGCTTCCCACTGTTTGTGGTCGATAGCGCCGATGAATCGGGCGTCTTCTTCTCCTATAACGGCAACACCTTCCAGCGTCCAAACCAAGTGGGCGACCCCAACAAGGCCGGCAATGAGGGTGGCCAGTCGGGCTGCCCCACGCAGATCCACACACTGCAGCATTGGTTTAACCCCTGCGCTTTCGCGCAGGCCCCCGCTGGCGAACTCGGAACAGCCGCGCGCGCTCCAGTCTACGGCCCGCGTTTCATAAACACAGATTTCTCCGTGATCAAGGATTTTCCTCTGTCCTTCCGCGAAGGTATGGGCCTGCAATTTCGGGCTGAGTTCTTTAATCTCTTCAACCATTCCCAGTTCTACCTGGATGGCATTGGGGGCACTGGAGAACAAGACATAAACACTCAGTCCAGTTTTGGAGTGCTCAATAACACGGTAAATAACCCGCGTCTGGTTCAATTCGCGCTGAAGTTGAAATTCTGAAGCTGAAATTCGAACAACGCTTGTCATCCTGAACGGAGCCGTTCTTCAGGCGGAGTGAAGGATCTCCCGCTGAGCCGACCGAGCGCGTAAGCCGAGTTGCGCCACTGCATAAAAACAGCTCTGGAAACCTATGAATGCCCGCAATCTTACTCCAACCGTGCTTTTCGTCCTGCTCGCAGTTTGCTTCGCGTCCGCGCAGCCGCGTCGCAAAGTAATCATCAACGAAGACTGCTCCGGCCCCGGTGGCAGTAACATGCAAACGCTGCTGGTGATGATTCAGTCGCCGCAGGTCGAAGTACTTGGCATCACTGTCGTCAGCGGAGATCAGTGGCGCGACGAAGAGGTCGCCCACACGCTCCGCCTCCTGGAAATCATCGGCCGCACGGACATTCCCGTGGTCCCGGGAGCCGCGTTCCCACTGGTGCGCCGCCGCAATGAAACGCAACTCTGGCAGGAGCGCTACGGCAAGGTAGCTTACGCGGGTGCGTGGGACGATCGCTGGTGGCACGAGCCCTTCGTTGTGCCGCCGCCGCCCGAAGGCCAGCCCACCACCAAGCCGAGCGACGAAGACGCCGCTCACTTTTTAATCCGAATGGTGCGAAAGTATCCGCATGAAGTGACGATTTACGAAGGCGGGCCCATGACCAACCTGGCGCTCGCAATCTCGCTCGATCCGCAGTTCCCGGAGCTGGCGCAGGAATTGGTTTTCATGGGTGGAAGCCTGAGCCCGCAGACTGACAATCCGGAATTTGCGACCAACCCCCGCCACGAATTCAATTTCTGGTTTGACCCGGAAGCGGGGGAGATTGTTTTGCGTGCGCCATGGAAGAAAATCGTCTGCACGCCGACGGATATTTCCATCAAGACTCACGTAACGCCCGCCATGATGAAGCAAATCGAAGCCAGTGGCACGCCATTGGCCCGCTACGTCTCCCATTTCGCCATGTACTCTCCCGGCGCCGACATCATGTGGGACGAAATCACGGCCGAAGCGTGGATCGACCCAACTCTGATCACGAAACACGAAACTCGCTACATGGAAGTAGACCTCGACCGCGGCGCGGGCTACGGCAACACCCTGACCTGGACTGAAAAAGACAAGTCGCCACTCGCCGTGCAACCGATCGAGATTCAGGTGGACCTGGATTTGGAAAGGTTCTACCGAATGTTCATCAGCCTGATGACCGCGCCCACTCCCGCCGCGCACTAGACCGATAACGATCTAACCAATAAAGATCGCTTCGATCGCCTATTAGCGGGTGCCCCATCTTTCGCGCACTTTGCGAAAGGTGGGATTCCCCGCTGCCTCAAGGCTTTCGTCCAATCACCTCGATCGCTATTGCGGCGGCGATGCGGGCGTTTGATCGCGCAACTCATACACAAACTGCTGCAGCTCATGCCGCTGGCGTTCGAGTTCTTCTTCCTTTTGCTTCGAGACCTGCGTGTAGACCAACAGTTCTGCTTGCGCTTTCGAAGTCTCGCCCGCCTGCCGGTAAGCCTGCATCAGCCGATAGTGCGCCTCTTCCAGTTGCGGCGTTGCCGCGGTCGCTTGTTGATAAGCGGAAATCGCTTTGGAAAAATCTCTTTGCTCCGAATACAGAACACCAAGTTCTAAGTAAGCAACGCCGAGCTTCGGATCAAGCTGAACAGCCTTCAACAGCAACGTTCTCACCCGCTCCAAATCAGCAACATCCTCCGGCGATTCCCGTCGCTTCCAGAGAGCGACCGCATAATAATAATTAGCCAGCGCATTCTCCGGTTGAAGCCTGACAAACCGCGCAAGCCTTTCCACCACTGCTTCTGACTCAGTCTTCTCGACTGCGTCCATTTTTCCCAGGAACAGATACGGAGTTGGATCGCCGGGATTCAGATCCGACGCTTCGCACAAATACAGTACCGCCTGATCGTAAGAGCCGTGAGCGTACCAAGCCGCGCCGAGGCCGGCCAGCATCCTCACGGAATGCGGGAACATTCGATTGCCCTTCGTGAAAACCTCGAGCGCCGGCTCCGCCGCGCGATGAAGAAGGAGTTCAGATCCCCAATCGAAGAGATTAGACTCGCTTGGATTCAGCCCGGCCGCGCGCTGATATTCTCGCACTGCATCGAGCGAATCGCCGCGTTTCTCGTCAACCTCTGCCAGCAAATGGTGCCGTCCAGCCTCATCGTCTGCCTTGCCCGGCGGATCATGCTTCAACGAAGCCGTAGCCCTCGCCAAAGCCTCGCTGTTCCTCACGGTCACATCGGAACCGTGTCCGCCAAGATTCGTAGTATCCGTGACGCCCGCCACGGTAAAATGCGGCTCGTCAAAAAACTCCGGCTTCCCCGTGGCCGAGTTCGGCGGCTCGGATGCTTTTGCGGGTTCGAGAGTCAGGTCAATCGCTTTGGATTCTTTTTGCCCTAGAACGAAGGAATTGGAAGTTGCGGCGACATAGCCCACCATCTCCGCGCGCAACGTGTAAGTACCCGCGCGAACCGCGGAGAAGCGATAGGCTCCGTTTGAATCGGTACGCGCGGTAAGCGTTTCGGAATCTTTCGTTCGCAAGTACACATTGGCTCCAGCAAGAGAACCTTTGCCCGAGCCTTGCACCGTGCCTTGTACTGTCGCTTCTCCTGCAGGTTCAAGCTGCGTATCCCCCGCCGCTCCCCGAATCGATTGCGCCTCCCCCGAAACCAGAGCAAGCAGCATCATGCCCACCATCAACCGGGTTGCGATGCCAGAACATCCGGACTTATGAGGAGTGGTAGCGCGAAAGCGACCCATAAGAAAAATGTGAATCGGAAGCAGAATCAGATATGCGTTGGATCGGTATTCTAGCCGTTCGAACCATGGTCCGCAATCGGCCGCCCTGCTTGCCGAGCCAGAATATCTACATATGCTTCTCCAATTAGTTGCCCGTTGTCGATCCCAAGCTCCGAAAGCAACGCGGCAGCGGTTCCTACTGCGAAAGTTGTGCCAGCATATTCTTCGCCTGCGCATGATCCGGATGCTGTTTCAGAAGTTCCATCAGGACGCTGCGAGCTTTTTCGGGCGCGCCCTCAATGCTATAGACCCTGGCCAGATTTAAATACGACTGATCGAACCCCGGCGCGATGCGAATACACTCTTCGAAACTAGCTACCGCTTCGTCTCTCCGCTGCGTACGCAAATAAAGTATTCCAAGATTGTTTAAAGCTTCCGGGTAAGCAGGACGAGATTTTAAAGCCCTCTGCAAATACTCGTAGGCGCGCGCCGCGTCGTCAGCCTGCGCAAACACCATCCCCAGCCCATAGTTCGCATCGGCATCTGTTGGGTTGACTTCGAGCGCGTGCTCAAAAGCCTTGCGCGCATCATCCCACTTTTTAAGCAGCCGATACGCGTTGCCCAGATTGTTGAGCGCGATCAGATGATCGGGACTCAACTGTACTGCCTCCCGAAAGCACCGCACCGCTTCATCGGTGCGGCCTTCCTGCGTGTCCAGAAGCCCAAGATTGTTCCATGCATTCGCCTGAGTATCCGGGTAGCTCGCTGGAAGCTTGATCGCGCGCTCAAAGCTCTCCCGCGCTTCCGCAGTCTTCTGCAGATTCAGATAAGCGCTTCCTAAACCGTACGATGCTTCGGCGCTCGATGGGTCGTCTCGAAGCGCAAGCTGGAATGACGACGCAGCTTGCTCGTAATAGCCCCGCTGAAAAAACACCGACCCATAGGAAAGATAATTGCGCCCGAACTCGAAGGTGTCGGTCACACCAGGAAACGGGAGCGCCAGTGCCAATCGTTCTGCATTGGTTTGAGGAATATGGCGATAGTCGTGTTCCACATGTTCTGGATTCACGGGCCCCTGATAAATCTTGACGATGTCGCCTCGACTATCGACTAAGAACGAGGTTGGCAGTCCAAGGTTGCGATGCCGGTCAAAAAGATAACGATAGAGAATGTTGTAAATGCTGGCGACATCATCTGATGCGCGAAGAATGGGAAACGAAAAATGCCGCTCGCGCGCCAGGGCTCCCAGCTTTTCTGCACCAGCATCATCATCTACGTTTACTGTGAGCAACTGAAGCCCCTGCGCCGCCCACCCCGCATGCACGCGGCCGAAAAGTTGCAAATCTTCCCGGCACTCTTTCGATTGCGTGAGCCAGAAATTGAGCAGCACCGGTTTACCGCGAAGCGCCATGAGCGTTCGTACTTGCCCCGTCAAGTCGCGCAAAGAAAAATCAGGTGCGGCCACCGGTGCAAGCAGCCAGGTTTCCGATGTTGCTGGAAGCATCTCCGATGCTTGCGGTGGAACAGTCGCTAAGCTACTTTGCAGTGGCGAAGACCGTTTGAATGGTTCGATCCGAACATTCGCGGCGCCCTCCTCCACCCAGACTCTATGATTGAGTGGGAGGTCGTGAAGTGCCTGCACCAATCCACTCGGCCAGCGAATCGACGCTCGCACCGGACTCTTAGCCTCCCCCAATCCGAAAAATAATTCCTTACTGTGCTGCGAAAGAAACCCCGAGCCGGCCTGAAGCATAAGAGTCTGGCTGCCAGATTCCGTTTCAACCGTAACCGCTGCGCCGATGGCGTCTCGATTACTCTTCGTGCCGCGCAGACGAAAGGCAATCGATGGCGGCAAATTGTCGATCACGTTTTTCAACACGCGCAACTGCGGTCCGTTGCGGTTTTTCAGAAATACTTCTTGCCTGCCATCCTGATCAAAGTCAGCGATGGCAAACGCCCGGCCGTCTTCGATAAAATCCAGCCCCACCGCTCCAGAAATGTCGGCGAACGTTCCGTCCCGATTGTTCGCGTAGAAAACATTCCGCTCGAAACCGCTCCAGGTGCCATCTGTCCGGATGAGTTCGTTGATAGCGCTCCATCCCTGTTCGTATTCAGGAGACAGCTTGGCCTGATCGGGGGAGTGCGCCACTACCTGCCGCCAAAAGAAGCTGTTTAAGTCCTGGCGGCGCGAGGCGCTGGAGACCATGCCATTCACAATGTAGAGATCGGGAAAACCGTCATGGTCAAAATCAAACGCATCGCTCGACCACGCCCAGCGGCCCATTCCTACTCCAGCGTAATTTGTTCGATCCTGAAATGATTCAAGCGCGTTGTTGGGTCCGCTGTTCCTAAAAAGCGAATTCCCCATGGCATGTTTCCGGTAGAGATCCCGAACTTCTTTGGGCGAATCCTTCTTAAAGATCTCTTGCTCTGTAATTCGTTCACCGGCTGCTGTCCACATATCACCGACGTAGATATCCTCAACGCCGTCATTGTCGTAATCGAGCCAGCACATGCTCATGCCCGCGCCAACATCCTCCACTCCGGCCTGCGGAGCAACATCCGTAAAGGTGCTGTCGCCATTGTTGCGGTAAAGATTCTTGCGGCCGAAATCGTTCACCACGTAAAGATCGGGCCAGCCATCGCGGTTGTAATCGCCCCATCCACAACAGAAACTGTAGCGTGTGTTGTTCTGCTTCAGTCCCGATTCCACTGTGACATCGCGAAACGTCCCATCGCGATTGTTCCGCATCATGAAGTTTGGAGGACCGTTCTCCGCATCGTGATAGGGAACAGGATATTTGTATTGATCCGTACCCTGGTAATAGACGTAAAGACAAAAATAAATATCCAGCCACCCGTCGCGGTCATAATCGGCAACAGCCGCGCCCGTGAAAGTTCCCTGAGGAGGGTTGGCAAATTGGAATGCGTCCGGCTTTTGTCGAAACTCACCGCCGCCTTGGTTCAGGAAGAGGAGCGGCCCACTCGCTCGCACCACAATGACGTCCTGGCGTCCGTCGTTGTCAAAATCCGCAAACAGTGCGCATGCCGTGTTGTCGAGTATGCCCAGGCCGGACGATTCGGTAATGTCTTCGAACGTTCCATCACCTAGGTTTCGATAAAGCCGGTTGGGAAGACCGGCCGGTTGGCAAACGTAGAGATCATCAAATCCGTCGTTGTCGATGTCTGCGACGGAGACCCCGTTGTGCCCATAGATATCGATGCCGCAAGCGCCGTCGAGCACAGTTCGCCAATAATCAACGCCGCGAAGCACCTGAGTCGAATAAGAAACATTGCTACCCAGCGCGAGCGTGGCAATGTCAGCAAAAACCTGCGATGCAGCGCGGCTTCGCGTCTCCTCGAGTGCTTGCCAGCTTCGAATCTGAAATTCTCGGGATGTGGATGAGAGCGTGGCAGAAGATGAAACCCACTCGATATCCCATTGCCCGACGCGCTGCTCGCGGTGGAAACCATTGCCGGTACCCAACAACTCATACCGCACACGAGTCTGCAGCCGCTCCGCAAGTTGAGACGGAGCAGTAGAACTCGCTGTAATACTTGTCACCTGAAATTCCGCGGTGACGAGGCTGGAAAACACAGCCGTCGCAGCTTTCAACTCTTGAACAAAAGCATCACGCCCGAGATTGGCCTGAGTGGAGAATTTATTCTGGTGGACTTCCACCGGCGAGCCGGAACGAACGAGCCGCGACTCGATTGGTTGAAGCGACGCCGCTGAGAAATTCGGCGCTAGAAACTTTCCGATCGTATCCACTTCCTGCGGAGATCGAAGCAAGCTCGAAGTCCATTCCGCGAAAATCGCAGCGATCTGGTCGTCGTATTTTTCGGTAATGAACTCGTCCACTCCGGCTTGCGTCTTGAGGAGCAGCGCATCGAGCGGCCTCTGGGCCCGATAGCGAGGATTCAGATGGAACTCGCCCTGGGATGAGAGCGTGTTGGCAGAATCGAGCAGAGTAATGCCCGGAAACGCGAAACTACGAACTCGCGCAGGAACGAGCGCCACAGACGCGCCCTGGCAGCAGCGGACGAGAAAGTTGCGCCGGCTGAGGTCAGCCCGCTTCGGATCAGCCGGACCCAGATCTGGACAAGGATCGACCGGATGACGCGTCTTCCCTCTGCCACTCAGAGCGATGCTCCCTGCATACTAAATTCAGCGCCGCGAATCACGCACCACAGCCTATCAGTACGCACGCGTGGACGACAAAATATCTTGCCACGGGTGAGCCGTTCAAAGCTTCCGCGCGCTTGACACAGACTTCTGCCTTGCATACAGTCGGTGAGTTCAAGGATGGCGATCAGGTCCAACAATCAGATTTAAGACCAAAGAACCATGAAGAATGTCGTGGCGTATCGCGTGCCGTATCCGGGCACACAACCGAATCATCTGCATCCGCCGTACGTGTCTTCAATCAAGCGCGCACCAACCAAGCCGCAGGTCCGAATTCCTTACACTCTTTCGGAGATTACGGGGCCGTCGTTCGAATCGGAAATCGTCGCGCCGAATGCCAGCGATTTGACGCGCCAGCACTCGGCGGAACCGCTTGGCGAAAGAATCATCGTGAGCGGGCGCGTTCTCGACGAAGACAGCCGTCCCCTGCCGAACACGCTGCTGGAAATCTGGCAGGCGAATGCGGCCGGCCGATACCAGCACGCTGTCGATCAACATGACGCTCCGCTCGATTCGAACTTTACCGGGTGCGGGCAAGCGATTACCGACGCCGAAGGCCGCTATCGCTTCGTCACCATTCGTCCAGGAGAGTATCCCTGGGGCAATCACTACAACGCCTGGCGGCCGGCGCATATTCATTTTTCTCTCTTCGGTCCGGCGTTCGCCACGCGCCTCGTGACCCAGATGTACTTTCCTGGCGATCCTCTGCTTCCATTTGACCCGATCTTCAACTGCACCGCAGATGAAAATGCTCGCAGCCGGCTGATCTCCGCCTTCGATTGGGAAACTACCATGCCGGGAAATGCTCTCGGCTACCGCTTCGATCTCATCCTGCGCGGGCGTGAAGCTACGCCAATGGAGGAATAAGTGAGTTTGCAGGCGACTACGTCGCAGACGGTCGGTCCGTTTTTCAAGATTGGTTTGCAGCCGCTTTATCGTCACAATCTGGCAGGCGACGGCGTCTCCGGCCAGAGGGTCACAATTCAAGGGCGAGTTCTTGATGGTGATGGCAATCCGGTGCCGGATGCAATTCTGGAAATCTGGCAAGCCAACGCGCACGGCAAATATGCGCACCCTGAGGACACGCAAGACAAGCCTCTGGAGCCTGGTTTCAAAGGATACGGCCGCGTGCCGACGAACTCTGATGGACGCTTTCGCTTCGCCACGATCAAACCCGGCCTTGTGCCCGGTCCCGATGGCAATCCGCAGGCGCCTCATCTTCTGGTTTCTGTATTCATGCGCGGACTGCTGCGGCGGCTGGTTTCGCGAATCTACTTTCCCGGCGAATCGAGTAACGCCGCGGATTTTATTCTGAATCTGGTGGAACCGGCGAGACGGGCGACATTAATTGCAATTCCAAAGCAGTCCGCTGGCGATGCGGGTACGCTGGAATGGAATGTTGTTTTGCAGGGTGCAGGCGAGACGGTATTCTTCGACCTGGGGTTGTAATCCACGGTTTGTAATCGACTGGTTCTAATCGACTGGTTCTAATCGATACGATGGCCTTGCTAGATCCACTGTTCGGCTCAGCGGCGATAAGCGAAGTCTTCTCGGACGCCGCACGCTTGCAGCGCATGTTGGACTTCGAGGCCGCGCTGGCGCGCGCTGAAGCTCGCTGTGGTGTAATTCCGAATGCTGCAGCCGAGGCGATTGCTTCGAAGTGCAAAGCAGAGCTGATCGATGCCAATGCACTCGCCGCCACAGTTGAATCGGCGAATCCAGCGATCCCATTAGTGAAGCAGCTCACCGCGCTGGTGGCGAAAGAAAACCCTGATGCGGCGCAGTTCGTTCACTGGGGCGCCACCAGCCAGGATGCGAACGATACCGGCCTGGTTCTCCAGATCCGCGAGGCCTTCAAAATCCTGGAAGCTGATTTGGCGATCCTTTGCAGTGGACTGGCCGAGCTCGCCCAGAAGCACCGTTCCACGCCCATGGCTGGCCGTACTCTTATGCAGCAAGCGCTGCCAACCACGTTCGGCGTAAAAGTTGCCGCATGGCTTGACGGGATGAATCGCCATCGCGACCGCTTCGCTGAAACCCGAAAACGCGTGCTGGTCGTGCAGTTTGGCGGTGCGGTTGGAACGCTGGCGGCTTTGCGAGATAAAGGATTGCAGGTGGCCGAGGCGTTGGCGGCAGAACTCCATCTCGCGCTTCCCGCCATGCCGTGGCACACCCAACGCGATCGCATAGCAGAGGTCGCAACCACTCTCGGCTTGTGCACCGGCACTTTAGGCAAGATGGCTCGCGATATTTCCCTTCACATGCAAACCGAAATTGCGGAAGTCTCGGAGCCGGCTGGCGACGGCCGCGGCGGTTCGTCCGCCATGCCCCACAAGCGCAATCCTGTGAGTGCAGCAATCGTCTTGTCGGCCGCGATGCGAGTTCCCGGTCTCGTCAGCACTATGCTGAGCGCCATGGTGCAGGAGGATGAACGGGGCCTTGGCAATTGGCATGCAGAGTGGGAAACTCTGCCGGAAATCTTCCGTCTGACCGCCGGCGCTCTCCACCAAATGGCGATGATAGTCCCTCATCTCGAAGTCGACGAAGCGCACATGAGGTGCAATCTGGAAGCGACGCAGGGTCTGATTTTTGCCGAAGCCGTTGCCATGGCAATGGCTTCGCACATCGGCAAGGCCGATGCTCGCAAGTTGCTTGAAGAGGCGGTCCGCCAAACGCGCGAGTCAGGAAAACATCTTCGCGAAGTGCTGTCGCAAAATCCAACCGTAACCGATCGTCTGACCTCAACCGAATTGGATCGACTGTTCGCGCCGGAAAACTACCTCGGCGTCGCCGAAGAGTGGGTGGATCGCGCGATCGATGCCAGCCATAAACAAAAATAATTGTTGCTCAGCGCGAAACGAGGCCTGCTATGCCGTTTATCGACGTCGGTGAACTGAAGACGCATTACGCGTTAACCGGCGGTCGTGAACCGGTTCTGGTTCTTTCCAATTCGTTGGGCACCGATTTTTCCTTGTGGGATCCGCAGATGGCGGAGTTGCAGCGCTGCTTCCGCATTCTGCGTTATGACACTCGCGGCCACGGCCGGTCTTCGGCAACCCCGGGCGAATACACAATCGAGCAACTGGGCCGCGACGCGCTCGGTCTGCTGGATTCGCTTGGCCTCGACCGTGTACATTTCTGTGGACTCTCGTTGGGCGGAATGATCGGAATCTGGCTGGGAATTCACGCGCCCGGCCGCCTGAATCGATTGGTGCTCAGCAACACCTCCGCCCGCATCGGCACCAAAGAAATGTGGAACGCACGCATCGCGACGGTAAGAAAAGACGGAATGAAATCGGTGGCCACAACAGTAATCGATCGCTGGTTCACTCCAGGCTTTCGCACTTCGTTTCCAGAGAAGGTGGCACAAGCGCAACGAATGCTTGAGCGAACCTGTCCGGAAGGTTATGCCGCATGTTGTGCCGCCATCCGCGAGATGGATCAGCGCGATGCTGTAGCACAGATCGATGTCCCAACGCTCGTGATCTATGGCGCGAGTGATTCCGTGATCCCGATCCCGGACGCTCACTTTCTTGCCGAACAGATCAGAGATGCGAAGGAGCTTGAACTGCCCGCCGCTCATCTCTCGAACGTCGACCAGCCCGATGCGTTCACGCAGGCGGTGAGTAACTTTCTGTCCCAGTAAAGCAGCGCAGTGAGCAGACGCGAGGCAGCACATAATGGATGACACCAAGCGTTACCAGCAAGGCATGAAGATCCGGCGCGCTGTTCTCGGCGATCAGCACGTGGAACGAGCCGTGGCCACGACCACCGACTTCAACCGCGATTTTCAGGATTTCATCACCCGCACCGCCTGGGGTGAGATCTGGGCCCGCCCCGGTCTTCCCCGCCATACGCGCAGTTTGCTCACACTCGCGATGATGGTCGCGTTAAATCGGGGCGAAGAATTTCGCCTGCACGTGAAGGCTGCCTTTAACAACGGAGTCACACGTGACCAGATTAAAGAAGTTTTGCTGCAATCTGCGATTTATTGCGGCGTGCCAGCGGCGAATTCAGCGTTTCACATCGCCAGCGACGTTTTCAAAGAGATGGATGGCGAGCCCAAGACAGGCTCGAAGAAGAAAAGGCGGTCATGACCCACCCAGCCAGCGGGCTTTGCGTAATAATTAAATTCAGTGCCGATTTCATCGCGAACTCAAGTCGGAATTGTCGGAGCCGGGCCTGCCGGTCTGGTGCTCTCTCACCTTCTATATTTGCAGGGAATCGATTCCATCGTAGTTGAAAATCGCAGCCGTCAATATTCGGAGCAGCGCGTACGCGCCGGGGTGTTGGAGCAGGGAACAGTCGACTTGCTCACGCAGATGGGCGTAGGCGAGCGCATGAAGGTGGAAGGCTTGGTTCACCACGGAATCGAGCTGCGCTTCAACGGCCGCGGGCACCGCATCGATTTTCAGGATCTCACGGGGAAGGGAATTACGATTTATTCGCAGCATGAGGTTTTGAAAGATCTGAACAATGCCCGCGTCGCGACAGGCGGCCAGGTTTTGTTTGAAGTGGAAAACGTCGGCGTGCATGACCTCGACACTTCCAAACCGAAGATTCAATATCAAAAAGATGGGAACGCCTACGAGTTGACCTGCGACTTCATCGCCGGATGCGATGGTTTTCACGGAGTCTGCCGGCCCACCGTTCCCGCCGGAGTGCTCACCGAGTATGTTCGCGACTATCCCTTCGGATGGCTCGGCATTCTGGCCGAGGCGCCGCCTTCCTCGAAAGAATTGATTTATACACATCACGATCGCGGCTTTGCCCTGTTCAGCATGCGAACTCCGCACATCAGCCGTCTATATTTGCAATGCAAGCCTGACGAAAATATCGATGAGTGGAGTGATGCCAAAATCTGGCAGGAGCTGCAAATCCGTCTCGCCTCAAACGGCTGGTCGCTTACCGAAGGGAAGGTTCTGCAAAAAGGCGTGACCGGCATGCGTAGCTTTGTGGTCGAACCCATGCAATACGGCAGGCTCTTTCTAGCCGGAGACTCGGCGCACATCGTTCCCCCGACCGGAGCCAAAGGATTGAATCTTGCTGTGGCTGACGTGCAGATACTTGCGCGGGCTCTCAAGCAATTTTATTCAACCGGAAGTCGCGACCTGCTCGATTCCTATTCCGAAGTCTGCCTGCGGCGCGTATGGAAGGTGCAGCGCTTCTCGTGGTGGATGACCTCCATGCTGCATCGCTTCCCAGATGAAAATCCATTCGATCATCGCCGCCAGCTCGCCGAACTAGACTATGTGACCAGTTCTCGAGCCGCCGCAAAATCTCTTGCGGAAAATTACGTCGGCCTTCCGCTGGATTGAGTTGATCCGCACGCTAGTTGATTGATTGTCATCCCGAGCGAAGCAGTTTTTCAGGCGTAGCGAAGGATCTCAGCCTCAACCGGCCCAACGCGTAAGCCGCGTACAGCGCAACCACGATTGGGTTTCAGCCTTTGCGGGCCGCTCGCTTTTTTCCAACCGAAAGTTTCCGGATCACTTCCCGCGGCAAAGGCACACCCTTCATACGGTTGGCCTCGGTTGGATGTGCGGCCGCCCAAACGTGCGTCTCCCAACCCTCCACCGCCAACTCGCCATCGCGCAGAAATTTGTGGCTGATCACAAAACTGCTCCTTCTCCACTCCGTGACGCAGGATTCCGCCACCAGTTCGTCGCCAAAGTTGGAAGGGAGGATATATTGTGCCCGCGCCTCCACCAGCGGAATGCCGATCACACCATGGGCTTTAAACAGTTTCTGCAAAGGCAGTCCCGCCGCTAGAAATAACGCGGTCGTGCACTGATCGAACCAGCGAAAATAGTTGGCGAAAAAAACAATCTGAGCCGGATCACAATCCCCGAACTCAACCCGAATACGAACACGATTTACGAACATAGCTGTCTCGTCTTCACCTCCGACCCCCGAATCCCGAACCAGATTCTAGCAAGTGTTGAACTCAATTGGGTTTTTAACCGTCGAGCACGTGCATTATTCAGTCTTGTTTGCCATCCGAATAAAGCTCTCGATCCCAAAGCTTGCCAGGGAAAGCCGTGAAGTTCGCTGAGTAAAGGTTACTTGAGCGCCATTGCTTGGAAGAAAGATTTTGTGAGACAACATCGGCTCGGTGTGGGCACAAACCTTCAGCTATGATCCATTCGGCAACATTACCAAGAGCGGATCGGTCTCCTGGCTACCCGGTTACAACACAGCTACGAACCATTACTCGCTGGGTGGCACCAGCTATGATGCATACGGGAACGTGCTGAAAGATAGCTTTAACACCTATACCTGGGATGCCGAGGGCAAGCTGCTCTCAACGGCTTACGGCGGCGGTGAAACTACGGGCTTCACCTACGACGCGTTTGGCCATATGGCGGAGCGTTCGATCAATGGAGCCTACTCACATTCTTACCTGACGCTTGGGAAATTCAAGTTTTCAGCAACAGGCCAGACTGCAGGTTATTCTGAAACGCCGCTGCCGGGTGGATCGGTTCTTAGCCAAAATGGAGGGGCCACAGGGGTCCAGCTTGCAGACTGGCTGGGCACAATTCGAGCCTTTGTCTCCTATACTGGAGGGACCGAAGGATCGAGCGGTGCACACGCACCGTTTGGAGAGGCGTATGCGTATGACCGTGGATATCCTCTTGGGTTCACCGGCGAGGGATTCGATGATGCCAACAGTCCCAGCACGACATACTGGTTTCCTGAGCGCCAGTACAGTTCGGGGCAGGGGCGCTGGCTCTCGCCCGACCCGGCGGGGCTGGCGGCGGTTGATCAGAGCAATCCACAGTCCTGGAACCGCTATGCCTACGTCCTAAACAATCCTCTCAGCAACGTCGACCCGACCGGGCTTTATTGCGAGTACTTCGGCGAATCGGATGAGAGTGACGAGGGCGCGAGTTTCGATTTCCATTCCGATAAGGGTACGTGCGAAGGAAACGGACCTGAGGGAGGCGGCAAATGGTTCGATGATCCTTCTACGACGGTAACGGTAAACGGCATCACCGGCGATGTAGATACCATCAGCACGTTCACCGGCAATGAAGGACTGACTCCACTAGTGACCGTCCAACGATCCTTTGATCGCAACTTCCCTTGTACTCACGGTGCGTCTAGCGTGATTGGCAACCTGGAGAGCAACTTCCCGGCTGCAGCGGACTGGCAGAAAGGCCCTCTGCATGTTACGTTCTTGCAACGCGGCCCGCTAGCGCCTGGAACAATCATTCCAATCGACGGGCCAGTTGGTCAGGGTCATTGGTTCTCCGGGATGCTCCCAAATATGGCCCTAACCTCGGCAGTGTCGGTGCAGTCGGTCGGATCAAGTAGCTTTACTTTCGCCACGGTCCCGGGCATGCACCCATTCGATAACGGTACTGTCAGCTTCTCTGCTTCTGACGTCGGAAGTGGAAACATAGATTTCAGCGTCGACGTAAATGCGGCTTTTTCTAGCAAGTTCGCGGGCATCGCATTCAATCTTGGGG
>JBAPQU010000119.1:0-8796 GCA_049280795.1 Candidatus Sulfotelmatobacter sp.
GGATGCACAGCTATCTCCCCTACGACTATCAAAGTGATTTCTCCCAGTTCGGCTCCGCCTCCTTACGGCGTGGAAGATTCCACGACATATCCGTGTTTTGAACATCAGACCATGGCGGATCTGGTGAGCGATTGGAAGTACTACGCGGCGGGCGAGAATTCCTACTGGACTGCACCCAATGCGATCGAGCACATCTGTTTGCCGAGCGATGGAAAGTGCACCGGGTTTGGCACGCACGTTGACCCTCTTAACCCCTCGCAGGTGCTGACCGATCTCCGCATCTGCAGTTTCCACGATATGACCTGGGTGACTCCGACGGCGGCGAACTCTGATCACGCCGCCGTCAACGACGGCGGCGGGCCTTCATGGGTGGCTTCCGAGGTCAATGCCATTGGCAACAGTACCTGCACCGACACCATAGACCATAAGGCTTTTACCTATTGGCAAGACACCGCAATCTTTATTGTCTGGGACGATTGGGGCGGTTGGTATGATCACGAGCCGCCGACGATTCTGCCGGGCGTAGAAGGTGATTATCAATACGGATTCCGTGTTCCTATGATTGTCGTTTCCGCCTATACCAACCCAGGATACGTTGATAACGGGCGGTATGATTTTGGCAGCATTCTGCGCTTCACCGAGTTTAATTTTGGGCTTCGCGAAGGAGAACTCGGCTTTGCCGATAGCCGTTCCACCACTGATCTCAGGGCCTTCTTCCGTTTAAATCAACCGCCGCGAAAGTTCGCGGCCATACCCGCTCCCAAGAGCGCAGACTTTTTTATCAATGACCCAAGGCCGCAGGAAGCGCCCGACAAGGATTAACGAGAACCGGAGCAGCGCGGCGTTCTAGCTGGCCATCACCGCGATGCGCGCCGCTCCATATAGTCCCGCGTCGCTTCCTAACAAGGCGCGGGTGACGATGGTTTTTCGTTCGCCGCCGCTGTTTTGCCCCGAAGACTCGCTGTTCATCGGGTCTGCAGGTGCGGTCGCGGCATAAACGATAGACCGCTCACGCAATTCCTCGAACATGCTGGGCGCAAATGCGTCCCAGGCGCTGGATGCGCCTCCGCCGATGACGTACATATCGAGATTCAAGATGTTGACCGCGGCGGCGAGCATGATGCCAAGATAGCGACCGAACGTCCGGAGGATTTGCCGGGCAGGTTCATCGCCCTGCACTGCGAGGTTATAGATCGATTGCGCGCCGAACTCGGGGTCGGAAGACGCAGCCTGCGCCAACAAAGGCGCATCACCACTAGCAATCGCCTCGCGAGCCATGCGAACAATCGCGCTGGCGGAAGCATACTGCTCGGCGCATCCGTGGCTGCCGCAGCCGCAGGGATAGCCCTCCGGTTCGAGCATCACGTGCCCGAACTCGCCCGACATGCCGGTCATGCCGTGCCAGATTTTTCCGCCAAGCACGATCCCGCCGCCGATTCCCGTGCCCAGCGTGACCACCGCCATGTTCGGCACACCGCGGGCAGCGCCCAGCCACTGCTCGCCGAATGCGGCCACGTTGCCGTCATTTTCGATGACGACCCGCGCTCCCAGACGGCGTTCGATTTCCGCGCGCACTGGATAATCTTCCCAACCTTGAAGGTTTGCCGACTTGCGCACCGTTCCCGCCTGCAGGTCAATGATGCCGGGTATGCCCATGCCGGCGCCCAGAAATTTTCCCGTTCCTGTGTATTTGGCGGATAACCGCTGAATTGCCTCGCACATCTGGTCGATCACGTGGTCTCGACCCGCCGCGCCCTTGGAACCGAGCCTAACTTTCTCGAGAAGCTGTCCTTCGGCGCTGACGGCCGCGATTCGCAGGTTGGTGCCGCCGAGATCGACTCCGATGGAGAAATCAGGCATGGAAGAGAAGATTAGCAGAATTATTGCGGGGCGTGCTTTTCCGGCTCGCTTACTTCTGGCACTTGGAGCAATAATGGCTGCTGCGTCCGGCGATCACGATACGCTTGATGGGCGTCTTGCAGACCAGGCAGGGCTCACCTTCACGTCCGTAAACTCTGTGTTGCAATTGGAAGAAGCCTTCTTCGCCATCTGCATCGACATAGTCTGAAATGGATGAGCCGCCGAGAGCGATCGCTTCTCGCAGAACTTCTTTCACCGAAGCAAGCAATCTCGCTAGTTGGTCGCGCGTGATAGTTGAAGCGCGACGGCGGGGGCGGATTCCAGCGCGAAATAGAGACTCGTCGGCATATATATTTCCCACGCCTCGCAGAAGATTCTGGTTGAGCAGGGCACTCTTAATCGGAGTCTTGCGTCCGGTAAACAATGCCAGGAAGCGATTGAGATCGGCCTCCAGCGGCTCAATGCCGTTTGCTTCAAAGTCGGCACGAGCAACACTCAGCCGGCCAAAGCGGCGGGGATCGACAAAACGCAGTTCCCTACCCGACGCCAGTTTCAGAATCGCATGCGTATGCTTCAGGATTTCTGCCTGCGGTTCGCAGACTTGCAGGCGACCGGTCATGCCCAGGTGGACGATAAACTGCGCTGCATTTTGTGTGGGGCGGACGCCCTCGTCCGCCTCTGCGTGCGGCACCACGGAAGGCCGTCCAAGCCTCGTATGCGCCGGTTTAGAAGGCCGGCCTTTAGCGGGCGAAGGCGCCCGCTCCACACCATCTTTTTCAAGGTCGAAAACAATATGTTTGCCCATGCGCCGGACGGTGGCGATGCGGCAGTGCTCGAGCACGCTGGCGATCTCCTGCGCTGACGACTTCAACGGCTCCGGCTTCTGCCCCAGCCAGACCGATTCGATCACATCTCCCGACACGCGCTTGGCCAAGCCGCGTGCGATGGTTTCAACTTCTGGAAGTTCCGGCATGCCTCATCAGTGTACAAGGCATGCAGCAGCGGGAGCAGCTTGCTGAAGTAATAAGGAGTCGAAACGGGCGGGTTTAGTCTTTCAACGGCACAACGGTTTTGCCGTCGCGGCAGAACGTGGCAACTCTCTGCAAATCTCCGTTTGCCTGTGGCAGGGTCATGACCGGTCCGTAGCAATAGACGGCATGGCCGTTGGCGGCAAAGTACCAGCGTCCGGTGGTGGAGCGCCGCTCCACGGCACCTGACGGGCGGCGCACCGGCGGTGCCGGATGCGCCATCGTCAGACTAAACAACAAGGCTAGGGTCAGGGCCTTCATTTCTCACATACTTCAAAAACTGCACTAATACTTACTGCTGAAACCTGGGACTTAAATCGTAATCAGAGCGCGGCGCTGATCGGTCAAATCCGAAGCCGGCATGGGCGGAAGCTGGGTCTTGGGCTTCGCGGTTTTTCCAGTCCGGCTTTGCGAACGGTTTTGCGGTGCTGCCTGGGTTGACGGGGTAGTGGTTGATGGAGCCTGGGTTGACGGAGCTTGAATCGAAGGAGATTGCCCCTGGGTCATGGGAACTTGGGTCAGCGGGCCTTGGGTCACAGAACCTTGTGCTTGGCTTTGCGCTCGAGCCTGAGCCGCCTTGTCAACGACAGCTTTGCCCTTCATCGCCCACAGTTCCTTGCTGTCGACGAGCAAAACCTGAATCAGATTGTGCTGCGCTTGAATGGTGGTGCCCTGCTCGACGATAAGCATGGTCATTAAGCCGTAGGAAGCGAGAAAGACCACCGTAAGCAATGGCATGAGACTGCGCTTCTTTTTCGGAACCGCAATCGGCGTCACCACTGTGCTGCCAAACAAAGTCGTCAAGCGCCACCCCGGTCTGCCTCGCAACAGCAGGCACAACCGGAGATTGCAGCTTATCCGCCAATGGGCGGAGCGACCGGAAAGCACTGAATTTGCTTGGGTTAACGACGGCTTGAGGTTGCTTGTGACAAGCCCAAAGTGCAACTCAATGCACATATTGAGCACTGACAACTAACAAGTATGCTCCGTTGGGGGAGCCGAAATGCCCGTCCAGAAGGGGTTTCGGGGTGGGACAAGAATTCAAACCCTCCGACTAAGTCAGGGCTGGATCTTATTTCCCTAGCAGCAGTTTAGCGATGGTCGCTAACTGCATGTTGGATGTACCTTCGTAGATCTTGCCGATCTTGGCGTCGCGCCAGTATTTCTCCACAGGATAATCTTTGGTGAAACCGTAGCCGCCGTAGATTTCGATGGCCAGCGAAGTCACACGCTCGGCAACCTGCGAGGCGAAGAGCTTGGTCATCGCCGCTTCCTTCACAAAGTTCACGCCCGCATCTTTCATGCGAGCCGCGTTGTAGACCATGAGACGGGCAGCTTCGATCTCGGTAGCCATCTGCGCAATCTGGAACTGGATGCCTTGAAACTCCGCAATGGCCTTGCCGAATTGCTTGCGCTCCTGCGCATACTTCGCGGCAAACTCCCAGGCACCACGCGCCAGGCCGATCATCTGCGCGCCAATCCCAATGCGGCCTTCGTTCAAAGTTTCGATCGCGATCTTGTATCCTTTACCGGCTTCGCCCAGAACGTTTTCTTTGGACACGCGACAATCTTCCAGAATCAGCTCACATGTAGACGAGGCGCGAATGCCCAGCTTGTCTTCTTTCTTGCCGACGCTGAATCCGGGGAAATCTTTTTCTATGAGGAATGCGGTGATGCCTTTGTATCCCGCAGCGGGATCGATGGTGGCGAATAGGATGAATAATCCCGCTTCCTTCGCATTGGTAATCCAGAGCTTGCGGCCGTTGAGTACGTAATCGCTGCCTTTGAGTTCGGCCCGAGTTTGCAAGGCAAAAGCGTCGGAGCCGGAACCGGCCTCGCTCAGCGCATAGGCTCCCAGGGTCTCGGCTGCCATCTTCGGCAGGTAGCGCTTCTTCTGCTCCGGGCTGCCGTATCGCAGAAGGGCATTGTTGACCAGCGTATTTTGCACGTCGACCACCACGCCTGCGGATGCATCGACGCGCGACAATTCCTCCACGGCCAGAATTGCTTCGAAAAACTTGGCGCCGCTTCCACCGTATTGCTCCGGGATTTCGATTCCCATGAGACCGAGCTGAAAGAATTCGTGGAGAAGATCTTTCTCGAAGATGCCTTTCTCGTCCATCTCCTTCACCAGTGGACGGATCTTGTCGTCGGCAAACTGGCGAATGTTGTCGCGGAAGAGAATTTCGTCTTCGGTGAGGGTGGTTAGGGGCGTGGGAACGGCGGATTGCAACGTTATCTCGGACATCGGGATACCTTCAGGCGGAAGAATGGCAGACCTTGGATTTTAGCACTCTTTAAAGAATCAGAAGGGGATGCTAACCGCGGTGGGTATGTACCAGCTTCAGCGTATCGGCCTGCAGAATGCGCTGAATCTGATTGCGCGCGTGTACGGACCATGGCCCGGTGGTGTCGAGCTTTATGTAGGCCTGCCAGTGTTTCAGGGCCTTGCGCGGCTCGCGGGTTTTTTCGTAAGCGAGCGCGAGATTGTAGTGCGCGTCGGCATAGGTGGGGGCGAGTTGGATCGCCATTTTGTAGGTCTGAATGGCTTCCTGCACGCGGCCGGTTTCGTCCAGAACGTTGCCCAGATCGAAATAAGCCAGAGCGTAGCGAGGGTCAGCCTGCATGGCGGCACGATAATGCTTTTCCGCCAGGGTGAAATCCTGGCGGTTGTAATAAAGCGTTCCCAGGTTGATGTGCGCGGCGGCGTGGTCGGGCTGGAACTCGAGCACTTTCTGGTAGGACGCCAGCGCTTCGGTTTGCGTGGCTGGATCTTCTTCCAACACGATGCCGCGGGCAAACCAGGATGCAGCCTCGTTTTCCTGCGGACCCGGCTCAGGAGTAGGAATCGGCGTGCTGGTCACAACTTTTTCCCGGGTCGCAAAGTCCATCACGAACTGCCCCGCAATCGGCTCCAGCAGCCGGCCTTCGTGACGGAAGGCCACGCGGCGTTTATTCGAGTACGAGGTTCCGGCATCGAGCAGCGGATTTCCCATCCCCGAGGCTTGCTGCTGCATGGCTTCCAGCGATTGGCGGATCACAGTTGGGCGCACCCGCATGGCACAAAGGTCGCGAATTTTTTTGATCTTTAGCAGGTCGGAAAAAGAATAAGTTGTTGCGGCAGCGATCAACTCCGCCCGCTCCCAGTTCGCCAACTGGCGCGGCGTAAGGTGAAGAATCCTAAGTAAATCGGCTCGACTGTACACGACGATAAGCAACTTCCCGCGCCGGTTACGGCGCAGCAAACATTACGCGGTAATTATGCTCAACTTCAGGCTCGAAACGCAACAGCAAACGTTGTGGAAATCTGTGGAGAACCTGGATGATTTACATGCAGCGGAAATGGTGCAATCGAGCTCCGCTCGACGGACAGTTGAGGGCGACTATCTCCACAGCCCACACCGTTGTCATTCCGAGCGAAGCGAGGAACCTTGGTTTCGCCTACGCCACCGCTACTGCGGTTTGATATTCCTCGTACGTTCCCTTGAAATCCGTGAGCTTGTGGTCGCTCTCAAAATGCCAAATGCGCGTGGCGACTTCATCGATCAAATCGTGATCGTGGGTCACCAGGAGCACCGTCCCCTGATAACGCTGCAGGGAAATATTTAGTGCATTGATGGCTTCGAGGTCGAGGTGGTTGGTAGGTTCGTCGAGCACCAGCACGTTCGGCTTCTGCAACATCAGCTTGCAGAAGAGCAGGCGCGCGGCTTCGCCGCCGGAAAGAACGTTGGTGGATTTCGTCGCTTCTTCGCGGGCGAATAACATCTGCCCCAGAAGCCCACGAAGTTCTTCGCTGACAGCGGCAGGATTCCACTGATGCAACCACTCCAGCGCCGTCGTCCCGCCTTCGATCAAGCCGCGATGATCCTGGGCGAAATATCCAATCGAAGCCTCGTGTCCCCAGGTTACTTTTCCCGCATCTACAAACGCTCCGTCGTAGCCGCTCGTTTTTCGCAACTCGGCTTCCGGCGTGGTCGGCGAATTCGCGAGCAAAGCATTCACCAGCGTGGTCTTGCCTGCCCCGTTGCGGCCCATCAGCGCGATTCTTTCTCCGCGCGTGATGCTGGCGGTGAAGTCGCGTATCACCGGCTTGTCGCCATACGTCTTGCCCAGGTGCTCGATTTCCAGAATATGTTTCCCCGAAGGCCGCTTCTGTTCGAACTTGATGTAAGGCCGCTGGATATTCGACCTGGCCAGTTCCGTAACTTGCAAGCGTTCTACTTCCTTGCGCCGCGACTGTACCTGGCTTGAGCGCGTGCCGGCAGCGAACCGAGCGATGAATTCGTTCAACTGCGAGATCTTTTTTTCGCGTTGCGCGTTTTGCGATTCGATCTGCGAGCGCACCTGCGTCTTGGCCAGCACCATTTCGTCGTACGATCCGGTGTAAGTAATGATGGTCTCGTAATCGATATCGGCGATGTGCGTACAAATGCTGTTCAGGAAGTGCCGGTCGTGCGAGATCGCAATCACCACGCCGTCGTAGGTGCTGAGAAATCCCTGCAGCCAGTGGATCGAATCCAAGTCCAGGTTGTTGGTAGGCTCATCCAGCAGCAACGCTTGCGGATGCCCAAACAGCGCCTGCGCCAGAAGCACGCGAACTTTCTGCCCGCCCTGCAATTCGCTCATCTTGCGCGCATGCGCTTCTTCGGGAATATCCAGGCCATCGAGCAAAATCGCGGCATCGCTCTCCGCGGTGTAGCCGTCTTCTTCGCCGACAATGCCTTCCAGTTCGCCCAGCTTCATGCCGTCTTCGTCGGTCATGTCGGCCTTGGAATAAATCGCGTCGCGCTCCTCCATCGCGGCCCACAGGCGCTTGTTGCCCATGATGACCGTATCGCTCGCGGTAAAGGCATCGAAAGCAAACTGATCCTGACTCAAGACGCCAACCTTTCGCGGACGCACCACCGTACCCTTTTGCGGCTCGAGTTCCCCGCTCAGCAGCTTCATGAATGTGGATTTGCCTGCCCCGTTCGGCCCGGTCAGGCCATAACGCTTGCCCGGCGTAAACGCCGTGGAGACTTCGTCAAACAGAATTTTAGCGCCGTAGCGCATGGAAACATTGCTGACTGAGAGCATGATTTCTGGTTTCTCTTTTTCCGCGCTTCGACTGGGAAGCTGCTTCAGGAAGCGTTCATCTGAAACTGCGGGGAATTTCCGCCAAAACGGTACGCAGCTGGTATGACTAGAATATCATGCCAGGCTGCGCCAACAGACAACCGGGGCGGCTGTCCCCAGACAAGATAGAACCTTCAAAACAAACGCTGGGAGTCCTGCAACGAACGAGGGGCCGCGCTCACACTCCGTGTTGTTCGATCTCCAGCAGCGCCTTCTTGCGCTCCACGCCCCAGCGATAGCCGCTGATATCGCCATCTTCGCGGACCACGCGATGGCACGGAATTGCGACCGCCACAGGATTTGTCGCACAGGCGCGGGCTACTGCGCGGCTTGCAGTTGGCTGGCTAATCGCCTTTGCCACCTGACCGTAAGACCTCGTCTCGCCGAACGGGATCGACTGCAAATAGGTCCACACCCGCCGCTGAAAGGCTGTGGCGCGGATATCCAAAGGCAATGCGGCATTCAACTCTTTGCCCGCCATTTGCCGCAGCAATGCCGCGACCCAGGCTTGCAATCCACCTTCATCAGGCTTACGAATAGCGAAGGGAAATTCGTGCCTTAGGCCTTCGATTAACTCGCCGTCGGAAGCGGCGAACTGGATGGCGCAGACGCCACGGTCAGTGGCCGCGATCAACATGCGTCCCAACGGCGAGTCGGCAATGGCATAGCGAACCGTAGATGCGACGGCGCCACGGCGATATTTGTCGGGTGTCATGCCGAGTTGCGACGCGGTTTTTTCGTAGAGCCGGCTGCTGGAGCCGTAGCCCGCGTCATACATTGCGCGGGTCACATT
>JBAPQU010000120.1:0-1955 GCA_049280795.1 Candidatus Sulfotelmatobacter sp.
GGCGCTGGAGTGGTCTGCGGCGCTGGAGCCGCGGGAACGTCCTGTGCGCGCAACGGCAGCGGCGGAATGCAGATAAGTATGGCGAAGGCGGCCAACAGCAGGGCAGACCGCGAGAGCGCCGCAGCCGGTCGAGGTGGGCAGAAAGACATGTTGCGTCTCCTTGAAATCAGAACCGAAATCAAAACTGAAATCGAAATCAAATCGAAACGATTGCGCATCGCGTTGGGATAACAAAATAGAGTGCGCAAGTTGAATAGGGAAAACATAAAGGCGTCTCTCCATCTTAGCGGGAGGGAATGCGCCCACGCGGGTGCAGATTGTAAAGAATTGTTAGGGAAAAAATAAGGCGCGGCTTGTGGCCGCGCCTGCTCTTCGCAAGAAATATCTTACTGAGGCTGCGGCGCCGCTGCTGGCGGAGCGACAGAGAGTGGTTCCTTACGGGGCGCGATGTAGGGAACGTTAGGCATGCGCGTAACCTGGCCCTTAGCGGCATCGTCAATGCTGACGCCGGCGTGGTCGAGCGTCACGCCGATGGCCCGGTCGAGTTCGATGCGCGATTTTTCGTAGGCGGCCATGGCCGACATCAAAGTGGATTCAGCCGTGGCCAGTCCGCTCTGGGTCTGCAGAACCAACGTTGTGGTGGAGGTGCCGAATTGATATTTCTTTTGTTCGGCATCGAGCGATTGCTTCGCATAGTCGACTGCAGCCTGCGCGGAAGTTACGCTGGCGCGGTTCTGTTCCACCCCGAACTGGGCGTTACGGACTTCGATGCTGATCTGGTTTTCGATTTGCTGCAAGCGCATTTGGGCCTGCTGGTATTCCAGTTCCGAGCGAATCTGCAAGGCTTGGGCGGCGCGGTTACGCAGGGGAATGTTGAGTTGCAGGCCCACACCCTTGTCGGGCGAAGTGGAGTTGACCAGTTGGTTCAACGTGCCTCCCAAGCTGGTATTCGGAGCAATTTGATCGAGGGCGGGAGGTGGGGCAGCGCAACCGAATAACGTCTGCAGTTGGGTCTCGGGAGAAGAACACTCGTTAGCGGGGTTCTGCGCTCCGCCAACGCCAGCGCCTCCGTAATAGGCGATGAGATTGAGCGTGGGCAACAATGCGCTACGCACCGCCTGATTGCTGATTTGGGTGGTATTGAGTTGAATACGCGACTCCACCAGATCGGCGCGATGGCGCAAGGCGTCGGTGATCAAGTCTTGCGTGGGCTGAATCGGTTCGTCCGCCGGAACTTCCATGGTGGAAGTGGGAATCACTTCCGCGCCAGCCAGAGTCTGATCGCGTAACGTCCGGCTGAGCGCGTTCTTCATGAGTAACTGTTCCAATTGCAAGTTGGTCAAAGCGATCGTCAGAGTTTGCTGATCCTGGGCGACGGTGCTTTGGGAGCGGACAACCTCAATCGGCGCCAGGCTTCCGATGTCTACTTGTTTCTTGGTGTCGGAGAGAGTCTTTTCGGCAAAGGCCAGCGATTCCTTCTGCACGCGGGCGTTTTCGTAGGCGTAAACCAAATCCCAGTACATGCTCTGAATCTGGTTCACCGTGGTAATCACTTGCAGGCGGAAGGCCACATCCGAGAGCTCGCGGTTGTTCTTGGCGATGCGAATAAAGCGCGTGTTGGGTGCGAACCCGAACCCCTGCAGCAAGGGTTGGGTGATGGTTGCCCTGAAATTGGAGTTGATCGCCGGGCTCAGGCTGGAGAAGAAGCTGTTCGTTGTCTGCCGGTTATTGTTGAATCCAACCGACAGATTTGTGCCCCACTGAAAGGCCTGATTGTAGGCGAAGTTTACCGTCCCGGTGTTCTGCGCCAGACTACTCCCCGGAAGAACGCCCTGAAAGATGCTGGTAGCGGTTTGGCTGAGATGATCCTCTTGCAGCGTGCCTGTGATAACCGGGTCGAAGCTGTTGATCGCGGGACCGAGCCCAAGAGTGGAGCCGACCAATCCCCCCGCGCC
>JBAPQU010000121.1:0-7168 GCA_049280795.1 Candidatus Sulfotelmatobacter sp.
ACCGGGGGTAGACGGGACGTTCACCAATTCCCCTTTATCTTGAGAATCTCTTCACACCCTTGGCAGAGTAAGTCTTTCGCTTTGTAACGCCACCAGAAGCCCGACGCCTTCTATTGGTCCTGACGTGGACGGTTGTGGGTTTGGAAGAGCCAACAGCGGCAGCGAATGCGGCGGGATTCAGTGCGGTGAGAACGGCAGCGGGATTTTTGTCGATGACAGTGAGCAGAGTGCGAGCCGGCGCTTCTGGGCTCCTCCGCCCTCCCTCCCAGTGCTTGATCGCGTCAAGGCTGAACCCGAACGTGTTAGAGAATCTGGCTTGTGTCATGCCCAGTCGATTGCGGATCGCTTTCACGTCAACTTCATGGGGCACATGGGCCTTGAATCCTTCTTGCTCCCCAGCAAGGAAAGCCTCAACGTCGTTCAGGCCATTCATCATCTGCTCGAATTGCGTTTTCATGCTATCTCCCGTATGTCCCCAAAATGCCCTCGAAAATACTATTGGCCCGAGCCTTTAGCGCGTTGCGCTCCGCCATGGACAGGTTTTCTTTCTCGTTCTTCGGAAAAACCGCAATTAGAAAAACCGGAAATTTCTGGTTGCGCCAGATATACACAACCCGCGCCCCGCCGCTTTTCCCCATTCCTTTACGCGCGACGCGGACCTTTCGAAATCCGACTGTTCCGCGAATCACGTCTCCACATTCCGGGTCAGCAGCAACCAGCGCCACGATGTCCGCGCGCTCCGCCTCGCTAAAGAGCTTATTGGCAATCGCGAGGTAAGTAGGCGTCTCGACAACTGTCTGCACAATTTTATTTGTACTCCATTGGACACCATTAGTCAAAGCAAATGTGTGCCACTGGACACCAATGGTTTAGGGGCTCTCCCAAGGGGAAGATTCCCGAGTGCCGATCGCGGTGAGATTTTGCGTTTCACTTCCTAATTTCCTAAACGCACAGGTTCGCTTTCGGCGGCATCGCGGTCCCACCCTTCGGCGGCCTCTTGCACAAACGCAAGGGCGAGCCATCCGTCCTCCGGCTCTTAAGTAAGAATCGAGCGGCTTTTGCGAAATTGAAAGTTAGTTAGCACATTCGAAGTGAGGTTCAGGTCTGCACCTCCCCATCGAAAAGCGCAATGGATCGGGCAGCCTCAGCCGCCAGCCCCTTCGGCAGCGGAATACAATTATTTCGCAGGCTGAACGTCGGGGCCCGTGATCTTCAGGTCGACAGGCTTTTCAGAAAATGGCATTGGCTGGCGCGGTATCATCTCGTCGCGCATGGCTGCGTCGTAAAGAAACGTCGCTTCAACTACGGCGGCCTGCTTGAGGTCGTCGGGCGAGAGCCGCTCGTAGACATCCTGATTGCTGTGCACGGTGCGCGTTCCGTAGTCGCGCGGATCCTGAATGAATTGGAAGGCAGGGATGCCCACACGATTGAAGCTATCCTGATCCGACGAACCGCTGGGACGCAGCGTTATGGTTGTGACCCCGATATCGCGGAGCGGAGCGATCCATTGTTCGAAGATGCCGGCTGCGGCTGAATTGTTCTCCGCATAAACGCCCAGTAACTTCCCTCCGCCATTGTCGATGTTGAAATAAACCGAAATCTGCGAGTACTCAGGCTTGGGAGTGGGCGGACCCACAATCTCACGGAGATACTGCGGGACTTGAAGCTGGTCGGGAGTGGTAGAGAGGTCGAGCGCGGCGAAGTGCTGTTTGACATAGTTGCCGGAACCAAACTCGTCCTCTTCCTCGTCCGACCAGAGCGCGGCGCGAATGGTGCGGCGGGGATGGACATGCAGCGCAGCGAGAATGCGTATCGCTTCCATGGTGATGATGACTCCCGCGCCATCGTCGGTTGCACCGGTGCCCGCGATCCAGCTATCCAGATGGCCGCCCGCCATTACGACCTGACTTTTGAGCGCGGGGTCAGCGCCGGGGATCTCGGCAATGACGTTGTAACCTTGCTCGTGATCTCCCGTGAACTCGGTGTGGATGTTGAGATCGAGCGTGACGGGGACATTATGTTCGAGGAGGCGAGAGATGCGCCCAAAAGCCTCATTGGCGATGACGGCCGAGGGGATGGGCTGTTTGTGATCGGGAAGAAAGGGGTGCGGGCCAAACATCTCGCCATTGTCATCTTTGATAATGCCGCCATCGCCGCCCCAACCTAAAACAAGGACCGCGGCAGCGCCTTCGTCGGCGAAGAATTTGGCGACCTTCTCCCGGAAGTTGACGTGCTTGAAGATGTCGGCCCATTTTTCAGGCGTGAAGTCGTCAATATGCTGTTCAGAAAAATCGAGATTGAGCGGATAGTCGAAAATCTGGCGGAGTTTCTCCGCATCGTAGTGTTCGAGAAGCGGTTTGGGGTTGAGCTCAATTTTAGGCGGCTTGCCGTAAAGGATGATCTTGCCGGAGAGTTTTCCTTTCCACGCATCGAAGTCCTTTTCGTTTTCGAGGCGCGGGACGGCAATCACGGTGGCGTGAAGTTCGCTGGAGGTCGCCGGGGACCAGGGCGTGGCCTGCGCGATGAAGACGGCAGTATCGGGCGAGGACATATCAGCAGAAGTGGTAATCTGCCGCCAGCCCATACCGAAGTCGCCCCAGTTCTCAAGGTGCACGTTGGAGCATCCCATCGCAGTGAACTGATCGCTCGTCCATTTGTAGGCCTTGGCGAGATTGGGTGAGCCGGTTAGCCGCGGACCGATGTCGTCAAAGAGAGCGGTTGCGTAATCCATCACCCGCGAATGGGCCAGCCCTTCTTCCCGAATGCTCCCATACATTGAAAGGTCGATGGACTCGCGGGCGAGTTGAAGCTGGGTCGCGTCAGCTGGGGCTGGCGCTACGGCGGCAGATTTCTTTTGCCCGAAAGCCAAGGAGGTAAGGACGACGAGTGTGCAGAGACAGAACGCTCCTGGAATTTTCATAACTTAAGGATGATAGCTCGTATTTCCTTTGATGGCGGGTACGACGTCGCCGATAGGATAGGGTCTAACCGGCTCGTTTGAGTCCGAACCCAAACCATTCACTGTGGGCAGTCCGGTACCGCCCTTCGCAACCTGCGCGAGGGACGGGGCACCATAATAGCGGTAACTTCGGCAATTCAAAGTCGGGGCCACCCGCCAATTCCTGCAATGGCGGATTAGGCAGTTAAAATAAAAACCTCAACGGCTTGTCGAATTCCGGTGGGACCGTTCGACTATATCGTGAAGGGCGGGCAACCGGCCCGCCAAAATAGAGGAAAGCGATGACCCGAAATCAACTACACAGCATTTTCCTAAGCGCACTCGTACTCGTCCCCGCGCTGATCGCGGCGGCGTCTTTGCCCGCAGCTGCACAAGACACCGCGCAACCATATCCAACGATGGCACCGGTAGAACAATATCTGATGAATCGCGACGCCGAAATCGCATTAGCCCGCAGCGCCGCTCCAGACGCCATCTCCCACGACGCCTCGGTCATCGTCCTAACCCGTCACGGCTACGAAACCGCGGTCGAAGGAAAAAACGGCTGGGTCTGCTGGGTCGGACGCGGCTGGCTGGCCATGTTCGATAACCCAGAATTTTGGAATCCAAAAGTTCGCGCCGCAGATTGCCTCAACCCACCAGCCGTCCGCTCCATCCTTCCCTACGCCTACAAACGTACCGAACTACTCCTGGCTGGCCATTCCAAACCCGAAGTCATCGCCGCAATCAAAGCGGCGATCGACAAAAAAGAATTACCGTCCCTCGAGCAGGGAACTTTCTCTTACATGATGTCGAAGGGCTCGTATCTAACCGACAACGGCGGCCACAATATGCCCCACCTGATGTTCTACGAAACAGCGAAAGACGGTGCGGCCTGGGGTGCAAATCTCGCAAACTCCCCAGTCATGGCCGTAAATTACTGGTACATCTCCGAGCAATCTTACCCACAACTCAAATCCTTCCCACCACTGTCCGTCTTCCTGATAGGAGCAGACAAATGGTCCGATGGAACACCGGCACCGAGCATGTAAAGACGCAGCGGCCGTTAAGTCCCGCTGGGCCAAGAATAGAAATTCAGAAAAGGAGCGGCCCTGATACGGTGTCCGCACAACACTCGATACTCAATACTCGTTACTCATTACACAAGGAGAACACCATGCGCTTCATGATGATCATGTATCCGAAAGACTACGCAAACGCAAAAGCCGGCACGGTACCCGACTTCAAAGATATGGAGGCAATGGGCAAGTACAACGAGGAACTAGGGAAAGCCGGCGTGCTGCTCGCGCTCGACGGGTTGACCCCGCCCGCGACAATGAGCGCGCGGGTCACCTTCAAAGGCGGAAAATCGAAAGTGACCGACGGTCCGTTTACCGAAGCCAAGGAAGTGGTCGGCGGCTACTGGATTATCCAGGTGAAGTCGCGCGAAGAGGCGCTCGAATGGGCCGCGCGCATCCCCGGAAAGGATAACGAAATGGTCGAAGTTCGCCGGATGTTTGACATGACCGATTTCGATCCCGAGACCCAAAAGGAGATCCAAAAGAAGTTCGGCGACGACGTTGCGGCTGAGATGCGCCATTAGTAAAAAACTCTCTGCACTTTGTCGATTTCGCGGCGCTTCGTACGACGATCTGCAGCCGCCACAGGAGAAATGGAGAAATCATGACGCGATATTTAGTTGCGATTCACCACCCCGACAACTACGACCCGTCCGTCGAGGACGAAGCGATGCACCGCGATATCGACGCGCTCAACGAAGAGATGATTGCTGCCGGGGTCAGGACTTTCGTTGGCGGCCTGCACGCGGTGAGCCAAGCGAAGTCGCTGCGGGCGCAGCCCGATGGCAAGGTGCTCATCACTGACGGGCCCTACATAGAGGCCAAGGAGCACATCGGCGGTTTTTGGGTGCTGGAAGCCGCTGACATGGATGAGGCGCTGGCATGGGGCCGCAAGGCCGCTCTCGCCTGTCGGGCGCCAGTCGAGGTGCGGGCGTTTCAGTCGCGGATAAGAAAGGATAAGCGTAGTCGACCGGCTGACTGAAGACCCGATGGAAGTGACTCAACGGCAGTATTGGACTTGACCCACTCTCAGGAGGAAAACGATGCGGAAAAAGAAGGTTGGCGCAATCGCAATGCAAAGCTTCACACTGTTTGTTGTGGTCGGTACGGCGTACCTCGCTACGGCGAATCAGGCGATGGCGCGGAATGCCACGATGCATTATCCAGAAATGGCCCCGATCGACCAATACCTCATGACGGATCAGGGTGCGGAAATAGCCCTGGCGCGCAGTGCGGCACCAGAGTCCATTTCACACGATGCGGAGGTTCTGGTGCTTGGACGGCATGGTTTCGAAACGGCGGTGAAAGGCAAGAACGGTTTCGTGTGTATCGTGGAGCGTTCGTGGACTTCCGCAGCCGACGCTGACTTTTGGGATCCGAAAGTGCGGACCCCGATTTGTTATAACGCGGCAGCTGCGCATTCGCTCCTTCCACGCAACCTCAAGAGGACCGCCTTGATCCTGGCGGGACACACGCAAGCTCAGGTGGACGAGGCCATCGCGGCCGCGGTCGCCCAAAAAGAATTGCCGGCGATGGAATCCGGAGCGATGTGCTACATGATGTCGAAGCAAGGATACGGCGGTGACAGCGTCAAACACTGGCCTCCGCACGTGATGTTTTATTATTCGCAGACCGACCCCGCAATCTGGGGAGCGAATCTGCCGGGCTCTCCAATCATGGCCGTGAGCGACGAGCACGAGCACCTGACCGAGCACCTGACTATGTTCTCGATCGGCGTGCAACGGTGGTCGGACGGAACCGAAGGTCAGTCGGTGACAAACTCTTCTGTTAATTGAAAGAAGCAGGTTCCCTTCGGCAAGCTCAGGGCAGGCCCTCACCGCCGCTTCGCGCCGGTTCGGAATGACATCGGTGAGAAAAAGGAGAGTGCATGAGAAAGCTCAAGATCATGGAACACATTTCGCTGGACGGCGTAATCCAGTCCGACGATTCCCCCCACGGCAACTGGACGGCGCCCTATCGCACACCCGCTGGCAGGGATGCAGTCTTTGCGGCGCATGGCGGGAGCTTCGATGTGCTGCTTGGCCGGCGCACCTATGATCAGTGGTCGGACTTCTGGCCGAAGGCGCCGAGCAGTCCCATGTCTGACGCCCTCAACGCCGCGACGAAATACGTCGTGACCCATAGACCTGAGAGTCTGGAATGGGGTCCGTTCGTGGCAGTTGGGCCGGGCGTTGTTGGGACGGACATTGTTGGGACGAACATTGTTGAGACGAATATTGTTGGGACGAATATTGTGGATGGTATTCGCCGCATCAAGTCGCAGGACGGCCCGGACCTTGTGCTCTGGGGTAGTTCCACGCTGACATCGACGCTGCTCGAACACGGGCTTGCGGATGAAGTCGTGTTGATCGTCTATCCAGTGCTGCTGGGGAAAGGAAAGCGCCTCTTTGCAGAGGGAACTCCACCACGCGCATTCGAGCCCGCCAGCACGAAAGCTTTTTCCTCAGGCGTCGTTATCAATACTTACAAGTTCGCTGGGCCTTTGAAGAACTAACCATTACGTACTTATATATAAGAGAGGACAATCCAATGAGAAATGTAACCTACGCAATCAACCTTACCCTGGATGGCTGCTGCGACCATACCAAATTCAATCCCGATGAAGACGACTTTGAATATCACTCGCAGCTCTTGCGAGATTTTGATCTGCTCGTCTACGGGCGTAAAACCTATCAATTGATGGTTCCTTACTGGCCTGATGCCGCAAAAGACCCGTCTTCGACAAAAACGGATAAGGAATTTGCTCAAACCTTTGTCTCCAAGAAGAAGGTTGTTTTTTCACGATCGTTAGACAGCGCTGACGATGGAAATACGAGAATTGTTCGTACGAATCTTCGCGATGAAATACTTAAATTGAAGCAAGAACCAGGCAAACCTATTCTGGTCGGTGGCGTAGATATTCCTTCACAGCTTACAGAGCTTGGTTTGGTTGACGAATATCGTATTGTCGTTGCGCCAATCGTTGTGGGAAAAGGGAGACGCTTGTTTGAAGGGGTTAGCCTGACCGAGAAATTACAACTAAAACTTGTCGAGTCCAAGGTTCTTAAATCGGGATGTGTTGCGCTTCGCTACTTGAAACAGTAACTGAAAAATCTGCAAAGCTGTGGCACTGAATCAGAGGCTGGGGACA
>JBAPQU010000122.1:0-6241 GCA_049280795.1 Candidatus Sulfotelmatobacter sp.
GCGTTGTCGCACTTGATACGAACGCAGTATCCGGGAGATTCGCTCTCGCTCGTACTCTTCCACGACTCCGCCGAAGAAGTTCCTCTGTCGCAACTCGCGCGGGTCAAGGTCGGCCCGTACTACACCAACACGCGCGAAGGCCTGCGTATGGCGCAGAGAATATTGCAGCGGCAAAGAAAAGACATGAAGCAGATCGTCATGATTACCGACGGCAAGCCTTCCGCGCTCACCCTCGAAGATGGGCGCATATATAAGAACGCCTTCGGCCTCGATCCTCTTGTCGTGAGCCAGACGCTGGAAGAAGTTTCGAAGTGCAAGCGCGCTGGCGTGCTCATTAATACCTTCATGCTCGCGTCAGACTATGGATTGGTACAGTTCGTGCAGAAGGTCACCGAGATGTGCCGTGGGAAGGCCTACTTCACGACGCCTTATACGCTGGGGCAATACCTGCTGATGGATTACATGTCGCGGAAGACGAAAACCATTCACTGAGACGCCACAGGCGTTGCGGCTGGACCACCCCTTCGTTCGGATTTTGCCCGGTCTTGGCACCTACGCCCCTGCCTCTTGCGTCCCCGACTAAACTGTTCCCCTGGGGAATCCCCCATTGATAAGGAGAATCGCTTATGAAACGCGCCTTCGCAGTTACGCTGTTGCTTATGTCGTTCGCTTCGGTAGCCTTGGCCGATGGGCCCGGAATGCCGCCTATTGGGTCAACGACCAAGCCCCCAAAGCCAGCGGTTGTTCAATTGGCCGACGGGCCGGGAATGCCGCCCACCACGTCGACGAAACCGCCCAAGCCCAACATTGCGGTCTAACGGAATAACCTGTCGAAAGCCGGGAGCGGATGAGGTAAGCTGCTCCCGGCTTGATTTTTCTAACCTACATCCCGTTAGCGCTGATGGCGTTGTTACTTTGGACGCTGCTTCGTCAGCGTGCGTACTCGTCAGTTCCATGCTTCTTTGCCTATATGACCTTCGCGGTGGCTGCGGGAGTTGCACGCTTTGCGGTTCACGCTCATCACGACGTTTACTACCTAACTTATTGGATCACCGAGGCCGGCTACGATCTGCTTGGAATCCTGGTGATGTACGAGGTGCTGCAAACGGTTCTCGGAAGTCTGACTCGCGCCTGGTGGACCCGTCTTATCTTTCCCGCTGTCCTCACTGCCGGTATAGGCATGAGCATAGCGCGGGCGAGCGTGGTCCCGTCGCGCCTCAGCGGCGTCGAGTTCTATATTGCCGTCGGCGAAATTGCAGTCCGGTTCGTGCAGGTATTCGTCTTCGCTGGATTGGCAACACTGGTCCCGGTCGTCGGCCTCCGCTGGCGGCAGTATCCATTCGGCATAGCCACAGGGTTTGGGCTTTATGCCACGGTGATGCTGCTGACCACGACCAAGTTTTCGGATTTTGGAACAAAATTCAAATTTTTGTGGGGAGTGACTTCACTTGTGGCATACTCTGTTGCCGTATTGATCTGGATATGGTTTTTTAGCGTGCGTCAAAAGACAAAGACCCTGAGTTCGGAGTTATCGGCTCCTTCCCCCAGTGATCTAGAACGATATAAGGACGCGTTGCGGAGGATGCGCTAGGTTATGTTCTCTATTATTTCCACCTGGCTGATCATTGCGTGGGGCGCTTTATCCTGCATCTACATGTTGCGCTGTGCCTGGACGCGCTTTCCCAAGCGCGACGTTGATGACGTCATTCCATTCCTCTACCCGGTGGACATTTCGCTTGCCGAGTCGCTCCTCGATCCGGCTGCGGAATTTGGGTTTCGCTGGAAGCTTGGCCCGCTCCAGTTTCGCGAGGCGCAGCGGAAGCGCATGCGTTTGTATCTAGAACTAACGCGCCGTATGTCTCACAACGCCAAAGTCCTCGTACAGTTCGCCGATGCGGAAAAGAACAGTTGTGACCCTCACCGCGCCAGCGTGGCTTCTATTTTGCAGGAGCGGGCAATCGAGGTCCGGCTGTATTCCGCGCTGACCAGAATCAAGCTTCGCTTCTGGTTGCTGCTTCGGGCGGATATCTTGAACGCAATGCCGGCTCTGGCGCACCTGCGCACCGTGGGTGAGATCGACGGCCTTCGGACTTACGGCGCACTAAAAACCGCTGCCGCGGCGGCATTTGTGCAGTTGCCTCCTGATGAACTTGATTCGCTGACGCGAAGCCTCTGAGCGCCTGACGCTGGAACTGCTCTTGCTTCTCGCGGAATGGCGGCTCAACCAGCCTTTTGCTTCCTCTTTTTTTTCGCTTCTCACTTCTCGCCCTGCGCACCGCACTGCTGATACTCTTTTAAGAACTCTTTTTAAGAAAACATGGCAAATTGCATTCGGTGTGGACGACAGCTTCCTGGGTTTACCTTTGGCAAGAAGATATGCCAGTGGTGCGTGCAGCACGAAGCCGCGCAACGAGGTGAACTCCCCGACGATGCACGGCAACCAGTCATGCGCACACCCTGGGTTGTCCGCCGCAGCGAATCCTCCATTACCCTCACCCAGATATTTTTCGGCATCAACGTAGCCGTATTTCTCGGCATGGTAATCGGCAACGGAGGCAATCCGTTCCAAGATTTCCCCGGACAGGAGCTGGTGCAATGGTACGGCAACGCGGGCGGGCTGACAATCTCTGGCGAATGGTGGCGGTTGCTGGCTTGCGTCTTTGTTCACGGAGGATTCCTTCACATTGCCTTTAACATGTGGTGCCTGTGGGACCTGGGCGCACTCAGCGAATCGCTTTATGGCCGCTGGACCTTCGGTGCGCTCTATCTCATCTGCGGACTGGGCGCCAGTCTCGCCAGCATAATCTGGAATGTGCACGTCTTGAGCGTCGGCGCTTCCGGCGCGATCTTCGGACTCGCGGGTGCCCTCATCGCTGCGTTCAAGTTGGGGGAGTTCTCGATTCCGCGCTCCGCACTCTCGGGCCCGCTCCGCAGCCTGTTTATATTTGTCGGCTTCAACCTCGCGTGGGGATTTCTTCCCAATCTCTTCGGTTCCGACGGGGTCACGGATAACGCCGCTCACATCGGGGGCCTTATTACCGGATTAATCCTTGGCGCGCTCATCGCGCTTATCGCTCCGCAACAAAATCACGCTCCGCGCCGAGTCGCGATTTTTCTTATCGCGGTCCTGGCCCTGGGCGGTTGCGCAGGCGCATTGGCACATCATTACGGAGTTCCCCTGCGCCTGGGACGAGCGCCAACCTTCGCAGACGAGAACCAGCCCGGCCGAGCCGTGGCCCATCTCGAAGAGATCGTCAAGCAACGACCCAACTTCGTTCCGGCACGTTTTGCTCTAGCGCAAGGTTATTTCAACCAGGCTGACTACACGCGCGCCGAAGACGAACTTAAGCATGTGCTTCAACTTCAGCCGCAACATGCCGACGCGCGCGCGCTATTGGGGATGGTGTATCTGAATGAGAATCGCCCGCAAGACGCGAAAGATACTTTCACGGAGTTGTTGACTCAAGATCCGAATAACTCCGACGCCCACTACGGCCTTGGCCTGGCATTGGCCGCCGAACAGAACGATAAAGCTGCCATCGAAGAATATAAAACTGCCGCCCGCCTTGATTCGCAATCCCCTGGGGTTGACTACAACCTTGGCGTCTCCTACGCGAGACTAGGCCAGTACGATGATGCCATCGCCGCGTTCCTCAAGGAGCAGCAACGGGGTGGAGATGATTATGAAATCGAAACTGCCCTTGCCGACGCTTATCAAGCCAAGGGGCTCTCCAAGCAGGCACAGGAAGCAAAGGGTAAGGCGACGCAATTGAAGGATCACCAATAGATCGATAAATACCCGCAGGCGCTAAAGCGTGTGCACACTTTTCACGATTTGACGGCACGACTGAAGTCGTGCCCTTCGCGATCGTCGCGGAAATTCGTTTTTCCGCAACCTCTGAAATCGTACCCTTCCGGGGAAATTTATAAACGGCGTCTAGCCGTCGGCCTTTTTTACGGCCAGTTCTGCGCCCTGGAATCCGATGCGGCTGTGGGTACCGTCACAGAAGGGTTTGTTCACCGAACCGCCGCAGCGGCAGAGGGAGAATGCGGGCTTGCCGGTGAGGTCGTACGGGGTTCCGTTGGCGTCGACGAGTTCAATCGAACCTTCGGGAGCTTCTACGCGGAATGGACCATTGGGACGGACCGTGATTTTTACCTGAGCCATGAGTTTGATTTCTCCAACCTTACGGGTTTCTAGTAAGGGTACAAGATATCATTAGCGGCGAGGCGCTGGAGGCCTGCCTTCAAACTACCCCTCCCTCAGCGCCTGAAGGCGCGGTCGACCAACCAACCTTTACGGCACGACTGATGTCGTGCCCTTCCCGAGATCTTTGCTGCATGAGATTGGGCGCCTCGCTCGGCTCAGCTGGACAACCAAAGGGCGGCGGTTGTCCATGGTTCGAGGTTTAGGCGGCCACGGAATCCGCTGAGAGCAGGCTGCGGTAGAGATCGAGGTAGTCGTCGATCATGCGCTTGGCGGTGTAACGTTCGCGGGCGCGGGTGTAGGCGAGCTCGGCATAGGCGCGACGCAGGGAACGGTCGGCCTCGAGGCGGCGAAGAGTTTCGGCCAGGCTGTGGGCGTCGTTAGTGCGAAAGTAGAGGGCGGCGTCTCCCCACACTTCCCGGAAACTGGGGATATCGTTAGCGACGATGGCGCACCGGGAGAAGGCGGCATCGAGCGACGCGATGCCCAGCGGCTCGTAGCGGGCCGTGGCGGCATAGACGGCGGCGCGGCTGTAGAGAGCGCGCAGTTGGGCTTCGGTTTGCGCGCCGCGAATGGCAACGCAGCTCTGGGCAGTCGCGACCTTCACATCGGCGCGGATGGGAATACGCGGCACGGGCACGGTTTGCTCGGCACCGACGATGCAGACCGCGAACGGCTGAGTATGTTGTGTGAGCAGGAAAACCTGTTTTCCGGCATCGAGCAGGCGGCCAACCGAGAGCACGGAATCGTCTTTGGCGATGTAGGGATTGAAGAAGATAGGATTGCGTCCGGGATAAATTATGGTGGCGCGGCGCGGGCGCTCGTAGGTAGAGATAAGAGTGTTGAGCATGCAGGCCGAGGGTGCGACTACGGCGTCGGCTGAGGCAATGCCACGAATGACCGTTTCGCGATACCACCTCAGCCACGGCGTGGAGCGCGGGGCTCGGCCTTGCACGGCTTCAGTCCAACTGACGAGGTCGCCGTGAGCCATCACTACGCGCGGGATATCGACAGGAAGATCGGCGTGGCAGAACTGATGAAGGTGGAGCAGGTCAGGCCGAACTTCACGAGCGAGATTGGCTAGGAATTCGGAAGATTCGGGCAAGTCCCGTGGCGCATCGTCCATCCACTCGAGGCGGAACGCTGTGGGGCGATACTCGAGGCCGTGGAGAAGATCCATCCAGGCTGTCTGGTCGGGTAGGGGGATTTCTCCGAAGCTGACCAACGTGACCCGGACGCCGCGCGTGACCAGGCCCGTGACCAGTTCGCGAGTGTAGGTCCAAGAGCCGGACATGGTATCGGCGGTGACGAGAACGTGCACAGAACCTCTCCTCGTTGGACATGGAAATACCGCTTTGGACGCGGCCCAGGCGCGTCGGCCTATTTTAGGCTAATGGGCCAAAGCATGGAAGTTTTTTTGGGATGAGGCAGTTGCAGAGAGTTGCACCCGCGCCCCTGGGGCGAGAGAGAGTATGGACGCACGCAGTTTCAGAGCTTTGGATTTGATAGCTGCGGCGGACTAGTTCACGCCCAGCCTCTGGCGCATGTCGCGGGCGAGATTGTCGATGAGGCGGATTTTTTCCGCGGCGGGAGCGGGGACTTCGGGCACGGACATGGCCAACTCGCACGAGAGAAGCATGGCGGTGAGCGATTCGCACATTTCGCTGCGAAACTGTTGCTCGACCGAACGACGGGCCTGAACTTCCTCGCGCTTGCGGCGATGTAGCGCAGAGCGGACTTCGCGCAGCAGCCGCTCCATGCCACTGACGGCAAAGTTCAGATAGACGGGAAAGGCCGTACCCAGATGCTCGAGCACCTGGTCGCTTTCGGTGGGCTCGTTCTCTAATAGAAATTGATCGAGGACCACTGCAGTGTAAGACTGTTCGCGGAGTTGAGCTACAGCCTGCTGCAGATTTTCTGACCAGTGGGTTTCGCTGCCGGTCTCGGCCTTCAGGCTGGCGGCACACTCTTGGCCGCGAGCCGATGGTGTGATGAGTAGAATCATATGCCTCCCCATTGCACGCATCGGGCCAT